>NZ_JBICYR010000007.1:0-330396 GCF_043201175.1 Streptomyces sp. NPDC048337
CGTTGCGATTAACGTCGCACGACGGGTTCGGGAGGAGGTCGCTGGGAAAAGGACCAGCCCCACAGGCTGGCACCTCGCCCGGCGGCCCACCTCACGCTGGGCCGCCAAAGGCCCCGTTAGGCTGCTCGGCATGCATGGCTGGATTGCGCCGAGTTCCATCGAGCGGGAGCTGTACGAGAGCAAGGCCCGCGGCGACTGGGCGGCGTACCTCGACGCCCTCGCGCGCGCCGAGCTCTTCATGCCCCAGCCCCGCGCCCTGGTCGATGCCGAACCGCAGCACGCCCGGTTCCTCCCGACCCCCGACGGCCGGAGCCTCGTCGTCTACACCGCCGGGATGCTGTCGGCGCCCACGCCCGAGACCGTCTTCCACCGCCAGAGCCTCGCCTGGTTCGCGAACGCCTGGGGCCACCGGGATCCTGCCTACCTCGCCGTGAACCCCGGCAGCCCCGCCGAGGCCTACCTCACCACCACCCCCGCCGACCGCGCCCGCTGGCGCGCGCACTGGGACGCGGTCACCACCTGGGGCCTGCCCCGGAACGCCGTGCACGCCCTGCACACCGGCGGCCCGCTGCACGGCCCGGTCGCCCACGGCCTCGCCGTCGGGGCGCACCTCGCCGTCAGCAACGGCGAGTTCTGGAACGCTCTCGCCTACCACGGCAGCGGCTACACCCGCGAGCGCGAACGCCTCCGCGAGTCGTGGGACATCACGGACAGCGCGGGCTGGCTCGACGTCCTCCAGGGCATGCTGAACACCGAGATCGTCAGCCCGGTGTGGCAGTTCGCCCTGCGCGTGCGCCGGGTCCTCGCCTCCGACTTCGCCGGCCCGGTGGACGTGGAGCACTGGCGGCACGCCGCCGAGGCCACCCTGCGCCGCCGCGCGGAGCTGTCCGCCGAGGCGCAGCTCACCCCCGACGGGGTCAGGGTCGCCGAGCCCCGCCCCACCGCCGAGGTCGAGGGCGAGATCGCGGGCGTACAGCGGCTCATCGGCCGCATCGCCCGTTACGAGCAGCGCTTCCGGGCCGACGGACTGCTCGCCCCGGGAGGCTACGTACGCTCGGTCGACGCCTGGGACCTCGGGCGGGCCTCGCAAATGGCCCGGTGGGGGCTCGGCACCCGGTACGGGACCCTGGCGGACGCCGAGCGCGCCGTCCTGCGCGCGGGCGAGGCCGCGCGCGGCGCGTACCGCTCGTGGGAGGACTTCTCCGCCGGGTACGCGCTCGCGCGGTGCCTGCACTTCGACGAGGAGGAGTTCGGCGAGTGGTACGACACCTCGCTCGCCACCCACCTGACGCTGACGACCGACCCGGCCAGCCCGTGGCTCAACATCCCCTGGGCGATGTGACGAAGACGTGTCGGGATACCCGCATTCCGGACAGTCATCCGACTTCTGCAACTAGTCTGATCTTCATGACTGTTGAGTTGAACGACACCGTACGGGGGCTCCTCGACGCCCCGCACCCCGCCGTACTGTCCACCCTCAACCCCGACGGCAGTCCCCAGAGTTCGGTGGTCTGGGTGACCCGCGAAGGCGGCGACCTGCTGATCTCCACCGAGCAGGGCCGCCGCAAGGAGCGCAACATCGTCCGCGACGGGCGGGTCGGCCTGACCGTCTTCGACACGGCCAACCCCTTCCTCTACGCCGAGATCCGCGGCACCGCCACCGTCACCGAGGACGCCGGGCGGGCCATCACCTCCCGTATCGCCGAGGAGTACCTGGGCCCGGAGGGCGCCAAGGAGTTCTCGAAGGCCCCGCCGGAGCAGATCCGCGTGGTCGTCCGCATCACCCCGACCAAGGTCCTCGGCAACGCCGCGGCGAAGTAGGCGGTGAGCCAGGAGCCCCCGTCTCCCGCGGTGTGCGGGGGACGGGGGCTCCGTGGTTCTCGCCGGCTCCGGCTAGCCCTGGGTGAAGTAGCCGAGCAGGTCGGTGATCACGTGGTTGCTGCCGCCCCAGCTGTTGGTGATGTTGATGCGGCCGCCGGAGGCGGGGGTGGTGACGTGGTTGGGGATGTTGGCGCCGGGCCGGGTGTTGAGGCTGCTGGCCCCGGGGAGGGTGCCGCCGTAGCCGTAGACGGTGAGGAAGCCGGGCGCGGTGGTCTCGGTGGCGGTGACGTTCACGACGGCGCCGAGGGCGTTCGCGGGGATGCCGGCGACGGTGGTGGTGGCGCCGGGGGCGAGCTTGCCGGTGGTGCGGGTGTCGGCGAGGCGGGTGGGGACGGCCGGGGTGAAGAGGGCCTTGCCGTCCTTGCCGTAGTAACCGACCGCGTCCAGGACCAGGTCGGTCGATCCGGCGTTGTTGTAGAGGGTGATGGTGCCGTTCGGCCCGACCGGGACGATCGCCTGGTTGGACTTGTCCTGGCCGGGCTCGGGGTTGAGGTTCGAGGTCGCGGGGCGCTTGGCCGGGTCCGGGTACGCGATCACGTGCGTGGGCGTCGTGGTGCCGGTGCTGGTCAGGTTCAGCGCGACCGCCGTGGCGTCGGCCGGGATGCCGCCCACTCCGGCGACCTTGACCGTACGGGTCTGGCCGCCGCCCAGCGCGCCGCCGGTGCTGCGGGTGTCCACGACACGGGTCGGTGCGATCGGGCTGAACCGCTGCCCGGTGTTGGGCTGGTAGTAGCCGACGAAGTCCACGATGAGCGAGGCGCGGCCGGCGTTGAGCTGGGCCTGCACCTTGCCGTCGGCGCCGACGGGCACCGTGACGGTGTTGGAGGCGGTGCCGCCCGCCTTGATGTTGACGTTCGACGTCGTCGGACGCGGCTGGCCTGCGGGCCAGACGCTCAGGTGGGTGTCCTCGGTGGCCTCGGTGACGGTCACGTTGAGGACGGCGACGGCCATGCTCCCCGACAGGACGTGGTCCGGCACGGTGTAGCCGACGGGCAGGACCACCGGTGCGGGGGTGCCGCCCTGGACGGGAGTCCTGGAGGTCCGGGTGTCCAGCACGCGGAACGGGGTGGTGGGGACGTACCCGGAGGCCGTGTAGTCGGCCCGCACGGTCCGGGTGACCGTGGACACGGCGTCCTTGGCGTCCCGGAGGGTGAGCGTCACCTTGTACTCGCCGGGCTGGGCGTAGGCGTGGTCGAAGCCACTGTCCAGGTGGTCGCGACGGTCGAAGGTGCCGTCACCGAAGTCCACGGACACGTCGTGGATCTCCCACGGAGTCACGGAGGCGGCCTGCGGGTTGATCCGGAGGGTCAGCGGGAGGATGTGGCTCATCGGGTTGTCCGAGGTCGGCACGACCGGATCGGCGGTGAATCCTGCCGCCAGTGGGCCGGCCGGAGCCGCCTTGACGGGCTTCTCGGCGGCGACCTCGACCCCGATGCCGTTGATGGCCGTCACCTTGACGACACAGTCGCACGGCGTCTTGTACACGTGCTGGGCGGTACCCGCCTTGGTGACGACCGGGGCCGTCCCGTCGCCGAAGTCGTAGCGGAAGGTCACCCCGGCGGCCCAGATGCTGTCCGTGGCGGCCTGCGCCGTCACGGTGGTGCCGATCGGCGCCCAGGCCTGCTCGACGTTCAGCAGGACGTAGCTCAGGGTGTCCTGGGTCTCGTGCGCCCCGCGGTCGAGGTACCCGCCGTCCTTGCCGGTGTTGGCGACGCGCGGGTCGTCCGCGTTCGGCAGACCGTCGAAGTCGGTGGACAGCGCGCCCGGTGCCGTCGGGTCGGCGGAGTCGATGGTGGGAGAGCCGTCCTTCGGGCCGACGCCCTCGTACGAGGGGGTCAGGATGTCGTGCGCGCCCTGACCGGTCGCGGCCCGGAACGCCGCCGGGGTGCCATAGGCGGTGCCGGACCAGCTGTAGGGCACCAGCGCGACCTCGGGATGGCCGGCGATCAGGTTGTAGTCGGCCCGGGTGTCGGACGCCGCGCTCTGCGACACCGCCATGCCGTGGCGCGGATCGGGCGACTGGCACGGGGCGTAGTGATCGGTGTAGAGCAGGTTGTTGAACAGGGACGCGCCGGTCGAGCCGCCGCTGAGCGAGAGGGTCGTCGCGCAGCCGCCGAAGAAGGTGTTGTTGGTGACGACGGTGCCAGGCGCGTCCACCACGGCGGCCGCCGCCTGCGCGCTGCCGGTGATCTCGTTGCGGCTGAGGACCGTGCCCCGGGAACCGCCCTCGATGCGGACGCCCCTCAGCCGGCTGCGGCTGAAGCGCACGTCCGCGCTCTCCTCACCGACCACGGCGGAGACGAGCCTGCCCTTGCGGATGTCGAGCCGGTCCAGCTCGACATCGGTGGAGTGCTTGACCTGGAGGCCTCCGATGACGCCGAGTCCGCGGACCACCACGTGGGAGGCTCCGCTGATGGTCAGGGACTTGGACAGTTCCGTCGCGGGATAGCCGTTGACCGAATCGGCGAGGAAGGTGATCGGCTTGCCCGGCTCACCGGAGCGGTCGACGGTGACGGCCTCGTCGTACGTCCTGCCCGGCTTGATGCGCACGGTCTGACCCGGCTGCACGGCCTTGGCGGCCGCCGAGACCGTGCAGAACGGGGCGGCCTGCGTACCGGATCCGGTGTCGGAGCAGTTCGCTCCGTCACGGTTGTCGACGTAGAGGGAGGCCGGGCCATCGGCGGCCGAGGCGGTGCCCGGAAGGCCGAGAAGGGTGACGAGACCTGCGGTCAGCAGGACCGTCGTGCGAGTGGAACGCACCAGAAGGGTTTCCTTCGTGAGGAGAGACGTGGAGTCACGAGGGATGCTGCGGCGCCGCGCGACTGGCAGACGTCCGTTGGACGTCCTGTTCCCCCAGCGACAGTCGGGCGCACGCGACCCCCCGCGTACGCTGGCCATCATCCAGTGTCCAAAACCCGATGTCACCCCCTTTGGCGCCCGCCCCTACGGCAGCCGCGGCCGCACAGCCGACCAGGCGTCGACCGCCGCCGCCAGTGGGTCGGTGTCCCGGAGGTGGGGACGTACGGGGGCGATGCTGCCGATCAGGACCTTGATGCGGCGCAGGTGCAGGATCCGGGGCGGCGGGAGGTCGCGCCAGCCGCGGGCCTCCGTCGCGGCCTCGGCCGGGGTCAGGTCGAACAGGTCCAGCACCTCTAGGCACAGGGCGGCCGGATCGCCGCCGCGCGCGGGGCCGAAGGTCCGGATCAGGTAGCTGCGGGCGTGGGCCAGCTCGGCCCACCAGGACAGTTCGGCCGTGCCCTCCGCCGCCGCGCAGCGCCGGGCCGCGATCACCGCCACCCGGCCCCAGCGCAGCCGGATCCCGTCGGGCAGCCCGTCGTCCTGCATCCGTCCGACGGCCAGCACGCGCAGGGTCCGCGGCAGCGGCTCGTCCGCCAGCGGCGGATCGGTGGCCAGCCAGTCCTCCAGCTCCTCCAGCGTGTGCGCGTCGGCGGGTACGGAGGTCAGCACCTGGCCGCGGGTGAGCAGCGCGACCACGGCGCCCGTGAGGTGGACCTTCGCCATGTGCCCGGCGTCGAAGAAGCCGACGCTGCGCCCGTACCGCTCGATGCGGCGCAGCCCGAGCCGCAGCTCCCCGGCCGCGTAGACCTGCCCGGCGCGCGCCACCCCGCCGATGCACCGCACCACGCAGACGCCGCCCGTGGCGTCGGCCTCCTCGACGGAGTACACCTGCAATTCGGCGATGGACACCCCGCGCCCCCTTCTCCCCGGCCTCGGGCGGGAGGCTACCGCCCCGGGGGCGTGTCCCTCAGCTCTCGCCGGGCTCCAGGACGAGGCGGATCTCGGTCACTTCGTAGCCGGCGCGGTCGAAGGCGGCCGCCATCGGGACGTTGACGGTGTCCGTGGTCGCGGTGATGCGCTCGGCGCCCTCGGAGGCCTGGAAGCGGGTGATCTCGCCCAGGATCTCGTCGATCAGGCCCTTGCCGCGCTGTTCCGGTACGACGCCCAGGTAGCCGACGTTGCGGTGGTAGGGGGTCGCCGAGGGGATGGCCATGCCCGCCAGGGTGCCGTCGGGGAGATGGGCCAGGCGCCACCAGGAGCGCTCGCCCGGGCAGTCGTTGTAGAACTCGAAGTCATCGCGGGCCAGCTGCTCGGCGTCCATCGTGCGCAGTTCGCCGATGGTGGTCAGGTCGAGGCTGCCGTGGGAGAGCCGGACGAAGGCGTCCAGGAACTCCTCGTCCGTGCCCTCCCGGAAGACGAGGCGCCCGGCGGGCTCCGGGATCCCGGCCGCCGGGGTCCACTCGTAGCGCAGGCGTTCGATCTCCCGGGTCAGCCCGGTCTCGTACGCGGCCTGCCGGCGCCAGCCGACGGCCGCGGCCAGCTCCGCGTCGGCCTGCCAACCGCGGGACAGCGAGAGGTTGTAGAGCGGAAGCGTGCCGAAGGCGGCGTGGCCGGCGGCGAGCAGCCCGGCGGCCAGCGCGCCCGGGTCGGCCACGGTGGACCGCACCTGGAGGCAGTCGAGCGCGATGGGCCGCTCGCTGTCGGCGCGCCCCCACCACAGGGCGCGGGCCAGGACCTCCCCGTCCTCGTCCTCGGCGAACCAGATCCACTCGGGGCGCAGCCGGTTCCCGGCGAGCTCCTCCCGGATCTTCTCGGGGGTCAGGGCGGGGACGGGGCCGTCGGCCGGGTAGGCCAGGGCACGGTCCATGTCGGCGGGGTCTGCGGTGGCAGCGCGAAAGAGCATCCGGTGATGATCACATGACCCCACCCCGCCGACCAGGTGTTTTCCGACTCAGCGCCAGGTGTTGGTGTCCACGATCTCGCCGGTCTCCAGGTCGATGCGGCCCTGGAAATCACCCGCGTTGCGCGTGACCATGACCAGGAGCGGCCGCCCGCCCTGAGGGAAGGCGGTGTAGAAGCCGTGCACGTCATCCGGGTTGCCCACCAGGTCGCGCGGCGGGTGCAGACGGAACCGCTCCGTGCCGTCCGCCCGGTAGACCACCGCGTTGTCCGACGGGGTGAAGGGCGCTCCGTCGATGGCTTCCACCACCAGTACCAGCGTCTCGCCGTTCTCCCGCCACGCCATGACGTCCTGTGGAGGCTTCTCGTACCGCTGCTCCACCTCTCCGGCCGGGCCGCTCCACCGGACCGTGGTGTCGCCTTGGGTCCAGGCGACCACGACGTCGGGCTGTTCTTCGGTCACTTGGGGATCTCCGTGGGTGGGCCGACTGGGATCAGCCGGGCTCGGTCGCCGAATTCCATGATCTCTATTTGAGTGCCGCCGCCGGGCAGATGGCCCAGCTTCGGGTCCACCTGGGGTCCGATGATGCTCTCCTGGACGAGGATCGGGTCACCGTCCGAGATGCGGTAGCGCTGCAGGAGCGAGACGTCGTCCTTCCAGTCGGTACGGACGGCCAGCTGGTCCCGTACGAACTGCTGGTTGGGGACGTCGTCGAAGGTACCGAACCCACCCGGTCGGGTCTGGCCCTGCGAGATCACCATGTTGAACTCCTCGCCGGGCTGGGCGAAGCGCGCGACGATCGGTGACCCCTCCAGGTGCGGGGGTTCACGCCTCGCCGGGGGCAGGGCCTTGCGTTCCTCGCCCTCCTTCGGGCAGGGGCTGAGGCCCAGCGGGTCCGCCCACACGAGCGGGTTCGTGACGTAGGCGACCGGGTTCGGGGACGGTGCGAGACCCAGCGGGTCGGCCGTCAGGTAGCGGGCCGTCTCCGGGTCGTAGGTGCGGAAGTAGTTGTGGTGGAGGCCGGTCTCCGGGTCGTGGTACTGGCCCGGGAAGCGCAGCGGGGTGTGGGCGGAAGCGTCCCGGTTCCAGGCCGTCGTGCCCCAGAGCGTCGAGCGGGTGCGCCAGGCGACCTCTCCCTGCTCGTCGATCAGCTCGGTCGGCGTGCCGACCAGGTCCGTGACGATGGCGAAGAAGCGGCTGTCGATCTCCTCCTGCGACGCGTGCGAGGCCTGCGACGTCCGGTGGATGGTCTCCACCTGCGTGAGCGGGTGCCGGCCGGAGTGCGTCCAGCTGAGCGTGACCTCGTGCGGGTTGCCCGCCGAGCGCGTCGTCTGCTCGACGAGGGTCGGGCCGTCCCACGTGAAGACGGTCTCCTCCACGATCTCGTCCGACGATGTTTCACGTGAAACGTCGATCGCCGCGAGCCGCTGCTTCGCGGCGCGGCGCCCCATCGCGTCGTAGCGGTAGCGCCACCGCGTCCCGTCCGGGGTGGTCACCTCCGTGAGCCGGTCGTCCGCGTCCCAGGTGTAGTGCCAGGTGTCAGGCTTCCGGGAGAGCCGGGTCTTCTGCCGCAGGATCACCCGGCCCTGGGCGTCGTGCTCGTAGCGGACCCGGCCCGCGCGGGTGATCCGCGTCCCGGTGTAGGCGCGTTCACCGGCGGCCTCCACACCCAGCTGCTCCGGCCAGGCGGCCGAGGTCTGGTTGCCCGCCTCGTCGTAGGCGTACCGCTCCGACCAGGAGGCGGCGTCCACGGCGGTGACCCGGGAGGCCGAGTCCAGGGTGAAGGTCCGCGGCCCCGTCGCCTCGTCGTCGATCGCCAGCAGATTGCCGTCGGCACGGTAGCTGTAGCCGCGGCGCACCAGGGTCCGCTGGTCCGAGCCGGTGATGTGCCGGGTGGTGAGCCGGCCGACCGCGTCGAAGGTCTGGTGGAGCTCCGTGCTGTCGCCGATGCGCCGCGTCAGTTCGCGGCCGGCCGCGTCCCGCTCGAAGGTCAGCTTCCGGCCCGAGGCGGTGATCTCGGTGCAGTGGCCGCCCTCGTCGTACGTCCAGCGGGTCTCCGCCCCGGTGGGGGTGGTCATGCCCACCGGCCGGCTCAGCTCGTCGTACGCGTAGCGGACCGTACGGCCGTCCACCTGCTCCTCGACCAGTCGCCCGTGCCGGTCGCGGATGCGGAGCAGCCGGGTGCCGTCGGAGGAGACCGCCGCCGCGGGCAGGTCGAAGACGTCGAACTCGAAGGTCGCCGTCCCGGTGGGAGAGGTCTTGCGGATGATCCGGCCGAGCACGTCCCGCTCGTACTCGATCTCCTCGCCCAGCCCGTTCACACGTGAGCGCAGGCGCCCCGTCGGGTCGTGGGCGTAGGTCAGCGTCAGGCCGTCGAAGTCCGTCTCCGAAATCAGCCGCCCCGCAGCGTCGTACACGTACTCCCAGGTCAGACCCTGGGGGTTGCGTACGCCCGTCAGCCGCAGCAACGCGTCGTAGGTGTACTCGTGCCGTACGCCGTCGGGCCCGGTCCGGGCCGCGAGCAGGTCGAAGTGGGTGTACTCGAAGCGGGTCACCCCGCCCGCCGGGTCGGTGAAGGAGGTGCAGTTGCCCTCGCCGTCGTACGTCCACACCGACTCGGCCCCGTCCGGGGCCACCCGTCGAGCGGGCCGCCCCTCGGGAGTCCACTCCATGGCCGTGACCCCGCCGAGCGGATCCGTCACGCGCACCGGGCGCCCGAAGGCATCGCGCTCGTACCGGGAGGTGGCCCCGAGGGGGTCCGTGATGGTGAGCGGGAGGCCGGCCGCGTCGGTGGTGAAGCGGGTGACGGCGCCCAGCGGGTTGGTCACCGTGACCACGTGGCCGCGTTCGTCGTAGCCGAAGGTGGTGACGGCACCCGCCGAGGTGGTGAGCGAGGTGCGGTTGCCGCGCTCGTCGAAGGTCTGGCGGATGACCGTGCCGTCGGCGTTGGCCACCCGGGCCGGCAGGCCCAGTGCGTCGTACTCGGTGCCCGCGGTGCGGCCGTCGGGACGGATCGAGCGGGTGATCCGCCCCGCCTCGTCGTATTCCTGGCGGGAGGTGGCGCCCAGTGCGTCGGTACGGCTGGTCACGCGCCCGGCGCTGTCGTACTGGTAGCGGGTGACCGCGCCGAGCGGGTCGACCTCGGCGACGACGCGGCACCGCTCGTCGATCACGTAGCGGCGGGTGTGCCCGTCGGCGGTGGTGGCCGCGGTGACGCGGTGGCCGGTCTCCGGATCGCGGGTGTCGTAGTCGAGCGTGAGCGCGAGGTGGCCCTCGGTCCCGCCCTCCGCGACACAGCGGTCCTGGTCGTCGTAGGCGTAGTCGTAGCGGCTGCCGTTGGTGTCGGTCCAGGAGGTGATGCGTCCGCGCTCGTCGTAGACCAGGCGCAGGGGCAGGCCGGAGGAGTTGGTGACCTCGGTGAGGTTGCCGTCGGTGTAGCCGTACGCGAGGACGCGCGGGCCGCCGGTCAGGTGGAGGGCGGTGATGCGGCCCTCGGCGGTCTCGAAGCGGAGGTGGTAGCCGCCGGAGTGGGCGATGCCGAGCGGGGTGCCGGCGGCGTCGTACTCGAAGGTGACGAGGTTCCCGTTGCGGTCTTCCAGCTGGGCGATGGGCGCGATGCCCTCCCCTTCGCCGTCCCAGTCGGCAGCCGGGGAGAAGCGGCGGATCCGGCCCGTGGCCGGGTCGGTCAGCGTCCAGTCGCCGTCCGGCGTGCGCTCCAGCGGGTGGCGCGGACCGGTCGCGGGGAGCACGGGGACACCCGGCGCCGGGTGCGGGTAGCCGACGATCAGGCCGTCTTCGCTGACCAGGACGACACCCTCGGCGTCGATCTCCAGGTGCTGGTCGACGGTGGAGGCCCAGGAGGGGCCGAACCAGCGGCCCGCGCCGTAGCCGGACTCCGCGCGGCGGCTGAAGACCAGGGGGAGGGTGCCGGGCAGCACGAGGTCGGTCTGCGGCAGGTACATCCGCCCGGTCGCCAGGTCCACCGGGTCGGTGTGGCCGTTGGTCTTGTCCCCGTCCGGGGTGTTGTGCGTTTCGGGGCCGTCCCCGTCGAGGGCCTTGCGGCCGGGGCCGGTCGGGACGTCGTCCGCGAGTTTCGCGACCGAGGCGCCCTTCTTCAGGGCGCCCAGGCCCTTGGTGCCGATCAGTTCGGGGAGCATCTTGCCGATGCCCTCGGACGGGTCCTTCATGAACTCGTCGAGCATCTGCTTGCCCGCGCCCATGGGGTCGTTGACCGCCACCGTCAGCCCCGCGACCGTCGAGTTGAGGCTCGTGAGGTACTCGGCCGGGTGCGTCAGGTTGTACGGGTCCATCGGGTTGACGGAGCGGACGAAGTTGACGAGGCCCGCCGTGCCCTTGACGACACCGCCCGCCAGGTGCGTCTTGGCTATCTCCAGGTAGTCCAGGCCGTCCCCCAGCTGCTGGGCGTACGACGGCTTCGGCGGGGCCGCGTCCCGGGCGGCGCGCACGGCCGAGCGCACGCTCTCCGCGACCTCGTTGCGCTGCCGGCGCGCGTCGTCCAGCTTGTCCTGCGCCGCCTTCGCCATGGCCGTGCCCGGGTCGGTGAAGTCGCCGGGCTTCGGCGGCAGCTGGTCCTTCTTCGCCTTGACCGCGTCGTTGTAGGTGTCGACCTGCTTGTTGTAGGCCTTGCGCGCGTCCTCGGAGGCCTTCTTGGCCTTGTTGTAGTCCTCCAGGGCCTCCTTCGCCTTGCCCTGCGCCCACTCCACCGTCTCGGCGAAGCGGCCCATGGCCTCGGCGGCCTTGCCGAAGTTCTCCGCGGCCTTGAACCAGCGCGGCGGCTCCTTCGCGATCGACTCGCGGTAGGCGTCTGCCGACTTCCCCTTCAGGCCGTCGCCCTCCAGGCCCTTCAGGCCCTGGCCGACCTGGTTGAACGACGACTTGAAGTCGTTCAGATGCGAGACCTGCTCGCGGATCTTGGAGACGCTGCCGTAGACCAGCTTCTTCGGGTCCTCGGTCTGCCCGAGCTCCATCTCGGCGACGTCCGCGCCCAGTTGGTTCGCGGCCGACCGGCTCTTGTCGCGGATCCAGTCGCCCGCCTCGTCGAGCCCGACGTCCTCGGCCAGGTCGGCCGTCTTGTCGCCGAGCCACTCGATCCCGTCGCCGACCTTCTCGACGCCCTCCTCGACCTTGTCCTCGATGACATCAGGAACGAAATCCCGCCAGCCCATCAGTTACCGTCCCCGTTCGCCTGGTCCAGGAGGTCCTTCAGCGAGCCGATCTTCCCGCTCGACTTCAGCTTGTCGCCGGTGTCGGACCAGGTCTGCTTGATGTCCTGCGCGCCCTTCTGGAAGGACTCCGCGCTGTAGTCCGGCTTGTAGACGTCCGCGCTGAAGATGTCGCCCCAGGACTTCTTCTCGATCTCGTCCTCGCTCGCGTGCGGGTTGCCGTACGCGGCGTTGGCGGCGACCTTGAACGCGCCCTGGACGTACTGGTCCTCCTCCCACACCGTGCCCGCCGCGATGCCCAGGTTCCCGGCGAGCGCGCTGGCGTTCTGGATCAGGCTGCGCACACCCCACTCCCAGCGCTCGCAGAAGTCCTCGAAGTCGGTGGCCAGGCCCATGTGCCCGGCCTCCATCCCCGTCATGGAGAGGTCCTCGAAGCCCGATCCCATCGACGCGCCGCCCGCGTCCCCGGTCTCGCGCAGCTCGGCGATGGCCTTGCGCAGACCGTCCTGGATGTTCTTGACCGCTGTCGGCGAGACCTCGAGGTCTCCGTTGCCCGCCATCAGACGGTCACCTCCCGTGCGTCCACGGCCTGTGCGTCGGGGACGATGCCCACGACCGGCGGGAAGAGCATCGAGCCGTCCTCGTCCGCGACGTCCACGGCCACCCCCGTCGGACCGTCGACCGTGGGGATCACCTCGTCGACGAGCCGGGCGCCGAGGATCGCGAGGTACTCCAGCTCCTGATGGGCCGGGAGACCGCGCACCTGCGCGAAGCGGGCCAGGGCCGCCTCGTCCGTGAAGGCGTGGATCCAGCGGACCCCGCCCTGCCACCCCGACATCAGCCCGCCCTCGGGCCCGTCGGACAGCGGTACGAGCAACACCGCCCGGCGGAATTCACCCAGCAAACGGCCTGAATGCCCCGATCCGCCGCGCATGGCGGTGATTTCCTCGGTCAGTCCCATGAGCTTCGCCCCCGTTCCAGGGAGCAATCGGCCGCCCCCGATTCGCACACGTTACTCAGGTAAGAAACAGCCTGGTACCGGGGGCCCCTACGACCGATGGCCGGCCTCCTCGGGGAGACCGGCCATCGGGGTGGTGCGTCCGTATCCGCTACGACCAGGTGACGAGGCGGCGGGGGTGTTCCAGGACCGCCGCGATGTCGGCGAGGAACTTGGAGCCGAGCTCGCCGTCGATGAGGCGGTGGTCGAACGAGAGGGCCAGGGTGGTGACCTGACGCGGCTTCACCTTGCCCTTGTGGACCCACGGCTGGAGCTTG
This sequence comes from Streptomyces sp. NPDC048337, assembly GCF_043201175.1. Classification (NCBI taxonomy): domain Bacteria; kingdom Bacillati; phylum Actinomycetota; class Actinomycetes; order Kitasatosporales; family Streptomycetaceae; genus Streptomyces; species Streptomyces sp. NPDC048337. The sequence continues at coordinate 13,039 of NZ_JBICYR010000007.1, forward strand.
ATCGCGCCGACCGCGAGGATCGCGGACTCGCCGGGGTTCAGGATGGGCGTACCGGTGTCGACGCCGAAGACGCCGACGTTGGTGATGGTGATGGTGCCGTTCTGCATGTCGGCCGGGGAGGTCTTGCCGTCGCGGGCCGTGGCGACCAGGTCGGACAGGGCCGTCGACAGCTCGCCGAGCGTCTTGGCGTGGGCGTCCTTGATGTTCGGGACGATCAGGCCGCGGGGGGTGGCCGCCGCGATGCCCAGGTTGACGTAGTGCTTGAGCACGATCTCCTGGGCCGCCTCGTCCCAGGACGCGTTGACGTCCGGGTTGCGGCGGATCGCCACCAGGACGGCCTTGGCGATGAGGAGCAGCGGGTTGATGCGCAGGCCCGCGAGGTCCGGGTCGGCCTTGAGCTCCTGGACCAGCTTCATCGTCCGGGTCACGTCGAGGGTGATGAACTCGGTGACGTGCGGCGCGGTGAAGGCGGAGCCGACCATGGCCTGGGCGGTGACCTTGCGGACGCCCTTGACCGGGATACGGGTCTCCCGGGCCACCGGCTCGGCCTGGACCGCGGGGGCCGCCGGTACGGAGACCTCCGCCGCCACCGGGGCCGGTGCGGCCTGCGGGGCGACGGCCGCGGCGGCCGCCGCGTGGACGTCCTCGCGGGTCACGACCCCGCCGTCCCCGGTCGGGACGACGGACGCCAGGTCAATGCCGAGGTCCTTGGCCAGCTTGCGCACGGGCGGCTTCGCCAGTGGCCGCTCACCGGCCGGCTGGACCGGAACCTCGGGCAGCGCCGGGGCGGCGGGAGCGGCCGGGGCCGCCGTGCCGTTCTGCGCGGCCACGGCGGGCGCCGGCGCGGCCTTGCGGGGGCGGCGCTTGGTGGAGGACTCGGAGACGCCGTAGCCCACCAGGACGGGCTGGCGGGCCGCCGGAGCGGCCTCCTCGGCAGCGGCCGGCGCAGCGGCCTCGGCCACCGGCTCCGGCTCGGCGCCGCCCTCGGTCCGCACCGAGATGATCACCTGGCCGACGTCGACCGTGGTGCCCTCCTCGAAGAGGAGCGCGTGCACGACCCCGTCGTAGGGGATCGGCAGCTCGACGGCCGCCTTCGCCGTCTCGACCTCGCACACGACCTGGCCGTCGGTGACCGTGTCACCCGGCTGGACGTACCACTTGAGGATCTCGGCCTCGGTGAGGCCCTCGCCCACGTCGGGCATCTTGAATTCGCGGATGGTCATGAACGTGGCTCCTCAGTACGCCAGCGAGCGGTCGACGGCGTCGAGCACCCTGTCCAGGCCCGGCAGGTACTCGTCCTCCAGGCGGGCCGGCGGGTACGGGGCGTGGAAACCGCCCACGCGCAGCACCGGCGCCTCCAGGTGGTAGAAGCACCGCTCCGTGATGCGGGCGGCGATCTCCGAGCCCACGCCCAGGAACACCGGCGCCTCGTGGACGACCACGAGCCGGCGGGTCTTCTCCACCGACGCCTGGATCCCGTCGAAGTCGACCGGGGACATCGAGCGCAGGTCGACGACCTCCACCGACTTGCCCTCCTCGGCCGCCGCGGCCGCCGCCTCCAGGCAGACCTTCACCATCGGGCCGTAGGCCGCCAGGGTGATGTCCGAGCCCTCGCGCGCCACGCGTGCCTTGTGCAGCTCGTAGGGGATGGCCTCGACATCGACCTCGCCCTTGTCCCAGTAGCGCCGCTTCGGCTCGAAGAAGATCACCGGGTCGTCGCTGAGGATCGCCTGCTGGAGCATCCAGTACGCGTCGCTCGCGTTCGACGGGGAGACCACCTTCAGGCCCGCCACGTGCGCGAACAGCGCCTCCGGGGACTCGCTGTGGTGCTCGACCGCGCCGATGCCGCCCGCGTACGGGATGCGTACGACGACCGGCAGCTTGATCTTGCCCAGGGCCCGCGCGTGCATCTTCGCGAGCTGCGTGACGATCTGGTCGTACGCGGGGAAGACGAACCCGTCGAACTGGATCTCCACCACCGGCCGGTAGCCGCGCAGCGCGAGCCCGATCGCCGTGCCGACGATGCCCGACTCGGCGAGCGGGGTGTCGATGACCCGCTCCTCGCCGAAGTCCTTCTGCAGGCCGTCGGTGATCCGGAAGACACCGCCCAGCTTGCCCACGTCCTCGCCCATGATCAGGACCTTGGGGTCCGTCTCCAGGGCCTTGCGCAGCGACTCGTTGAGCGCCTTCGCGATAGACATCTTCTCGATGGCCATGGTGGTCACTCCCCACCCTCGAAGGACGCGAGGTAGGACGCGAACTGCGCGCGCTCCTCGTCGACGAGCGCGTGCCCGTCCGCGTAGACGTTCTCGAAGATCGCCATGGTGTCGGGGTCGGGCATGGCGCGTACGGCCTCGCGCACCCGCTTGCCCAGCGCCTCGCTCTCCGTCTCCAGCTCCGCGAAGAACGCCTCGTCGGCGCCGCCGGTGGCGAGCAGGTGGGCCTTCAGGCGCAGGATCGGGTCCTTGGCCTCCCAGGCCTGCGTCTCCTCGTCCCGCCGGTACTTCGTCGGGTCGTCGGAGGTGGTGTGCGCGCCCATCCGGTACGTGAACGCCTCGACCAGGGTCGGGCCCTCGCCGCGGCGGGCCCGGTCCAGGGCCCAGCGGGTCACGGCCAGGCAGGCCAGGACGTCGTTGCCGTCGACGCGGACGCCGGGGAAGCCGAAGCCCTGTGCGCGCTGGTAGAGCGGCACGCGCATCTGGCGCTCGGTCGGCTCGGAGATCGCCCACTGGTTGTTCTGGCAGAAGAACACCACGGGGGAGTTGTAGACGGCCGAGAAGGTGAAGGCCTCGGCCACGTCGCCCTGGCTGGACGCGCCGTCGCCGAAGTAGGCGATGACCGCGGAGTCCGCGCCGTCCTTGGCCACGCCCATCGCGTAGCCGGTCGCGTGCAGCGTCTGCGAGCCGATGACGATCGTGTACAGGTGGAAGTTGTTGGTGTTCGGGTCCCAGCCTCCGTGGTTCACACCGCGGAACATCCCGAGCAGGTTGGTCGGGTCGACCCCGCGGCACCAGGCCACACCGTGCTCGCGGTAGGTCGGGAAGACGTAGTCCTCGTCGTTCAGCGCACGGCCTGAGCCGATCTGCGCGGCCTCCTGGCCGAGGAGCGAGGCCCACAGGCCCAGTTCGCCCTGGCGCTGCAGGGCGGTCGCCTCGCCGTCGAAACGGCGGGTCAGGACCATGTCGCGGTACAGCCCGCGCAGGTCCTCGGTGGTGATGTCGGCGACGAAGGGGGCGAATTCCGCATTGTCTGCGTTGTCTACCCGGTCCCCTTCGGGCGTCAGCAGCTGTACGAGCTGAGGTTCAGCGTCCTGCGTCTGCGCGGTGGCAGCGGCGGGCTTGGCGGCGTTTGCCGCGCCTGCCGCCCGCTTGGTGCCGCTGCTGCGTCGCGGCTTGCGCGCGGCAGTGCTCTCCACGGTCACGTGTGCTCCTCCGTCGGTCCGGCACCCGGGTTCTCCGGGGTCCAGTGCGGCTCACCTGACTCTGTACCCGCGCACGGGGTGGGTGCGCGCTGTGTACGGATTCAGGCGTGACAGGTGCCCCGGCGAGTGCCCTGCGCAATGCACGTTACCCAGTGCGCCGCATTACTGCGAAACCCCGTTTGACCTGCGATTTTGCTTGGATATCCAAGTAAATCCACGGAAGCGGGAACAACCACTGGTCACAGCCTTGCAGGGGCCGGGAACACCGGCACGTTATCCCGGGTAACTCCGGCAGGGAAGGGGTGAGTGTGTGAAACTGACTTCGTGCGCGAAGACGGAAAAATCAAGGTATTCCTCCTGGACGACCACGAAGTGGTACGTCGGGGTGTTCACGAGCTGTTGTCGGTCGAAGAGGACATCGAGATCGTCGGCGAAGCCGGTACGGCGGCCGACGCCCTGGTCCGCATCCCCGCCACCCGCCCCGACGTGGCCGTCCTCGACGTGCGGCTGCCGGACGGCAGCGGAGTGGAGGTCTGCCGCGAGGTCCGCTCCCAGAACGAGGACATCAAGTGCCTGATGCTGACCTCGTTCGCCGACGACGAGGCGCTGTTCGACGCGATCATGGCCGGCGCCTCGGGCTACGTACTCAAGGCCATCCGCGGCAATGAGCTGCTCAGCGCCGTACGGGACGTGGCGGCGGGCAAGTCGCTGCTGGACCCGGTGGCCACCGCGCGGGTGCTGGAGCGGCTGCGGGACGGCAAGGGCGGCAAGGGCGACGACCGGCTGGCCAACCTCACCGAGCAGGAGCGGAAGATCCTCGACCTGATCGGCGAGGGCCTGACCAACCGCGTCATCGGCGAGCGGCTGCACCTGGCCGAGAAGACGATCAAGAACTACGTCTCCAGCCTGCTCTCCAAGCTGGGCATGGAGCGGCGCTCCCAGGCCGCCGCCTACGTGGCCCGCCTCCAGGCCGAGAAGCGCACCTGAGCGACCCGGGACGGGTGGCCCGCCCCGGGGTGTTTCATTCGGGACCAACGTCCCCGATCGTCGGGGCGGGCTCCTCTTTCCCGGCACGCTGTCGGTACACGACAGTGGACGGCATGTCCCCAGAGGAACTCCACGCCATCGAACTGCTGAGCCGGGTGCCGTACGGCCGAGTGGCCACCAGCATGCGCGCGCTGCCCTTCCTCGCCCTCGCCCGCCACATCGTGGTGGACGGCAAGGTCGTGCTGAGAATGCACTCCGGTTTCGGCTACCACCAGGCCTGCAACGGCAGTGTGGTGGCGTACGGGGCCGACAACTTCAATTCCCGGGATCCCCGGTTGTGGTCGGTCCAGTTCACCGGGACCGCACAGATCGTCGAACCGGCCACCGCAGAACTGGAACTCTTCGGTCCGGGTCCGCATTTCGTGGACGGCGAGGTCTTCGACCCCGTCTACATGCGGATCGAACCCCAGTTCGTCACCGTGCATTCGCTGGCGGGGAATCCGGACCGGCAATACCAGCACGCGCTCTGACCCACGGGAACGGGCCCGGCGGATTCCATTCCGCCGGGCCCGTTCCCGTAGGTCACACGTCACTCCTCGTCGGCGCCGCGTCCGACGTCCGGCTCCCCGGTCTTGGCGGGCGGCGGCGACTGAGAGGTGGACTTCGACGGCGGCGGGGACGAGGACTTCGACGCGGACGCCGAGGCGGAGGCCGAAGCGGAGGCCGATTCGGACGCCGACGCGGAGGTCGACGGGGTGTAGCTCTGCGACCTGCTGCGGCTCGACGTGGGCGGGGTGAAGCTGGGGCTCTCGTCATGGCTCGACTGGGACGACGAGGGATCCGGGGAGGCCGAGGTGCTCGGCTGCCCGCTGGAGCTCGAGATCGGGGCCGTCGGGCCGTTCGGCTTCTCCTTGCCGCCCACGCTGTTGACCGCGTAGGCCACGCCCGCCGCGACCGCGACGATGGCGAGCACCGCGAACAGCCACATCTTCCAGCGGCTGCCGCCCCGGTCCTCGTAGCCGTCGTAGCCGCCGCCGTGCCCGTTCTGGCCGTGGCCGCCCCCGCCGGGGAAGGCCGAGCCGTCGTCCGGGTTGAGCGGGGGCACCATCGGCTGCTGGAACTGCGAGGTGTTGGCGTTCGAGGGGTACTTCCGCTGCCCGCCGGTCCCGCTCACGGGCATGGCCGTGGTGGCCGCCGCCCCGCCCCGGCCGTGCGGCAGGGCCATGGTGACCGGGCCGGTGTTCCAGGTGCCGGTGTTCGGACCCTGGTCGTGCAGCATCTGGAGCGCGTACTGGACCAGCCCGCGCATCTCCTCGGCGCTCTGGAACCGGTCGTCCGGGTCCTTGGCCAGCGAGCGCATGACCAGGCCGTCGAGCTCCTGCGGGATCTGGTGGCCCTCCGGCAGCTGCGAGGGCGGCACCGGGGCGTCCTGCACGTGCTGGTAGACCACCGACAGCGGGGTCTCACCGGTGAACGGGGGCCGCAGCGCGAGCAGTTCGTACAGCAGGCAGCCGGTCGCGTAGAGGTCGGAGCGGTGGTCCACGGCCTTGCCGAGGGCCTGTTCGGGCGACAGGTACTGCGGGGTGCCCATGACCATGCCGGTCTGAGTCATCGTCGACTGCGCACCGTGCAGGGCGCGGGCGATGCCGAAGTCCATCACCTTCACCGCACCGGTGTCGGTGATGATGACGTTCGCCGGCTTGATGTCACGGTGCACGATGCCGTGCTGGTGCGAGTACGCGAGCGCTTCGAGGACGCCCGAGGTGATGATGAGCGCCTGCTCGGGGCCGGGGGCCTCGGCGCTGATCAGCAGATCGCGGATGGTGCGGCCCTCGACGAGCTCCATCACGATGTACGGGACCGTGTTCGGGCCGACCTTGTCCTCGCCGGAGTCGTACACGGCGACGACCGCATGGTGGTTGAGCCCGGCGACCGACTGCGCCTCGCGCGTGAAGCGGGCCTTGGACACCGGGTCCTCGGCCAGGTCCGCGCGCAGCAGCTTCACGGCCACGGTGCGGCCCAGCCGTACGTCCTCGGCGGCGAAGACCTCGGCCATGCCGCCGCGGCCCAGCCGGTGGGTCAGCCGGTAACGGCCGTCTCCCACCAGACCGCCGGCCCCCCAGTGCGAAGGGTCCTCGGCCATCCCGGCGCCGTCTGCCTCGGGTTCGGGTGCCATCAGTCCTCGCCGTCGTCTCTCTTGGCCGCCGCTCAGCGGTAGGTCTCTTCTCGGTGCTCCGGTGAACGCTACAGCCTCGGAACAGGTCGCCGTTCGGACATGGGCGCCCTGTGCCCGTGTGGTCACGGAACGGGCACCTGGCTTGACGTGTGCTTGCCCTCCGGCAGACTGGGCGCGACATACGCAGCTCGAGGGGAAGCAACAGTCATGAGCCAGGACGGCACTCAGGGCCGGTACGCAGGCGGTTCCCTGGCCCGCGGCCGTTACCAGCTAAGGGATTTGCTCGGCGAGGGCGGCATGGCCGCGGTGTACCTCGCGTACGACACCGCGCTCGACCGCCAGGTCGCGATCAAAACCCTGCACACCGAGCTGGGCCGGGAACAGTCCTTCCGCGAGCGCTTCCGGCGCGAGGCCCAGGCTGTAGCCAAACTGTCGCACACGAACATCGTCTCCGTGTTCGACACCGGCGAGGACGAGTTCGACGGCGCCGTGATGCCGTACATCGTCATGGAGTACGTGGAGGGCCAGCCGCTCGGCTCCGTGCTCCAGGCGGACATCGCGCAGTACGGGGCGATGCCGGCGGACAAGGCGCTGAAGGTGACGGCCGATGTGCTGGCCGCGCTGGAGACCAGCCACGACATGGGGCTCGTCCACCGCGACATCAAGCCCGGCAACGTGATGATGACCAAGCGCGGCGTCGTCAAGGTGATGGACTTCGGCATCGCCCGCGCCATGCAGTCCGGCGTCACCTCGATGACGCAGACCGGCATGGTCGTCGGCACGCCGCAGTACCTGTCGCCCGAGCAGGCGCTGGGCCGCGGGGTGGACGCCCGTTCCGACCTGTACTCGGTCGGCATCATGCTCTTCCAGCTGCTGACGGGTCGGATCCCGTTCGACGCCGACTCGCCGCTGGCCATCGCGTACGCGCACGTGCAGGAGGAGCCGGTGGCTCCCTCCTCCATCAACCGGTCGGTGACCCCGGCGATGGACGCGCTGGTGGCCCGGGCCCTGAAGAAGAACCCGAACGAGCGCTTCCCCACGGCCGCGGCCATGGGCGACGAGATCGCGCGGGTGCTGGCCTCCGGGCAGACCGGGGCCCCGGTCATCGTCCCGGGCGCCACGACCGGCGGCAACGGGGCCGGTGTGTCCTCGGCGGTGTTCCCGCCGGTGGACTCCGGCGCCCGGCCCTCGACGGGGCAGCAGCTGAACCAGATCTTCCAGGACATCGGCCAGGCGGCGCAGCAGCAGGCGGCGCAGCAGCCGTACACGCAGACCCCGGCGTCCGGCCCTTACGGCCCACCGACGCCCGCCCCGCAGCCCCACGCGCAGGGCGGCTATGCCTACCCGCACACGCCCGCGCCGATGCCGCAGCAGCCGTACGCGGCCCAGACCCCGCCGCCGTACACGATCTCCCCGGCGACCTCGACGGGCCAGGGCGGTTCGGGCGGGGCCGGCGCGAAGAAGAACACGCCGGTGATCGTGGGTGCGATCGCGGTGGCGCTGCTGGCCGTGGGCGGTCTGATCGCGGCGCTGAACATGGACGACGACAAGGACAAGGGCAACAGCAGCGCGAACAGCGCGAGCCCGGGTGCGTCGACGGCGTCCGGCTCCGCCAAGGGCGGATCCAAGGGCCCGGACCGCACGCGCACGATCGACGTGTCCAAGTGCAAGGAGCCGCAGAAGCACTTCAGCGAGGCCGGCAAGTACCAGGCGCCGGACTTCAAGTACAAGGACGTGATCTCCGTGAAGGCCTGCATCCAGGCCTCGGGCGGCAAGTACGACGTCGTCGAGAAGGACGAGGCCGTGTGGGGCAAGGACACGGTGATCGACCAGACCCCGAGGGCCGGCGAGAAGATCGAGAAGGAAGGCACGACCTACACGCTGATCGTGTCGACCGGTAACCCGGAGTAGGAGCGGGAGCCTCCGCACTGCGCCAGACCGGCATCCCGGGCACCCCGATGGGGTGCCCGGGATGCCGCTTTTGTCCCTTTGTGTAAATCTGAGCGGAACATCGTGCTTTCCCCTCGGACTTCACCCGGGGGAACCCCAGGGACGGGAGGGGCACCCCGTGATCCAGGGCTTCCGCCTGCCGCGCGCGCTGGCCTGTGCCGCGCTGGCCGCCGCCGCGCTCGTCCCCGCCGCCGCCGCGTGCGCCGTGCCCCTCGCCCCTGCCCCCGGCGCCGCCCCGCCCGCCGCCGCCGCGCCGCGTGCCGTCGTACGGGACGACCCGGACCCCGACCTCGACCTGGACCTGGCCGGCAGCGCCGCCGGGGCCGGGCGGGCCCGCCCCGGCAGGCCCGTCGGCGAGCCCGCGAACCCGGAGATGCTGGTGGCCTCGCGGCCGCTGGCCGTACGACCGCACACCGAGCCCCCGGCCCCGCCCCGGGCCATGCCCACCCCGCCCGAGGTGATCAGCGCGTACGGCACCGAGCCCAATGAGCGGGCCGCCGACCTGGCCGCGCACATGCTGCCGCTGGGCACCGGATTCGCCCTGATGGGACTGGGTCTGGGCTACCTGGGCATGCGGCTGCGCCGGGGCCTCTAACCCGGTCCGGCCCGGCGCCTCCCCCTTGCGGACTACGCCTGTGGATGGTTGCCGAGCGTGAGCATACTCGGTATACATACTCGGTATGTCGATCCGCCACGGGCTTCTCGCCCTCCTGGAACGGGGTCCTCGGTACGGCTCCCAGCTGCGCACCGAGTTCGAATCCCGAACCGGCTCCACCTGGCCGCTCAACGTCGGGCAGGTGTACACCACCCTCGCCCGCCTGGAACGCGACGGCCTCGTCGCCCCCGGCGGCGAGGACTCCGCCGGCCACACCCTCTACGCCATCACCGACACCGGGCGCACCGAACTGCGCGAGTGGTACGAGCGCCCCGTCGACCGCGCCAACCCGCCCCGCGACGAGCTGTCCATCAAGCTCGCCATGGCCGTGGGAGCCCCCGGCGTGGACATCCGCGGCATCATCCAGGCGCAGCGGCACTCCACCATCAAGGCGATGCAGGACTACACCCGGCTCAAGGCCACCGCGCTCGCCGCGATCGAGAGCGGGCAGTCCCGCGAACGCGACGACGTGGCCTGGCTGCTGGTACTGGAACAGCTGATCTTCCAGACCGAGGCCGAGGCCCGCTGGCTCGACCACTGCGAAGCCCGGCTCGTACGGCTCTCCCTGCCGGCCGACGGGAGAGCCGCCGCGCCCCCAGCACCCCAGGCCGCCGAAACCGACACCGCGGCCGACGACACCGCAGCGACCGACGCCCGAGCCCGTACCGCCCGCACGCGGCGGGGCTGAACCCTTCAGGGGGACCCTTCATGCCTGACCAGCGCCACGACCGGCAGCCCGTACTGCAGTTGGACCAGCTCGTCCGCACCCACGGCAGCGGTGCCACCGAGGTGCACGCCCTGCGCGGCATCAACCTCTCCGTCTTCCCCGGCGAACTCGTCGCCGTCATGGGCCCCTCCGGCTCCGGCAAGTCCACGCTGCTCACCCTCGCCGGCGGCCTCGACACCCCCACCGGCGGCCGGGTCGTCGTCGAGGGCACCGACATCACCACGGCCAGCCGCAAGCAGCTGGCCGCGCTGCGCCGCCGCAGCATCGGCTACGTCTTCCAGGACTACAACCTGATCCCGGCCCTCACCGCCGCCGAGAACGTGGCCCTGCCCCTGGAACTCGACGGCACCGCCGCCCGCAAGGCCCGCGTCCTGGCGCTCGCCGCGCTGGAGGAGATGGGCCTGGGGCAGCTCGCCGACCGCTTCCCCGACGAGGTGTCCGGCGGCCAGCAGCAGCGCGTCGCCATCGCGCGCGCCCTCGTCGGCGACCGCCGCCTGGTCCTCGCCGACGAACCCACCGGCGCCCTCGACTCCGAGACCGGCGAATCCGTCCTCGCCCTGCTGCGCTCCCGCTGCGACGCCGGCGCGGCCGGGGTCCTCGTCACGCACGAGCCGCGCTTCGCCGCCTGGGCGGACCGCGTCGTCTTCCTGCGCGACGGCAGCGTCGTCGACGAGACCCTGCGCAGCGACGCCGACTCCCTCCTCTCGGGGCAGGCGGCCGGCCAGTGATCTCCTGGTACCACTCCTGGATCGCGGCCATCCGCATAGCCCGCCGCGACGCCTGGCGCTCCAAGGGCCGCAGCATCCTCGTCCTCGCGATGATCGCCCTGCCGATCGTCGGCGTGAGCGCCGCCGACCTGACGATGCGCAGCGCCGAACTCTCCGTCGAGCAGGACCTCCAGCGCCGCCTGGGCGCCGCGGACGCCGAGCTCAGCGTCTCCCACATGAACGTGCCGATCTACCAGAGCCCCGGCGGGGACCGCTCCGCGCCGGTCGGCGGCTACGAGTCGTACGAGCCGCCGTCCAAGGACGAGGACCCGCAGCTGCTGCCGCAGTCGCTCCCGGCCGGTGCCGAGGTCGTCAAGGACAGCACCGGGTACGCCAAACTGCGCACCACGCACGGGCTCCTCGACACCGTCCTGCGCGAGATCGACACGCACAGCCCGCTGGTGAAGGGGCGGTTCACGCTCCTGCGGGGCCGGCTGCCCGAGGAGGCGGGCGAGGTCATCGCCACCACCGCCTTCCTGAAGGAGTCCGGCTACTTCGTCGGCTCCAGCGTCAACCCGCGGGGCACGGACCACGAGTACAAGATCGTGGGCGCGTACGAACTGCCCAGCGCCCTCAAGGACGTACAGCTCATCGCCCCGCCGGGCACCCTGCTCACCCCGCTCGACAAGGCCCTGCAGGCCGCCGGGGCGCCCGGAGTGCGAGCCGATGACAAGTACCTCGTGAAGGTCGGCGGCGCCGATGGTTTCACGTGGAACATGGTCAAGGAGGCCAACGCCAAGGGCCTGCTCGTCATCTCGCGGGCCGTCGCCCTGCACAAGCCCGCCGACTCCGAGGTGCCGCTGTACGCGCAGGAGCCCAAGGACCGGTTCGGCGGCGGCTCGGCCAACGCCGTCGAAATGGCCGTGCTGGCCACCGTCGTCGGTCTCGCCATGCTGGAGATCTGCCTGCTCGCCGGACCCGCCTTCGCGGTCGGCGCCCGGCGCTCGCGCCGCCAGCTCGGGCTCGTCGGCGCCAACGGCGGCGACCGGCAGCACATCCGGGCCATCGTGCTCTCCGGCGGCCTGGTCATCGGCGCCGCTGCCGCCGTCGCCGGCACCGCCATCGGCATCGCCCTCACCCTCGGACTGCGGCCGCTGCTGGAGGAGTACCTCGGGCTGCGCTGGGGCGGGTTCGAGCTCCGCCCGCTGGAGCTGGCCGCCATCGCCCTGCTCGCCGTGGTGACGGGCCTGCTCGCCGCCATCGTCCCCGCGATCACCGCCTCGCGGCAGACCGTGCTGGCCTCCCTCACCGGGCGCCGCGGCGTCCGGCGCGCCAACCGGGTGCTGCCCGTCCTCGGCCTGATCGCCGTCGCGGGCGGCGCCGCCATCGCCCTGTACGGCACGGTGTCCGAGACGGGCTCCCTGGTCGTCGCGGGCGGCAGCGCCATCGCCGAGCTCGGCGTGGTCGCCCTCACCCCGGTCCTGGTCGGCCTGTTCGGGCGGATCGGACGCTGGATGCCGCTGTCCCCGCGGCTCGCGCTGCGCGACGCCGTGCGCAACCGGGGGCGTACGGCGCCCGCCGTGGCCGCGGTCCTGGCCGCCGTGGCCGGCACCGTCGCGGTGGCGACGTACCAGCACAGCAAGGACGTCCAGGCCCGGCACGAGTACGTCGCCGCCCTGCCGCACCACACCGGGGTGATCGAGGTCGCCGACAACAGCTCCTACAAGGACGTCCCGGCCGTGCGCGAGGCCCTGTCCAAGGAGTTCTCGCTGTCCGTACGGGCCGATGTGGACCGCCTGGTGGTCGGCAGGCCCGGCTGTGACACGTACTCCAGGGAGACCGGCTGCGGGCGTGCCGAGATCATCGTGCCCAAGGAGCAGCGCTGTCCGCTCTCCGAATCCCCGCACGGGCCCTCCGACTTCACCCCGGCGCAGGCCAAGGAGCTGCGCAAGGACCCGCGCTGCGCGCAGCCCCGGCACCGGAACTACGTGGAGAACGAAGCGGTCGTCGCCGACGAGAAGCTGCTGACCGCGCTGGCCGTGACCGACCCCGGCGCCGTGGCCGCCCTGAACTCGGGCAAGCCCGTCTCCTTCGACAAGCAGAACGTGAAGGACGGCAAGGTCACCATCCGGCTCATCACCGACCCGGACGCGGCCGACAACGCGCGCGGCAAGGGCCTGGAGAAGCCGGGCGAGGACAAGGTCCTGCCCGTCTACCAGGTGCCCGAGGGCGTCAACGGCTGGGGCTTCAAGCTGATCCTGCCCACCGCGACGGCCAAAACCGCCGGGCTGGCGACGGCCCCGTTCGGTTCGTACTTCGCGCTCGACGGCATGCCCGCCAGCGAGCAGCGCCAGCGACTGGACGGGGTCCTCGACCGGATGGGCGTGGACGCCAGGGTCAGGATCGAGCAGGGCTACCAGGGGACCAACAGCATCGAGATGCTCGCCCTGACCCTCTTCGCCGGCCTGGTCACCATCGGCGCGGCGGGCATCGCCACCGGGCTCGCCCAGGCCGACGCCGAGGCCGATCTGAAGACCCTCGCCGCGGTCGGCGCTCCCCCGCGGGTGCGGCGGACGCTGAGCGGCTTCCAGTGCGGGGTGATCGCCCTGATGGGCGTCCTCCTGGGCTCGGCGGCCGGCATCCTGCCCGCGGTCGGACTGCGGCTCGTCCAGGAGCGCGAGATGCAGCGGTTCCTCGAGCGGGCCGTCTCCATGGGGTACGAGTCCGCGGGCACCGAGATCTACGTGCCGATCGCGATGCCCTGGGGGACCCTCGCCGGGCTGCTGGTCCTCGTCCCGGTGGGCGCGGCACTGCTGGCCGCCCTGGTCACCCGGTCCGGCGGGGCGCTCGCGCGGCGGGCCGCCGGCTAGCCCGGCTGCTCCACCCGGGCCAATCCCGGTGCCCCCGTACAGGGTGGATCACGCCTGTACGGGGGCACACCGTGTGAGTACGAAGGTGTGCGAGAGAATGACGGCATGGAGATGCCGAGGAGTGAACGGTCGCAGGACAGTCCCCCGCACGTCCTGATCGTGGGACAGGACGGGATGGCGGTCGGCGGCGCCGATGACGAGTCGCGCGAGGTCCCGGTGACGGAGATGGTCGAACAGCCCGCCAAGGTCATGCGCATCGGAAGCATGATCAAGCAACTCCTGGAAGAGGTACGTGCCGCGCCTCTCGACGAGGCGAGCCGGGTCCGGCTCAAGGACATCCATGCCGCCTCGGTGAAGGAGCTCGAGGACGGCCTGGCCCCGGAGCTCGTGGAGGAACTGGAGCGCCTGTCCCTCCCGTTCACGGAGGAGGCCATCCCCTCCGAAGCGGAACTGCGCATCGCGCAGGCGCAGTTGGTGGGATGGCTGGAAGGCCTCTTCCACGGCATCCAGACGGCCCTGTTCGCGCAGCAGATGGCGGCGCGGGCCCAGCTGGAACAGATGCGCCGCGCCCTCCCGCCCGGCGCCCCGACCGACGACGACGACGGACACGGCGCAGTCCGCTCGGGTCCCTACCTCTGACCGACCGTTTCGGCAGGATGAAGGCGGGCCCGGATCACGCCCAGCGTGGTCCGGGCCCGCCTTCGTCGTGCGGGCGCGGCCGTGCTCTTGAAGGGGAACCGACCGAACGTGAAGACCTTGAAGCGCACCTTCCAGTCGCTGGCGGTGCGCAACTTCAGGCTGTTCGTCCTCGGGCAGGTGTTGTCCGCCACCTGCACCTGGATGATGGTCGTCGCCCAGGACTGGCTGGTGCTGGACCTGTCGGGGGACTCGGGCACCGCGCTGGGCGTGGTGACGGCGATGCAGTTCACGCCCGTCCTGCTGCTGACGCTGTACGGGGGACGGCTGGCGGACCGGTACGACAAGCGGCACCTGCTGATCCTCGCGAACCTGGCGGCGGCGGTCCTCGCGCTGGCGCTGGGGCTGTGGGTGCTGATCGGGGAGGTGCGGCTGTGGCACATCTGGCTGTTCGCGCTCGCCCTCGGCACCGTGAACTCCGTCGAGGCGCCGACCCGCATCTCCTTCGTGAGCGAGATGGTGGGCGGCGAGCTGCTGCCGAACGCGTCGGCGATGAGCGCCGCGTACTTCAACGTCGCGCGGGTGGTGGGGCCGGCCGTCGCGGGCCTGCTCATCGCCCGCCTCGACGTCGGCGCGGTGGTGCTGATCAACGCCGTCAGTTATCTGGCGACCGTGGTCAGCGTGGTGATGATGCGGCCGTCGGAGCTCCACCGGGCGGCCGCGCGGCCGGGCCGGGCCCGGGTCGTGGACGGGCTGCGCTATATCCGCCGGCGTCCCGACATCATGCTGCCGATGGCCCTGGTGGGCGTGCTCGGCCTGGTCGGCTACACCTTCCAGCTCACCCTGCCCCTGCTGGCCAAGACGGAGTTCCACACGGATTCCACCGCCTTCGGACTGCTGAGCAGCGCGCTCGCGGCCGGCTCGCTGCTGGCGGCCTTCGTGACCACGGCCCGGCGGGGGCGGCCGACGGCCCCGGTCGTGGCGGGCTCGGCGCTGGCCTTCGGCGCCCTGGAGGCCGTCACGGGCCTCGCCCCGAACCTGCCCGCGGCCTGTCTGCTCCTCGGGCTGACCGGCTTCGCGATGATGTACTTCGCGCAGGCCTCGAACCACCGCGTCCAGCTCGGCTCGGACCCCCGCTACCGGGGCCGGGTCATGGCCCTCTACACCCTGGTCTTCCAGGGCACGACCCCGCTGAGCGCGCTCCTCGCCGGACGGCTCGCCGAGCACTGGGGCGTCCGCTGGGTGCTCTACGCGGGCGGCCTGGTCTCCCTCGTCGCGGCCGCGGCCGCCCTGGCGGCGGGCCCCTTCATCGCCCGCATTCCGGTGCCAGAGGAACCCCCGGAACCCTCCACCCGGCCGGCGGACTCCCGGTCCGGCGGATAAACGGCAGGTAAGTGGGGCTCCCCGGAGGGGACATGGCCGCCGCATACTCGGGGGCATGAGCTACGACGCGATCGTGCTGGCCGGCGGCGCCGCGCGGCGGCTCGGCGGGGCCGACAAGCCCGCGCTGAGCGTCGGCGGGCGCGCCCTCCTCGACCGGGTCCTCGACGCCTGCGCGGACGCCGGGACCACCGTCGTGGTCGGCGGCCGCCGGGCCACCGCGCGCCCGGTGCGCTGGGCCCGCGAGGAGCCGCCCGGCGGGGGCCCGGTGGCCGCGCTGGACGCCGGGCTGCGGCAGACCACGGCCGAGCTGGTCCTCGTACTCTCCGCCGATCTGCCGTTCCTGGACCGGGAGACCGTACGGGCTCTCCTGGACGGTGTCGGGGCCGCCGAGGGGGCCCTGCTGCGGGACCCGGACGGCAAGGACCAGCCGCTGGTCGCCGCCTATCGGGCCGAGCCGCTGCGCCGGGAGATCGCCCTGCTCGCCACCGAGCACGGGCGGCTGACCGGGCTCCCGCTGCGCGGCCTCACCGCCGAACTGGACCTCACCCGCGTCGTGGCGCAGCCGTTCGCCTCCTTCGACTGCGACACCTGGGACGATCTCGCCGCCGCCCGCGCCCGGATCAGGGAGCATGGAACCGTGCTGGACCAATGGATCACCGCCGTCAAGAACGAGCTGGGCATCGACGTCACCGTCGACGTCAAGGCCCTGCTCGACCTCGCCCGTGACGCCGCCCACGGCGTCGACCGGCCCGCCGCCCCCCTGACCACGTTCCTGGTCGGCTACGCGGCCGCCCAGGCCGAGGCCGCCGGGGCCGATCCCGCCCGGGCCGTGGCCGAGGCCTCCCGCAAGGCCGCCGACCTGGCGCTGCGCTGGGCCGCCGAGGCGGAGGCCGATGCCGCCGACCCCCAACAGAACGGCTCCGGATGACCCCCACCGATGCCGAAGGCGCCCTGGACCAGTCCCTGGCCGGGGCCGCCGGCTCCGCATCCACCACCGGCTCCTCCCCGGGCTCCGCCACCCCGCCGGCGCGGGCCACGGCCGAGCAGGCCCTGGAGGAGGCCCTGGCCCTGGTCAGCCGCTCCCCCGAGGGCGGCGCCGGGGGCCACCGCGCGAGCGCCTGGCCCCAGGCCCGGGAAGCGGCCGTCCACGCCGGGGCCGGGGTGCGGCCCCGCACCCATCGGGTGCCCCTCGCCGAAGCCCTGGGCGAGGTGCTGGCCGCGAACCTGGACGCCCTGACCGATCTGCCGTCCTTCGACACCTCCGCCATGGACGGCTGGGCCGTCGCCGGTCCCGGTCCGTGGAGCGTCCGGGCGGGCGGCGGGGTGCTGGCCGGCTCCGACCGGCCCGAGCCCCTCGCGGACGGCGAGGCCGTACGGATCGCCACCGGTGCCCGGATCCCCGCGGACACCACCGCCGTGATCCGCAGCGAGCACTGCCGCGAGAGCGGGACCCAGCTCTTCGCCGACCGGCCCGTCCTCACCGGCCAGGACATCCGCCCGCGCGGCCAGGAGTGCCGCTCCGGCGACCTGCTGCTGCCCGCCGGCTCCCTGGTCACCCCGGCCGTCCTCGGCCTCGCCGCGGCCGCCGGGTACGACGAGCTGGCGACCCGGCCCCGGCCCCGCGTGGAGATCCTGGTCCTCGGCGACGAGCTGCTCACCGCGGGCCGCCCGCACGACGGCCTGATCCGCGACGCGCTGAGCCCCATGCTCGGCCCCTGGCTCACCCGCCTCGGCGCCGAGGTCATCGGCACGCGGCGGCTCGGCGACGACCCGGCCGGGGCCGAGGCCCTCTTCCAGGCCGTCACCACCTCCGCCGCCGATGTCGTCGTCACCACCGGCGGCACCGCCTCCGGGCCCGTCGACCACGTCCACCCCGTACTGGCGCGGGCCGGAGCCGAACTCCTCGTCGACGGGGTGGCCGTACGGCCCGGGCATCCGATGCTGCTGGCCCGGATCGGCGACCGGGCCGAGGGACGGCACCTGGTCGGGCTGCCCGGGAACCCGCTCGCCGCAGTCTCGGGGCTGCTGACCCTCGCCGAACCGCTGCTGCGCGCCCTCGCCGGCCGCCGCCGGCGCCCCCGCTACACCGCCACGGTCCAGGACGACGTGCCCGGCCACCCGCACGACACCCGGCTGGTCCCGGTAATGCTGAGCGGCGAGCACGCGGTGCCCCTGCGCTACAACGGTCCCGCGATGCTGCGCGGCGTGGCGGCCGCCGACGCGCTGGCCGTCGTACCGCCGCACGGGGCACGGGCCGGGCAGGACCTGGAGATCCTCGATCTGCCGTGGGCCTCCGGAGGATGTTTCACGTGAAACTTCACGGCTCGGACGCCATGGCCCGCGGCGCCGACGAGAAACTCGTCTCCCGGCGCATCAAGCTGCCCAAGCGGATCGTGGAGAAGCCGCTGCGGCAGGTCACCCGGCGCCTGCTGATGGCCCTGTTCGTGATGGCGCTGACGGTCGTGATCGTGTGGCTGGACCGCGGCGGCTACCACGACAATGCCAATGACAAGGTCGACTTCCTCGACTGCGTCTACTACGCCACCGTGACCCTCTCGACCACGGGCTACGGCGACATCGTCCCGTACAGCGACAGCGCGCGGCTGGTCAACATCCTGCTGATCACCCCGCTGCGCGTGCTGTTCCTGATCATCCTGGTCGGCACCACCCTGGAGGTCCTGACCGAACGGACCAGGGAAGAGTGGCGGCTGAACCGCTGGAGGAAGAACTTGCGTGAGCACACGGTCGTCGTGGGCTTCGGCACCAAGGGCCGCTCGGCCCTGCAGACGCTGCTGGCCACCGGCCTCTCCAAGGAACAGGTCGTCGTCGTCGACCCCAGCGCCAAGGTGATCGACATGGCCAACGCGGAGGGCTTCACGGGTGTGGTCGGCGATGCCACCCGCTCCGACGTACTGCTGCGCGCCGAGCTCCAGAAGGCCCGTCAGATCGTCATCGCCACCCAGCGGGACGACACGGCGGTACTGGTCACGCTGACGGCCCGGCAGCTCAACCGCGGCGCGAAGATCGTCGCGGCGGTGCGCGAGGAGGAGAACGCTCCGCTGCTGCGCCAGTCGGGCGCGGACGCGGTCATCACGAGCGCGAGCGCGGCCGGCCGGCTGCTGGGCCTGTCGGTGATCAGCCCGAGCGCGGGCACCGTGATGGAGGACCTGATCCAGTCGGGCAGCGGCCTCGATCTCATCGAACGCCCCGTCAACCGCGCCGAGGTGGGCAAGTCCGTCCGGGACACGGACGATCTGGTGGTGAGCGTGCTGCGCGGGCACCGGCTGCTGCCGTACCACGACCCGCACGCGAGCCCGCTCCAGCTGACGGACCGTCTCATCACCATCGTGCGGGCGGCGCCGCAGTCCTCGCCGCCGGTGACGCTGGGGCCCACCGAGTAGTTGCTGTTCCGCCCCGGCCGGTTGGCGGTAGCCTCCGGGCCATGCATGCGATCACCATCGAGCAGCCCGGCGGGCCCGAGGCCCTCGTCTGGACCGACGTACCCGATCCGGTGGCGGGCGACGGCGAGGTCCTCGTCGAGGTCGCGGCGAGCGCCGTGAACCGCGCCGACATCCTCCAGCGGCAGGGGTTCTACGACCCCCCGCCCGGCGCCTCCCGCCACCCGGGCCTGGAGTGCTCGGGGCGGATCGCCGCGATCGGGGCGGGGGTGTCCGGCTGGGCGGTGGGCGACGAGGTGTGCGCCCTGCTGAGCGGCGGCGGGTACGCGCAGAAGGTGGCCGTCCCGGTGGGCCAGCTGCTGCCGGTGCCGGCGGGCGTGGACCTGGTGACGGCGGCCGCGCTGCCCGAGGTCGTCACGACGGTGTGGTCGAACGTGTTCATGGTGGCCGGGCTGCGGCCCGGCGAGACCTTGCTGGTGCACGGCGGGTCCAGCGGCATCGGGACGATGGCGATCCAGCTGGCCAAGGCGGTGGGCGCGACCGTCGCGGTGACGGCGGGCGGCCCGGAGAAGCTCGCGCGCTGCAAGGAGCTGGGCGCCGACATCCTGATCGACTACCGCGAGCAGGACTTCGTGGCGGAGCTGAAGGCGGCCACGGGCGGGGCCGGGGCGGACGTGATCCTGGACATCATGGGCGCCAAGTACCTGTCCCGGAACGTGGACGCCCTCGCCGTGAACGGCCGGCTGGCGATCATCGGGCTCCAGGGCGGGGTGAAGGCGGAGCTGAACCTCGGCGCGCTGCTCGCCAAGCGTGCGGCGATCACCGCCACCACGCTGCGGGCCCGCCCGCTGGAGGAGAAGGCGGCCATCGTCGCGGCCGTACGGGAGCACGTGTGGCCGCTGGTGGCGGCGGGGCGGGTGCGGCCGGTGGTGCACGCGACGTTCCCGATGGCCCAGGCGCCCGAGGCGCACCGGGTCATGGAGTCGAGCAGCCACGTGGGCAAGCTGCTGCTCACGGCCTGAGGGCGGCGGCGACGAGCCCCTCCAGGTCGTCGCGGTCGACGGTCTCGGCGCCGGTCAGCAGCCGGTCGAGGATCAGCCCGTCCACGCAGGACAGCAGGGTGTGGGTGCGGGCGTCCGGGTCGCCGCCGGAGCCGTGCGCGGCCAGGAAGGCCCGTACGGCCTCCCGGCCGGCGTTGTCGCGCGGGACCAGGATCTCGCGGAGCTCCGGATCGCGGACGCTCTCGGCGGCGCAGGTGTAGCGGGCGAGGGAGCGGCGCCGGCCCTCCCCCGTCAGCCGGAGCCGGGCCAGGGCGGCGAAGCCGTCGACGAGCTCGGCCGCGGTGCGCAGGGGCGGGGCGGCCGCTCCGGCGGCCTGCAGTTCGGCCTGGTCCCGGGCCACGAGGCGGCGTACGAGCGCGGTCAGCAGGGCGGCCCGGGTGCGGAAGTAGGCCGAGGTGGTTCCGGGCGGCAGCGCGGCGGCCCGGTCCACGGCGCGGTGGGTCAGCCCGCGCATGCCGGCGTCGGCCAGGACTTCGATGGCCGCGTCGGCCAGGACGGTTCGGCGTTGTTCGCTCACCCCCCATTTCTACACCTGTAGAAGGCGCGGAGTACGCTGCGCCCCAGGACTTCTACATCTGTAGAAAGAAGGGGGCTGGGTGATGGGCATGGGCACGGGCAAAAGGGCCGTGGTGGTCGGCGGGGGCATCGGCGGGCTCGCAGCCGCCATCGGACTGCACCGCACGGGGTGGGAGGTGACCGTACTGGAGCGGGCCGCCGTCCTGGACGACGCGGGCGCCGGGATCTCGCTCGCCGCCAACGGGATCCGCGCACTGGACGCGCTGGGCGTGGGCGGGGCCGTACGGGAGGCCGCGCGCCGGCAGTACACGGGCGGGACCCGGACGCCCGACGGGGCCTGGCTCTCCCGGATGGACGGCGCGGCCCTCGAACGCGCCCTCGGCATCCCGATGACCGGCATCCCGCGGGCGGAGCTGCACCGGCTGCTGCGGGAGGCGCTCCCGGCGTCCTGCCTGCGGACCGGGGTCGGTGCGCTGTCCGCCGGGGACGGCGCCGATCTGCTGGTGGCCGCCGACGGGGTGCGCAGCGGGATCCGGGCGGAACTCTTCCCCGAGCACCCCGGGCCGGTGCACAGCGGGTCGACCGTGCTGCGTGCGATCACCGCAGAACCGGTGGCCCTGGACACGGACTTCGAGCTGACGTGGGGGCCGGGGGCGGAGTTCGGCCACATCGGCTTCGCCGACGGGCGGGCGGAGTGGCACGCGGTGCTGGCCTCCCCGCCGGGGGTCCGCCACGCGGACCCGCTGTCCGTGCTCCGGGCCCGCTTCGGGGGGTGGCGCCACCCCGTCCCCGCCCTGCTGGCCGCGACCCGGCCCGAGGACGTCCTGCACCACGACGTGTCCGAACTGGTGGCGCCGCTGCCCTCGTACGCGGTGGGGCGGGTGGCGCTGCTGGGGGACGCGGCGCACGCCATGACGCCCAATCTGGGGCAGGGGGCCTGCCAGGCGCTGGAGGACGCGGTGGTCCTGGCCGCGGAACTGGCCGCCGGGCCTTCGGTGGAGGCGGCGCTGGCCCGCTACGACGCCGTGCGCCGGCCGCGGGCGTCGGGGGTGGCGCGGGCGGCCCGCCGTGCCGGCCGCCTGGGCCACCAGTTGTCCCACCCCGTGGCGGTGCGGGCCCGCAACACGGCCCTGCGCCTGGCCCCTTCGGGAGCCACCCTCCGCGCCATCCTCACCCACGCGACGTGGACCCCGCCGCCGCTTCCCTGACGGGGGGGTTGCCGCTGCGCGGACCGGCTCCGCGCAGCGGCCCTGGACCTACAGGCTGCGCAGCAGGACCGCCGGGGATTCGACGCAGTCGGCTACGTAGCGGAGGAAGCCGCCCGCCGTGCCGCCGTCGCAGACCCGGTGGTCGAACGTCAGCGACAGCTGCACGACCTGCCGGACGGCCAGCTCGCCGTTGTGCACCCACGGCTTCGCGATGATCCGGCCGACGCCGAGCATCGCCGCCTCCGGGTGGTTGATGATCGGCGTCGAGCCGTCGACCCCGAACACCCCGTAGTTGTTCAGCGTGAACGTCCCGCCCGTGAGGTCGGCCGGGGACAGCTTCCCGGCCCGGGCCAGCTCCGTCAGCCGGGCGAACTCCGCCGACAGGGACTCGGGATTGCGGCTCTGGGCATCGCGGACCACCGGCACCATCAGGCCCCGATCGGTCTGCGCGGCGAAGCCGAGGTGGACGGCCGGGAGCCGGACGATCTCGCCCGCCGCCAGGTCCACCGTGGAGTTGAGCTCCGGGTAGCGGGCGAGCGCCGCCGTGCAGATCCGGGCCAGCAGCGCGAGCACCGAGATCTTGGGGCCGCCCACCGCGTTCATCGCGGCCCGTGCCGCCATCAGCTCGGTGGCGTCCGCGTCGACCCAGCAGGTGGCGTCCGGGATCTCCCGGCGGCTGCGCGACAGCTTCTCGGCGACCGCGCCCCGCACGCCCTTGAGCGGAATCCGCTCCCCCTGGGCGATCGGGGCAGCCGCCACCGGCTCCGGCGTCCGCAGCGCCGCCTCCACGTCCGCCCGCAGGATCAGCCCCTCGGGCCCCGACCCGCGCAGCGCGCGCAGGTCGACCCCGTTGTCCTTGGCCAGCTTCCGCACGAGCGGCGAGATCACCGCCACCGGGCCGGCCGGCGCCACGGCGGGCGCGGCAGGAACCACCGGCGCCGCGACCTCGGCGGTGACGGGTCGCACCCGTCGCCGACGCGCCGGGCGCGAGTGGTCCGTGCCGTAACCGATCAGGGGCCGGGGCAGGCTGCCGGAGCCTTCGGCTTCGGCCGCCGGCGCCTCCGGGAGCGCCACCGCCCCCACCGCCACGGTGATCAGCGGAGCCCCGACCGGCAGCTCCTGGCCCTCCTCGCCGAAGCGGGCGGTGACGACGCCGCCGTAAGGGCAGGGCACCTCCACCATCGCCTTGGCCGTCTCGACCTCGACGACCGGCTGGTCGACGGCGACGACATCGCCCACCGCCACCAGCCAGCGCACGATCTCGGCCTCGGTCAGGCCCTCCCCGAGGTCGGGGAGCTTGAACTCCATTACCTGCGGCATCAGTTCTCCCACTGCAGGCGGGCCACGGCGTCCAGGATCCGGTCCACTCCCGGCAGGTGGTGCTTCTCCAGCATCGGCGGCGGATACGGGATGTCGAAGCCCGTCACCCGCAGCACCGGCGCCTCCAGGTGGTGGAAGCACCGCTCCGTGACGCGAGCGGCGATCTCCGCGCCCGGTCCGCCGAAGCCGCCGGCCTCGTGGACCACCACCGCACGGCCGGTCCTGCGTACGGACTCCACGACCGTGTCCTCGTCGAACGGGACCAGGGAGCGCAGGTCCACGACCTCCAGCTCCCAGCCCTCCTCGCGCGCCGCCTCGGCCGCCTCCAGGCACAGCGGCAGCGAAGGCCCGTAGGTGATCAGCGTCGCGCTCGTGCCCGCCCGCCGGACCAGGGCCTTGCCGATGCCCGGTACGGCGGCGGGGGCCTCCGGATTCCACTCCGCCTTCGACCAGTAGAGCCGCTTCGGCTCCAGGAAGACCACCGGGTCGTCGCTCGCGATCGACGCGCGCAGCAGCCCGTACGCGTCCTCGACCGTCGCCGGGGTCACCACGTGCAGGCCGGGCGTGGCCACGTAGTACGCCTCGGAGGAGTCGCAGTGGTGCTCCACGCCGCCGATCCCGCCGCCGTACGGCACCCGGATGGTGATCGGCAGCGGCATCGCGCCGCGCGTGCGGTTGCGCATCTTCGCCACGTGCGAGATCAGCTGCTCGAAGGCCGGGTAGGCGAACGCGTCGAACTGCATCTCGACCACCGGCCGCAGCCCGTACATGGCCATGCCGACCGCCGCGCCGAGGATCCCGGCCTCCGCGAGCGGGGTGTCCGTGCACCGGTCCTCGCCGAACTCCTTCGCGAGCCCGTCCGTGATCCGGAAGACCCCGCCGAGCGTCCCGACGTCCTCGCCCATCACGTGGACCGTCGGGTCCTCCGCCATCGCGTCGCGCATCGCCCGGGTCAGGGCCTGCGCCATCGTCGCCGGCTTGACCCCCGGGTTCGCGGACTTCGCCGCCACCGTCGTCACTCCTGGCCCTCGGCTTCCAGCTCGGCGCGCAGCATCGCGGCCTGCTCGCGCAGTCGGCCGGTCTGCTCCGCGTAGACGTGCGCGAAGAGGTCCATCGGGTCCAGCACCGGATCCGCGTTCATGCCCTCGCGGAGCGACGCGGCCATCGTCTCGGCGGCGTCGCGCGCCTCCTGGATGCCCGCCTCGTCGAGGATCCCGCGCGCGGTCAGCTCGCGCTCCAGCAGCTCCACCGGGTCGTGCGCCTTCCAGGCCTCGACCTCGGCGTCGCCGCGGTAGCGGGTGGCGTCGTCGGCGTTCGTGTGGGCCTCCATCCGGTACGTGACGGCCTCGATCAGGGTCGGCCCGCCGCCGGCCCGGGCCCGCCGGACCGCCTCTGTCAGCACCTCGTGCATCGCGGCGATGTCGTTGCCGTCGACCAGCCGGCCGGGCATTCCGTAGCCCACGGCCTTGTGGGCCAGCGTCGGGGCGGCGGTCTGCTTGGCGAGCGGGACGGATATCGCGAAGCCGTTGTTCTGGACGAGGAAGACCACCGGCGCCTGCCAGACGGCGGCGAAGTTCAGCGCCTCGTGGAAGTCGCCCTCGCTGGTGCCGCCGTCGCCGACCATGGCCAGGGCGACGACGTCGTCGCCGCGCAGCCGGGCCGCGTGCGCCAGGCCCACCGCGTGCGGCAGCTGGGTGGCGAGCGGGGTGCACAGCGGGGCTATCCGGTGCTCGTGCGGGTCGTAGCCGGTGTGCCAGTCGCCGCGCAGCAGGGTCAGCGCCTGTACGGGGTCGAGCCCGCGGGCCACGGCCGCCAGGGTGTCGCGGTAGCTCGGGAACAGCCAGTCCTGGTCCTCCAGGACCAGCGCGGCCGCGATCTCGCAGGCCTCCTGGCCCACGGTGGAGGGGTAGACGGCGAGCCTGCCCTGCCGCGTCAGCGCGGTGGCCTGGGCGTTGTAGCGGCGTCCGCGCACCAGCTCGGCGTAGCAGCGGCGCATCAGCGCCGGGTCGAGCCGGTCTGCTCCCGGAGTGCCCAGCACCCGGTAGGGCTCGGGGTCCGGGAGCAGCGGGGCGGCATCCGTACGGGGCCTCCAGGCGGGCGGCGGGGTGGGTCGGTGGGACGCACCGGCACCGGGCAGCTCTTGGACCGTCATGGCGGCGTACACCTCCTCGTGGGAAGCGGGCAGGGTGGCGCACGGGTGTGAGGCGCCTCACCTACCGATTGTTCGGTTGTCCGCGCAATTTGGCTACATGCGGCTCCAGGCTGTGGACAAACTGGCGCCGGGGCCCTGGGATGGGTGCAGGACGTCCAGGAGAGGGAGGCATCGGCCAATGCCGGATGAACAAATGGCCGGAGGTGGTTCCGCACCGGTCCCGCCGGGGGCTACCCCGGGTACCCCACCGGTACCTCCCGTTCCGCCACGCCCCCTGGATCCGATCGACCGGTCCATCGTGCGGCTGCTCCAGGCGGACGGCCGTGCGTCGATACGCTCGGTGGCCGAACAGGTGCACGTCTCGCGGGCGAACGCCTACGCCCGGATCAACCGGCTCATCGACGACGGGGTGATCCGCGGGTTCACCGCCCGGGTCAACCACGAACGCGCGGGCCAGGGCGCTTCCGCCTATATCACCCTGAAGATCGTCCAGAACTCCTGGCGCACGGTCCGCGAGCAGTTGCGCGAGCTCCCGGGCGCCGCGCACATCGCGCTGGTGAGCGGGGATTTCGATGTCCTGCTGCTGGTCCACACGCCTGACAACCGCACCCTGCGCGAGCTGGTCCTGACCCGCCTCCAGGCCATCCCGGAGGTGCTCTCCACGCGCACGCTGCTGGTCTTCGAGGAAACGGATCTGCTGGCCCCGGGCCCGGGCCCGGTCGGCGGCCCGACGATCTCGGAGGAATAGCCCCCCCCGTACGGGAAACGCCCCGGGGGCGGCCTGGAGGGCCGTTCCCGGGGCGCTGTGGGCCTGTGCGCGGGGTCCGCGCGGCAGGATCAGCCCTTGTCGTAGTAGCCGAAGATGTCGACGATGACGTCGGTGTTGCCCGGGCTCCAGTTGAAGAAGTCCACGATGCCGTTCTTGCCGCTGCTCGCCTGGACCAGGTTCGGGACGGTCTTGCCGGCCGTCCAGTTCAGGTTTGACGAGTTGGGCACGGGCACCTCGACGTCCGTGTGGTTCTCGTACTGCTCCGCCGAGTTCGGGTCGGGGGCGACCGAGAGGTGGCCGTGCTCGGTCGTGTTGGTGACCGTGGTGTTCAGGACGAATCCGGTGGTGTTGGGATTCCTCGTGGACAGCGGCATGATCAGGTACTCGAAGGCCTGCAGCGGCCCGGAGTTCCAGTTCGCGTCACCGCGGGTGTCGATCAGCCGCTCCGGCGCCACCGGCATGTAGGAGCTGGTGCTCGCGGGGCTGTAGTAGCCCACGACGTCGACGATGACGTGGGTCCCGGAACCGGAGCCGTTGCGGACGTTGATCTTGCCGTCGGCGCTCACCGGCACGATCACCGCGTTGGCGATGGTCTGGCCGGCGCTGAAGTTCAGGTTCGACGTGGACGAGGCAGCCTGGCCCGCCGGGTAGACGGTCAGGTGGCCCGCGGCCTGCGGCTCGGTGGTGGTCACGTTGAGCGCCACCGCCGTCACGCCGGCCGGAACCCCGCCGCGGCCGCTCATCTGCGCGGTGAACGTCCCGAATCCGGGCACCAGGCCCTTGGCGGTGCCGTTGCCCTCGCGGGTGTCGACGAGGCGGGCCGGGTCCAGCGGGGTGTAGCCGCTGGAGGCGGTGCGGGTGAAGTAGCCGGTGACGTCGGCGATCAGGTCGACCGCGCCGCCGCCGCTGTTGTACAGCTCCACGAGGCCGTCCTTGCCGACCGGCACGATCACCATGTTCGGGACCGTCTGGCCGGCGGCGAAGTTGACGTTCGACGTGGTCGGCCGGTCTCCGCCCGAGGCGTAGACCCGGATGTGCCCGGCCGTGGCCGGGTTGGTGACGGTGACGTTCAGGGCCACGGCGGTGACCCCGGCCGGGATCTGGGCGTTGCCGGCGATCTTGACCTTGGTCGTGCCGAAGCCCGGGACCTTGGCCTTCGTCCCGCCGATGCCCTCACGGGTGTCCAGCAGGCGGGTGGGCGTGTGCGGGGTGAAGTCCGAACCCGCCGTCATGATCGAGAAGTCGTTGACGTACTCGGCCTGGTTCGCGGCGTCCGTCACGGTGACCTTGACGGTGTACTCGCCGAGCTCCGCGTACGTGTGCTTCTTGTTCAGCACGACGGAACCGGAAGCGGCGACCACGTCCTTCGTCCCGTCGCCCCACTCGATCGTGACGTTCAGCGAGGCGGGCACGCTCGTGATGGTGGTCGTCAGGTCGAGCCCGTGCGCCGTCTTGCTCTCGGCCTTCAGCGTGAACGACAGGTCCGGGTTGTCGCCGGCGGCCTGCGGGGCGGCGGCCGCCGTGCCCTTGGCCTGCGGCAGCGCGCGGCGGACCGTACGGTCGGCCGGGCTGGTGAAGGTCTTGAAGTTGGTGCTTCCGGCCTTGCTCAGGTCGACGTCGGGGATGGACGCCCCGTGCGTCCCCTTGCCCTGCGCCGCGGGCCCGGCCGGACCGGCCGCCTGGGCGATGCCCGGTATGAAACCAACGCTCGCCGCGACGATCACGGCGGCGGAAACTACGAGTCGGCGATTGCGCACCGGCCCCCCATGTGTGGTTGTGAAGGCATGTGTGAGCGCCGTTTTGAACGCGCTCAGGATCGGAATCCCGCTAAGAGTACATAGCTCTGGGCGCGATGCTCAGGGCAATACCCGCCAACGATCAGTCGCGGACCGTCCGCAGGCCGTCGAAGGCCATGTGGACCACCGCGTCCGCGAGCTGGTCGTGGCCCGTGCCCGGGTGCGGGCGGTACCACTCGACCAGGGAGTTCACCATGCCGAAGAGCAGCCGGGTGGCGAGCCGGATGTCCACGTCGGCCCGGAGGTCGCCCTCGGCGGCGGCCGCCTTGAGGAGATCGGCGACCTGGTGGTCGAACTCACGGCGGCGCTCCAGGGCCCAGCGCTCGGTCCGGGTGTTGCCCCGTACGCGCAGCAGCAGCGTCACGTACGGCAGCTCGGAGACGAGCACCTCCACCGTGCGGCGGGTGACGTACTCGACGCGGTCGACCGCCCGGCCCCGTACGGCGCCCGGCTCCTCCAGGACGGCGAAGAGCTCGTCGAGGGCACGGCTCACGGCCCGGCGCAGCAGCTCCTCCTTGCCGGTGACGTGGTGGTAGATCGAGGACTTCGAGATGCCCGCGGCCTTGGAGAGGTGCTCCATCGAGGTGCCGTCGTAGCCGCGCTCGTTGAAGACCTGGACGGCGACGGAGAGCAGGGTCTCGGGCGTGTAGGTGTCCCGCTTGGCCGTGGTCATTCGGTCCCCTCCGCATCGTCGGCGGCCGCGTCCGCCGCCTCGTCTTCCTCACCCGCCGCGTAGCCCAGCTTGAACAGCGCGAGCGAGGGCGCGTACCGGCCTCCGGGACAGCGCTCGTCGAGGTGGTGCAGCAGGTCGTAGGCCCAGTCCCGGCCGAGCCGGTCGTGCCATTCGGCCGGTCCGAGCGGGTAGTTGACCCCGAGCCGCATGGCGGTGTCGATGTCCTCGGCGGAGGCCACGCCGCGCGCGACCGCGTCGGCCGTGAGGTCGATCAGCATCGCGACGGTCCGGGCGACGATCATGCCGGGGACGTCGCCGATGACGGAGACCCGCTTGCCGAGCCGCTGGAAGAGGCCCACCGCCTCGGCGAGGGTCCGCTCGCTCGTGTCCTCGCTGACCGAGAGCGCGATGCGGGTGGCCTCGCGGTAGTCGAGGGCGAGGTCGAAGTAGACGACGTCCGCGAACTCGACGGAGGTCTTCCCGTCCGCGAGCACCAGCTGGCCCTCGCCGGGCAGCTGGATGTACGGGCCCCCGTGCTCGGTGGCGGTGACCGCGATCCCCGCCTCCTCCATCAGCTCGGCCAGCTCCGCGGCGGGCCCGAGGTCGCCTACCACGGTGACCTCGGCCGGGGCCTCCTCGGGGGCCGCGGTGTGCGGGACCTGATCCTGCGCGTCCTGGCCGTAGGGGAACCAGCCGTGCCCCGACTTGCGGCCGAGGCGGCCCGACTGGACCAGCCGGCGCTGCGCGAGGGAGGGGGTGAACTTGGGGCTGCGGAAGAAGGACTCCCACACGGAGCGGGTCACCGCTTCGTTGACGTCCTGGCCGATCAGGTCCGTCAGCTGGAAGGGGCCCATCTTGAAGCCGCCGCTCTCGCGGAGCACGGCGTCGATGGTGGCCGGGTCGGCGCCCTGCTCCTCGTACACCGCGAAGGCCTCGGCGTAGAAGGGACGGGCGATCCGGTTGACGATGAAGCCGGGGGTGTCGGCGCAGCGGACCGGGGTCTTCCCCCAGCCCAGCACGGTGCGGTACGCGCGCTCGGCGGCGGCCGGGTCGGTCGCGAAGCCGCTGACCACCTCGACGAGCGGGAGCAGCGGGGCCGGGTTGAAGAAGTGCAGGCCGAGGAAGCGGCCGGGGTGCTTCAGGCCGGCGGCCAGCTCGGTGACGGAGAGGGAGGAGGTGTTGGTGGCCAGCAGGCAGTCCGGCGCCACCACTCCTTCGAGTGCTTCGAAGAGCCGGCGCTTGATCCCGGCGTCCTCGACGACCGCCTCGATCACGAGCGCGGCTCCGGCCAGCCCGGTCAGCGTCGGCGCGGAACCGATTCGGTCGATCGCGTCCTCGGCCTCGGCTCGATCCAGTCGGCCCTTGGCGGCCATCCGCTCGACCCGGTCGCGCACGGCAGCAACCCCGTCGGCGGCGAGGGCGGCGTCGATGTCGTGGATCAGCACGCGGTGACCTGCGAGAAGGGCGACCTGGGCGATGCCCTGTCCCATGGTGCCGGCGCCGACGACCGCCACAGTGCGGGACCGCTCGATTGCTGTCATGTCCTGATCCTCCCGCACCGACTTGTCCACAGGTCTGCCGGGCCCTCTTGTCCCGACCGATCGTTCGGTTACTCTAACTCCAGTCTGCTCTTCTTCGCCCGGCTCAACGAGGAGTTGGTCTGTGATGGCCGCCGAGCTCACCGTCCCCCAGTTGTCCGCCAAGCACCGGCCCACCCTGGACCAGGCCCTGGACGCGATCCGCAGCCGCGCCTACTGGTCCCCGCATCCCGAGCACCCCAAGGCCTACGGGGAGACCGCCCCGGCCGACGGCCTCGCCGCCTTCCAGGCCCGCCACGGCACGCGGCTGGACCTGGGGCAGCCCGGCACCGACGGCTGGACGGGCGGCGAGGTGTCCCCGTACGGCCCGGAGCTGGGCGTCGAGTACCCGCATGTGGACCCGGACGTGCTGCTGCCCGCGATGAAGGCCGGCATGGGCGCCTGGCGCGACGCGGGCCCCGAGGCGCGCGCCCTGGTCTGTATCGAGATCCTGGCCCGGATCTCCTCCCGCACGCACGAGTTCGCGCACGCGGTCATGCACACCAGCGGCCAGGCCTTCATGATGGCGTTCCAGGCCGGCGGACCGCACGCGCAGGACCGCGGCCTGGAGGCGGTGGCCTACGCGTACGAGGAGCAGACCCGGGTCCCGGGGCAGGCCGACTGGTCGAAGCCGCAGGGCAAGAAGGACCCGCTGGAGCTCGGCAAGACCTTCACGGCGGTCCCGCGCGGAATCTCCCTCGTGATCGGCTGCAACACCTTCCCGACCTGGAACGGCTACCCCGGCCTGTTCGCGTCCCTCGCCACCGGTAACCCGGTCCTGGTCAAGCCGCACCCGCGGGCCGTCCTCCCCCTCGCGCTCACCGTCCAGGTGGCCCGCGAGGTCCTCGCCGAGGCCGGCTTCGACCCGAACCTGGTGGCGCTGGCCGTCGAGCGCCCGGGCGAGGGCATCGCCAAGACCCTCGCGGTCCGCCCCGAGATCAAGCTGATCGACTACACCGGCTCCACGGAGTTCGGCGACTGGCTGGAGACCCACGCCCGCCAGGCGCAGGTCTACACGGAGAAGGCCGGCGTCAACACGGTCGTCGTCGACTCCACCGACAACTACAAGGGCATGCTGTCCAACCTGGCCTTCTCCCTGTCCCTGTACAGCGGCCAGATGTGCACGACCCCGCAGAACCTGCTGATCCCCCGGGACGGCATCGAGACGGACGCCGGCCACAAGTCGTACGACGAGGTCGTCGCCGACCTCGCGGCCTCGGTCGGCGGCCTGCTGGGCGACGACGCCAGGGCCAACGCCCTGCTCGGCGCGCTGGTCAACCCGGGCGTCAAGGCGCGCCTGGAGGCGGCGGCCGCTCTGGGCGAGGTGGCACTGCCCTCCCGCGAGGTGGTCAACCCCGAGTTCCCGGAGGCGGTGGTCCGCACCCCGGTGATGGTGAAGCTGGACGCCGCCAAGCCCGACCCGGAGGCGCCCTACCTCTCCGAGTGCTTCGGCCCGGTCTCGTTCGCGGTCGCGGTGGACTCCACGGCGGACGCGCTGGACCTGCTGCGCCGTACGGTCCGCGAGAAGGGCGCGATGACGGTGGGCGCGTACACCACGTCCGCGGACACCGAGCGGGCCATCGAGGAGGTCTGCCTGGAGGAGTCGGCGCAGCTCTCGCTGAACCTCACGGGCGGGGTGTACGTCAACCAGACCGCGGCGTTCTCGGACTTCCACGGCTCGGGCGGCAACCCGGCGGCCAACGCGGCCCTGTGCGACGGCGCCTTCGTGTCGAACCGCTTCCGCGTGGTGGAGGTCCGCCGCCAGGCCTAGACGGCCCAGGCCCGGTCCTCCGGCCCTGGTCCACCCCAGTGGAACAGGGCCATGGCCACGCTGGTGGCCAGGTTGTAGCTGGAGACCTGCGGCCGCATCGGCAGGGACACCAGGTGGTCGGCCCGGGCGCGCAGCTCGGGGGAGATCCCGTGTCTCTCCGAGCCGAAGGCGAGCAGGGCGTCGTCCGGGAGGGTGAGGGTGCGGATGTCCTCGCCCTCCGGGTCGAGCGCGTAGAGCGGCCCGGGCGGCAGCGTATCCAGGGTGACCTTGTCCACGACGGTGGCGTAGTGCAGCCCGGCCCCGGCCCGGACCACGTTCGGGTGCCAGGGGTCGAGGTCGCCGCGGGTCACCACGCCGGTGGCCCCGAAGCCGGCGGCGAGGCGGACGACGGCTCCGACGTTGCCGAGGTTGCGGGGGTTGTCGAGTACGACGATCGGCGCGACCCGGGGCGTCTTCACCAGCGCGGCGCGCCCCGCGTCCGGATCGGGCCGCACCGCGAGCGCGGCGACCCCGGTGGGGTGCACGCGGGCCACGAGCGCCTTCATCGGCGCCGCCTCCACCACCCGGGCCACGTCCCCTTCGACGTCCGGGGCCAGCCCGGCCGCGAGCGCCCGTACGGCCTCGGGGTCATCGGCGACTGCGATGTGGATCCGGGCCCCGAAGCGCAGGGCGTGCTTCAGGGCGTGGAACCCGTCCAGGAGCACGAGATCCTCCCGCCTGGCGGCCTCCCGCCACCGCCGCACCGTCTCGTCCGCACTCCCGTGGTCACTCATACCCCCGACCCTACGGTCCGTCGAGCGTGCCGCTGCGCGGGGCGGAGCCCCGATCGTGAAGCCGCACCAGCCCACTCGGCCCGGCCACATCCAGGCCCGCCGGCGTTTGGGGCGCCGCCGGAGGCACATCAAGCCCCGCCGGCGCTTGAGGCGCGGGGATCCGGGGGCGGGGCACCCGCGCAGCGGCCTTGGCGCCGAGCCAGACCAGGAACCCCGTCGGCAGGAACACCGCGTCAGCGGCGATCATCGCGAGCGAGAAGAACGGCAGCCCCAGCAGCACCGCGATCCCCGCGTGCTCCAGCATCATCACCGCCAGCAGCACGTTCTTGATCCGCCGGTTGAACAGCGTGAACGGAAACGCGACCTGCACCGCCACCGTCCCGTACGACAGCAGCATCACCACCGTCCCGCTGCTCGCCACCAGCCCCGAAAGGCCCGGCCACGGAGTGAAGTAGTCCAGCCCGAGCGGGTAGTACAGCGCCGTCCCGTCCTGCCACCGCGATCCCTGGACCTTGTACCAGCCCGCCGTCGCGTAGATCAGGCACACCTCCGCCATGATCACCAGCATCCCCGCGTTGTGCAGCAGGTTCGCCAGCACGTCCAGGACCGCCCGCCCCTCCCCCTCCGGATCGTGGCGGTCCACCAGCCACCACAGCCCGCAGACCACCCACACCCCCGCGAAGGCCGCCAGCCACCCGACGCCGAACCGCCCCGTGGCCGCCCCGTACGCGAGGACCGCGCCCAGCACCGCCCACAGCACCGGCCCGGCCGCCCCGGCCGACGCCGAGCCCCGCAGCCGGGCCCGCCGCGCGTCCAGGGACCACACCTGCGCGCACCGCGTCAGCACCAGGTAGATCGCCATCAGGTGGATGACGTTGTCCCCGCCGTCCCCCATGAAGACGCTGCGGTTCTGCAGCGACAGCACTCCGATCATGAACACGACCGACGTGGCCCGAGTCCGCCACCCCAGCAGCAGCCCCGCGCCCGCCAGCACGGAGAGCCCGTAGACGATCTCGAACCACACCGTCGAGTCCGACCACATCAGTACCGTGAAGGCCCCGTTCGAGGCGACCAGCCGCTCCGCCAGCGCCCAGCTCCACGGCCCGTCCGGCCCGTACAGCTCGGCCCGGTGGGGGAACTCCCTGAGCAGGAAGAACAGCCAGGTCCCGGCGAAGCCGATCCGTACGACGGCGCTCTGGTACGGGCCGAGCGCCTGCCCGGTGACCTTCGCCAGCGCACGCGCCGCCGAGGCCCTCAGACCGTCCACCACGGCAGCTCCCGGTAGTACGTCTTCGTGTCGGTGGTCTCGTCGCTCCACTTCGGCGCGGCCACCGCGGTCGTCGCCGAGCGCAGCTGGATCCGCAGGATGTGCCCGTCCCGGTAGGCCGGCCGCAGCCGGTCCAGCGCGATCCGCCGCAGGTACTGCTCGGACAGCTCGCCGCGTTCCCCGTTCGGGTTGTCGTCCTCGTCGTGGGAGCCGGTGAAGAAGTCCCAGGCCCGGCGGAGCTCGTTCTGCCGGGTGTGGCTCGGCAGCAGGCTGTGCCGGATGGCCGCGCCGTCCTCGGCGCTGAGGTCCCGCCAGTCGGTGGTGGTGCGCCCGCCGGCCTCGGTGCGCACCTCGGCGCGCACCTCCACCGCGATGTTCTGCTGGAGCGGGTTGGGGGCGAAGAGCTTCCAGTTCTGTTCGAACTCGGGGTAGATCCACCCGTCGACCGTCTGCGCGTGCCGCTTGCTCACCGTGTTGGACGGGGCGACGTGCAGGAACACCAGGGCGAGGTGCCCGCAGGCCGCCACGGCGACGGCTCCGAGGGCCAGCGCGGCGACCACCCGGTACGGGGTGGACAGACCGGCGATTCCGGGCGCCCGCGGGGGTGCCGGCGCGGCCCCTTCGGCGTGCTCGCGCGCGTTCGAATCCATCCCGCCCCGATCCTCCGGCGTCCACAGGGTTGACCACAGAGGTTGACACCCTACGGGCCGCCGTCTCACCATTGAAGAGGATGAACCGAACGATCGGTCGGTCGGGCGGACGGCGGACTCTCACAGGGGGCCGGGATGGTGGCAGTGACCCCGGAAACGGGGCCGGACATGGCCCTCGGGACGGACGGTACCGATGGGACGGATGGGACAGGCATGACGGCTGACCTGGGCGCGCAGCTCGCGGCGGCCTTCGACGCCGCCGTGGCGGCGGAGGAGCGCGTGGAGCCGCGCGACTGGATGCCGGACGAATACCGCGCCTCCCTGGTCCGCCAGATGGCCCAGCACGCCCACTCCGAGATCATCGGCATGCAGCCCGAGGCCAACTGGATCACCCGCGCGCCCTCGCTGCGCCGCAAGGCGATCCTGATGGCCAAGGTGCAGGACGAGGCCGGGCACGGCCTGTATCTGTACAGCGCCGCCGAGACCCTGGGCACCAGCCGCGACGAGCTGCTCGACAAGCTCCACGCGGGCAAGCAGAAGTACTCCTCGATCTTCAACTACCCGACCCTGACCTGGGCGGACGTCGGCGCCATCGGCTGGCTCGTGGACGGCGCGGCGATCACCAACCAGGTCCCGCTGTGCCGCTGCTCCTACGGGCCCTACGCGCGCGCCATGGTCCGGATCTGCAAGGAGGAGTCCTTCCACCAGCGCCAGGGGTACGAGCTGCTCCTCGCCCTCTCGCAGGGCACCCCGGAACAGCACGCGATGGCCCAGGACGCGGTGAACCGCTGGTGGTGGCCCTCGCTGATGATGTTCGGCCCGCCCGACGACCAGTCGGCGCACTCGGCGCAGTCGATGGCCTGGCGGATCAAGCGGCACTCGAACGACGAGCTGCGCCAGCGGTTCGTGGACATCGCCGTCCCCCAGGCGGAGGCGCTGGGCCTGACCCTGCCCGACCCGGACCTGAAGTGGAACGAGGAGCGCGGGCACCACGACTTCGGCGCCATCGACTGGACGGAGTTCCGCAACGTCCTCAAGGGCAACGGTCCCTGCAACGAGCAGCGGATCGGCCAGCGCCGCCGGGCCCACGAGGAAGGCGCCTGGGTGCGCGACGCGGCCGCGGCGTATGCGGAGAAGCAAGCGGCGAAGCAGACCGGCGACACCGCCGGACAGAACGAGGAGGCACGGGCATGACGCAGAACTGGCCGCTGTGGGAGGTGTTCGTGCGCTCGCGGCGCGGCCTCTCGCACACGCACGCGGGAAGCCTGCACGCCCCCGACGCGGAGATGGCCCTGCGCAACGCCCGCGATCTCTACACCCGGCGCGGCGAAGGCATCTCGATCTGGGTGGTGCCCTCCACCGAGATCACCGCCTCCTCGCCCGACGAGCGGGACCCCTTCTTCGCCCCGTCCGCCGACAAGCCGTACCGGCACCCCACCTTCTACGACATCCCGGAGGGGGTGAGCCACCTGTGACCAGCACCGATGTCGCCCAGTCGGCGGCGCTGGCCCTCGGCGACGACGCGCTGATCCTCTCCCACCGCCTCGGCGAGTGGGCGGGTCACGCCCCCGTCCTGGAGGAGGAGGTCGCCCTCGCCAACATCGCCCTCGACCTGCTCGGCCAGGCCCGCCTCCTGCTGTCCATGGTCGGCGACGAGGACGAGCTGGCCTTCCTCCGCGAGGAGCGCTCCTTCCGCAACCTCCAGCTGGTCGAGCAGCCGAACGGCGACTTCGCCCACACCATCGCCCGCCAGCTCTTCTTCTCCTTCTACCAGCACGAGCTGTACGCGGAACTGGCGGCCGGGGACGGCCCGTTCGCGCCACTGGCGGCCAAGGCCGTCAAGGAGACCGCGTACCACCGCGACCACGCCGAGCAGTGGACCCTGCGCTTCGGCGACGGCACCGAGGAGAGCGCGCGCCGCATCCGGGCCGCCCTGGACGCGCTGTGGAAGTACACCGGCGAGATGTTCCAGCCGGTGGAGGGCCTCGACGGCGTGGACTGGGCCGCGCTGGAAGGGCGTTGGCTGGCCGCGCTGACCGACGTACTGGAGCGGGCCGGGCTCGCGCTGCCCGAGGGGCCGCGCACCGGCGCCTGGGCGGCCGGGGCCGGCCGCCAGGGCCTGCACACCGAGCCGTTCGGCCGGCTGCTCGCCGAGATGCAGCACCTGCACCGCAGCCACCCGGGGGCGTCATGGTGACCACCGGCCCCGCGCTGACCCGCCTGGAGGAGGAGCTGGCCGAGCTGGCCGGATCCGTCCCGGATCCCGAGCTGCCCGTGCTCAGCCTGGCCGAGCTCGGCGTACTGCGCGGGGTGCGGATGCACGAGGACGGCCACGCCGAGGTCACCCTCACCCCCACCTACACCGGCTGTCCCGCGATCGAGGCCATGTCGGCGGACATCGAGCGGGTCCTGACCGGCCACGGCATACCGGACGTGCGGGTGACCACCGTGCTGTCCCCCGCCTGGTCGACCGACGACATCAGCGCGGAAGGCCGACGCAAGCTCGCCGAGTTCGGCATCGCCCCGCCGCGCCCGCACGCGGCCGGCGGGCCGGTCCCCCTCGCCCTGTCGGTCCGCTGTCCCCACTGCGGATCGACCGAGACCGAGCTGCTCAGCCGGTTCTCCTCCACCGCGTGCAAGGCGCTGCGCCGCTGCGCCGCCTGCCGCGAACCGTTCGACCACTTCAAGGAGCTGTAGATGGCCGCACCCCGCCACGGCGCGTTCCACCCGCTGACGGTGGCGGCAGTCGACCGGCTCACCGACGACTCGGTCGCCCTGACGCTCCGGGTCCCCGAGGAACTGCGCGAGGACTACCGGCACGCCCCCGGCCAGCACCTGACCCTGCGCCGCACCGCCGCCGAGGGCGGGGAAGTCCGGCGCACCTACTCGATCTGCTCCCCCGCCCCGACGCCGGACGGCCCCGGCCCGGCGGAGCTGAGGGTCGGGGTGCGGCTGGTGGAGGGCGGCGAGTTCTCCACCTTCGCGCACAAGGAGATCG
Source organism: Streptomyces sp. NPDC048337 (assembly GCF_043201175.1). Classification (NCBI taxonomy): domain Bacteria; kingdom Bacillati; phylum Actinomycetota; class Actinomycetes; order Kitasatosporales; family Streptomycetaceae; genus Streptomyces; species Streptomyces sp. NPDC048337. The sequence continues at coordinate 50,480 of NZ_JBICYR010000007.1, forward strand.
CCGCCGGCGACGTGCTGGAGGTCATGGTCCCGGCCGGGCGCTTCGTGCTGGAGCCCACCGCCGCCCCGGCCGGCGGGCACTACGCGGCGATCGTCGGCGGCAGCGGGATCACCCCCGTGCTGTCGATCGCGGCCACGCTGCTGGCGGCGCGGCCCGACGCCCGGTTCTGCCTCGTCCGCAGCGACCGTACCGCGGCCTCGACGATGTTCCTGGAGGAGGTCGCCGACCTCAAGGACCGGTATCCGTCCCGGTTCCAGCTGGTGACCGTCCTCTCCCGGGAGGAGCAGGAGGCGGGCCTGCCGTCCGGGCGCCTGGACCAGGAGCGGCTGGCCGCCCTGCTGCCGGCGCTGCTGCCGGTCGCCGAGGTGACGGGCTGGTTCCTGTGCGGACCGTACGGCCTGGTGCAGGGCGCGGAGCAGGCGCTGGGCGCGCTCGGCGTCGTCCGGACCCGGGTGCACGAGGAGATCTTCCACGTCGAGGACACCACGGCGAAGACTCCCGAGGCGGCCGCCACGGCCGCCTCGCACGGACGGGTCACCGCCCGCCTCGACGGTCGCTCCGGCACCTGGCCGGTCCGGGACGGGGAATCGCTGCTGGACGCGGTGCTCCGCAACCGCGCGGACGCCCCGTACGCCTGCAAGGGCGGGGTGTGCGGCACCTGCCGGGCGTTCCTGGTGAGCGGCGAGGTCCGGATGGACCGGAACTTCGCGCTGGAGTCGGAGGAGACGGAGGCCGGATTCGTGCTGGCCTGCCAGTCGCACCCGATGACGGAGGAAGTGGAGATCGACTTCGACCGCTAGCGGTGCGGCCTCCCTCCCCTCTGTCCAATTTCAGGAACGTGTTCTATCTTGACGCACCGTCAGACCTGAACGCGCGCGGGAGGACAGGCAGTGGACTTCACCTTCACCGAGGAGCAGCAGGCGGCCGTCGAGGCGGCCCGGGCCGTGTTCGCGGATGTCGCGCCCGACAGCGTGCCCAGCCCCGCGCTCACTCCCGGGGCCGTCGCCGACGAGTTCGACCGCCCGCTGTGGGCCAGGCTCGCCGCCTCCGACCTGCTGGGCCTGGTCCTCGCCGAGGAGCACGGCGGCGCTGGACTGGACGCCATCGCCCTGTGCCTGGTGCTGCGCGAGTCCGCCAAGGTGCTCGCCCGGGTGCCGCTGCTGGAGCACTGCGCCACCGCCATGGCCGTCCAGGCCCACGGCGGCCCCGAACTGGCCGCCGCCCTGCTGCCGGGCGCCGGACGCGGCAGCCTGGTCCTGACCGCCGCCGCCCACGGCCGCACCGGCCACGACCCGGCCGAACTCGCCGTCACCGCCCGCCGCGACGGAGACGAATGGACCCTCGACGGGGTGCAGACCGCGGTCCCCTGGGCGCACAACGCCGACTGGATCGCCGTCCCGGCCCACACCGGCGAAGGCGAGGCCGTCCTGGCCCTCCTGCCGCGCACCGCCGAGGGCCTGGCCCTCGCCGACCAGTACTCCACCAGTGGGGAACGCCTCGCCGAACTGACCCTGACCGGCGTACGGGTCCCCGAAGCGCACCTGATCGAGGACCGGGGCGCCTGGGAGCACCTGCGCCAGCTCCTGGCCACCGGGACCTGCGCCCTCGCGCTCGGCCTCGGCGAGGGCGTCCTCACCATGACCAGCCAATACACGGGAAAGCGCGAGCAGTTCGGCTTCCCGGTGGCCACCTTCCAGGCGGTCGCCGTCCAGGCCGCCGACCGGTACATCGACCTGCGCGCCATGGAGGTCACCCTCTGGCAGGCCGCCTGGCGGCTCGACGCGGCCACCGGCGGCGCGGGCGGCCCGCTGCCGACCGCGGGTGACGTGGCGGTCGCCAAGATCTGGGCCTCGGAAGGCGTACGGCGGGTCGTGCAGACCGCCCAGCACCTGCACGGCGGCTTCGGCGCCGACACCGACTACCCGCTGCACCGCTATCACGCGTGGGCCAAGCAGCTGGAACTCCAGCTCGGCCCGGCCGCCGCCCACGAGGAGGCCCTGGGCGACCTGCTGGCCGCCCACCCCCTCGCCTGACGGGACCTACAGCACGAAGGCCGGGTTCCCGCTCTCCGTCACCATCGGGCGCCCGGCACCGTCCCACGCCTGCATCCCGCCGTCAATGTTCACGGCGTCGATGCCCTGGCGCACCAGGTACTGGGTGACCTGCGCGGAACGCCCGCCCACCCGGCACATCACGTGCACCCGCCGACCGTCCTCGACGGCCTCGGTCAGCTCACCGAAGCGGGCCACGAAGTCGCTCATCGGGATGTGCAGAGCCCCCTCGACATGCCCGGCAGCCCATTCGTCGTCCTCCCGGACGTCGAGCACAAACCCTTCGGCGGGCACCACGGCGGCGTCCACCGAGGGAAGCGGCCCAAAGTTCATAACGTCGCCTTCTCTCGTCACAGATCTCTTTTGCCAACCTATCCGCTCCGCAGCAGAGCCCCGCTCCGGTAGCCGCACCCGCGAATCCAGGCGGGCAAATCCAGCTCCGCCTGGGGGTACCTCCCAGCGGTAGCTGGGGGAGTTTGAGGCGCGGGGCCTGGGGCGGAGCCCCAGAAGCCCGGGCGCAGCCCGGGGCCGCTTGCGCAGCGGCGCCACAGACGACCGGACCCGGCGTCACCGAGCGGCGAGCTCATCGGCCAGCTCGGCCTCCCGCTCCGCGACCCGCGCCAGCAACTGCTCCGCGATCTCCTCCAGCAGCCGGTCCGGATCCTCCGGCGCCATCCTCAGCATCGACCCGATCGCGCTGTCCTCCAGCTCCTTGGCCACCAGAGCCAGCAACTCCTTGCGCTGCGCCAGCCACTCCAGCCGGGCGTACAGCTCCTCGCCCGCGCCGGGCCCCGCCTCCTCGGCAGCCGGCCCGGCCGCCCACTCCTCGGCCAGCTCGCGCAGCAACTGCTCGTCGCCCCGCCCGTACGCCGCGTTGACCCGCGCGATGAAGGCGTCCCGCCGCCCCCGCTCCGCCTCGTCCTGGGCCAGGTCCGGATGCGCCTGGCGGACCAGCTCGCGGTACAGGCGGCGTACCTCCTCCGTGGGCCGCACCCGCTCCGGCGGCCGCACGGACCGCTCGGTGAGCATCGCGGAAGCGTCGTCGGAGATCCCGTCGGAGTCCATCCAGTCGTGGAACAGCTCCTCGACCCCCGGCATCGGCATGACCAGCGAGCGCGCGTCCCGCGCCCGCAGCAGGTCCTCGGGGTCCCCGGTGCGCGCCGCCCTCGCCTCGGCGATCAACGCGTCCAGCTCGTCGAGGCGCGAGTACATCGGCCCGAGCTTCTGGTGGTGCAGGCGGGAGAAGTTCTCCACCTCGACCCGGAAGGTCTCCACCGCGATCTCGAACTCGATCAGCGCCTGCTCGGCGGCCCGCACGGCCCGCTCCAGACGCGCTTCGGGACGCTCCCCGCCGGAATCCCCGGGAACCGTCTGCTCAGGCTGCTCGGACACGGACTGCTCGCTCTGCTCGCTCACCCGGCCAGCCTACGGCCCCTCGCCCGGGCGGATGTTTCACGTGAAACACCCGCCCACACCGCCGAGCCCGCCGCAGGCGCCCGGTCAGACCCCGGACTCCGCGGCGATCCTGCCGCTCCGTACCGCCGCCACCAGGTCGGCGTGGTCGGCCTCGGTCCGATCGGCATAGGCCACCGCGAAGGCGGCCATCGCCTCGTCCAGCTCCTCGTTCTTTCCGCAGTACCCGGCCAGCAGCCGCGGATCGGCGCTGTGCGCGTGCGCCCGGGCCAGCAGGGCCCCGGTCATCCGGCCGTAGTCGTCGATCTGGTCGACGGCCAGCGCCGCCGGGTCCACGCTGCCCTTGCGGTTGCGGAACTGCCGCACCTGGAAGGGCCGACCCTCCACCGTGGTCCAGCCGAGCAGAATGTCCGAGACCACCTGCATCCGCTTCTGCCCGGCCACCACCCGTCGGCCCTCGTGCTCCTCCGCGGGCGAGCTGAAGCCCAGCGCGGGCAGGTACGGCAGCAGCACCGAGGGCCGGGCCTCCTTCACCTGGAGCACCAGCGGCTCGCCCCGGTGGTCCAGCAGCAGCACCACGTACGAACGGGTTCCGACGCTCCCGGTGCCCACCACGCGGAAGGCCACGTCGTGGATCGCGTACCGGGCCAGCAGCGGCAGCCGGTCGCCCGGGAGGGTCTCCAGGTACGGGCCCAGCGCGGCCGCGACGGCCGCCGCCTCCCCGTCCCCGACCCGTCGCAGCACGGGCAGCGCGTCGACGAACCGGCGTCCCCCGTCCGCCCCGGCCTCGGTGGACTTGGCCGCGAACCGGGCGGAGGTGTTGTTGCGGGCCTTCTCCGAGACCCGCTCCAGGGTGCCCAGCAGATCGCGGGCATCGGTGTGCGAGACCAGCTCCTCGTCCGCGATGGCGTTCCACGCGTCGAGCGCGGGCAGTTTGGCCAGCAGCCGCATGGTCCGCCGGTACGCGCCCACGGCGTCCAGCGCGGCCGCCCGGCAGGTGTCCTCGTCCGCGCCGGCCACCCGCCCGGCCAGCACCAGCGAGGTCGCCAGCCGCTTCACGTCCCACTCCCACGGACCGAACACGGTCTCGTCGAAGTCGTTCAGGTCGATGACGAGGCGGCCCCGCGCATCCCCGTACAGTCCGAAGTTCGCGGCGTGCGCGTCCCCGCATATCTGCGCGCCGACCCCGGTGACCGGGCCCGCGGACAGGTCGTGCGCCATCAGCCCGGCCGCCCCGCGCAGGAAGGCGAAGGGGTTCGCGGCCATCCGGCCCACCCGTATCGGCGCCAGCTCGGGAACCCGTCCCGCATTGGACTCCTCCACCGCCCGCACGGCGTCCGGGCGTCCGGCCGGCGCCTCGAAGGCGGCGTGCGCCGACCGCGGCACCCGGCCGCGCAGCGCCTTCCCGGCCTCCTTCGGGGAGCCCTGCGGCGCCCTCCGTGCGGAACCCTGCGCGGGGACCGCCCCGCCGCCCGCCGCCGCCCGGCGCGCGAACCCCGCCACCACCGGTATCCGCTGCCCCGCCACCGCTACCGCCGTCATCCGTCCCCGCCCCTGCCCGTACGTGATCGCCTTCGGAACGGGCTGACCGTATCTACAGGCCGGCGTCCCTGGCCAGCAGCGCCGCCTGTACCCGGTTCTCGCACCCCAACTTCGCCAGGATCCGGCTCACATACGTCTTCACGGTCGCCTCGCTCATGTGGAGCCGCCGGCCCGCGTCCGCGTTGGACAGCCCCTCCCCCAGCAGCGCCAGCACCCCGCGCTCGCGCTCGCTGAGCTCCGCCACCTGGCGCCGGGCCTCCTCGCCCCGCACGGCGGCCTTCCCCGAGGCCAGCTGGTCCACGACGTGCCGGGTCGCCGCCGGCGAGAGGTACGCGTCCCCGGCCGCGGCCGCCCGGACGGCGCCGATCAGCTCGCCGGGCGCCGAATCCTTGAGCAGGAACCCCGCACCGCCCTGGCCCAGCGCCCGCAGGACGTTCTCCTTCTCACCGAAGGTGGTCAGGATCAGCGACCGCACCTCCGGCACGGCCCGCCCCAGCTCCCCCAGCGCGGTCAGCCCGTCCATCACCGGCATCTGGATGTCCAGCAGCACCACGTCGGGCGCGTGCGCCCGGGCCAGGTCCACGGCCTCCCTGCCGTTCGTCGCCTCCGCGACGACCTCGATGTCCGGCGCCGAGGTCAGGATCATCCTGATCCCGGCCCGGATCAGCGGCTCGTCATCAGCGATCACCACTCGGATCACCTTGGCTGTCACCCGCGCTCCTACTGCTTGACCTCGTACGCCTGCTTGTCCACGAGCTTGCCGTCCTTGAAGCAGAACCGGAAAACCGTATCCGTGCTCAGATCCGGCGAGTCCTCCGAGGACAGCAGCGCCAGGCACGTGGTGCCCGCCGGCCGCTCGGGGCCCTTGTGCTCCATCCCCGCCGTGAGGATGCTGTCCCCGTCCGGCAGCCGGTCGCGCACCGCCGCCTCGGACTCGCCCACCTCCACGGCGTCGAACTGGGCCCGGTCGATCATCGCGTTGCCCACCGAGCCCACCACCAGCGCCACCCCCGCGCCGATCACGATCACCAGGAGCACGACCGCCGCGAAGGCGATCCCGCAGCCCAGCGCGACCCCGCCGGTGCGGCTGCGCACCCGTACGGCCAGCTCCCGGTCCACCGCCGCCCAGTCCATGGGCGGCCCGCCGACGAGCGCCGGTGCCCGGTGGTGCGCCTGCTGCCCGAAGTCGTCGGCCACGTCCTCCACCACCCCGGCGGGCTCCGCCCCGTACGGGAGCACCCCGGCCACCCGGAAGCCGCCGCCCTCCGTCGCGCCCGCGTGGACCATCCCGCCGACCAGCCGGGCGCGCTCGCGCAGCCCCGTCAGCCCCTGCCCGCCCGACACCACCTCGCCCGAGGCCGGACCGGCCGCCGGCCCGTTGGCGATCTCCACCACGAGCGAGTCGTCCTCGTACCGCAGCTCCACCGTGATCGGCGCACCCGGAGCATGCTTGTAGGCGTTGGTCAGCGCCTCCTGCACGATCCTGTACGCCGCGTGGTCGCAGGCCGCGACCAGCGGCCTCGGCTGCCCCGCGGTGGTCATCCGTACGTCGGTCCCCGAGCCCCGCGCCGCCTCCACGACCCCCGCGATCCCGGCCACCCCGCGCGCCGCGGGCTGTGCCTCCTCCACCGGGGCCGTCGCCTCCACGCCGTCGCGCAGGATGCCGACGACCTCGCGCAGTTCGTGCATCGCGGCCACCGAGGCCTGCCGCAGCACGCCCACCCCCTCGCGCTGGCGGTCCGTGAGCTCCGGGTCCACCTCCAGCGCACCGGTGTGCACGGCGATCAGCGCCAGCTGGTGTCCCAGGCTGTCGTGCATGTCCTGGGCGATCCGCTGCCGCTCGCGCAGCCTCGCCTGCCCGGCGACCATGGCCCGCTCGCGCAGCAGCTGCCCGTTGCGCTCCTGGAGGGCGCGCAGCAGCGTACGGCGCTGGGACCAGTACCGGCTGGCCAGACCCGGCATCAGGGTCACGGCCAGGAACATGAGCGTGGAGAACACGACGACCAGCAGGGTCCGCTGGAGCGACCACTGGTCGACCACGCTGAAGCCGACCGACGCGACGAAGGCCAGCGTGAAGGCGCCCAGCGCCCGGCCCACCCCCACGATCCGGCGCCCCGCCGACCAGCCCAGCAGCCCCGTGACGAGGAACACCCCGGGCATCACCGCCCCCGCGGCCGAGCCGAGCACCAGCGTGGCCGCCGGCAACCGCCGCCGCAGCAGCGTCAGCGCGAACACCACCACGGCGCCCAGCACCATGCGCCGCCCGGACCCGTTGCTGAGCTCCTCCACGCCCAGCCCGAGCACGGCCAGGATCCCGGCGACCGCCAGATCCCCCGCGAGCATCCGCCGGGTCCAGGGCTCCGGGCCCCTCAGCCAGTCCCAGCCGTTCCGCGCCATCGCCTTCGCATCCACCCGACCGACCCTAGACACCCGACCCCGCCCGCGACGGCCCTCTTTCGTCGCGCGTGCCACGACGAAAGTCGGACGGCCGGCCGCCGGCCACGTGTCCTGGATCACCCATCCCGCAAAGGAAGATGACCCCGGAAAACACGAATCGGCCGCCACCGCTTGCGCGGTGACGACCGATTCGTCGATGTGGGCGAGGGGGGATTTGAACCCCCACGTCCCGAAGGACACTGGCACCTGAAGCCAGCGCGTCTGCCGTTCCGCCACTCGCCCGAGCAGCGTCCCAGTGGTTCTTCCCTTTCGGGCCGTTCCCCTGGCGACGTCGAAACATTAGCACGTCGTACGGGGTGGATTCACATCCCTTTCCCGTCACCCCCGCACCCCTGCGAGCACCGGCCCCTCCCGTCTTGCCCTCCCGGTGCGGGACACTGTCCCTGGAGCGCCCCTACGATCCCTTGTGAGGACCAACACTCGTCCACGCAGGACCGATGGGGAACCACCCGAATCCGCCACGCGTGGATACGATCAGTAAGCAGTACAGGGCGACAACGACGGAGGAGGTGCCCCATGGGAGTTCTGAAGCGGTTCGAGCAGCGACTCGAAGGTCTGGTGAACGGCACCTTCGCCAAGGTGTTCAAGTCCGAGGTCCAGCCGGTGGAGATCGCCGGAGCCCTCCAGCGGGAGTGCGACAACAACGCCACCATCTGGAACCGCGAGCGGACCGTCGTCCCCAACGACTTCATCGTCGAGCTCAGCGCCGGCGACTACGACCGCCTGAGCCCCTACTCCGGGCAGCTCGGCGACGAGCTCGCGGGCCTCGTCCGCGACTACGCCAAGCAGCAGCGCTACAGCTTCATGGGCCCCATCAAGGTCCACCTGGAGAAGGCCGACGACCTCGACACCGGGCTCTACCGGGTCCGCAGCCGCACCCTCGCCTCCAGCACCTCCCAGCCTCAGCCGGGACCGGGTCAGGCACCCCAGCACCAGCAGGGCGGATACGGGTACCCCCCGGTCGCCGCCCCGCCCATGCCCGCCGGCCCGCCCCCGGGCGCACCCGGCGGACGCCGGCCCGCACCCGCGGCGGCCTCGGGCGCCCAGCGGCGCCACTGGATCGAGATCAACGGCACCCGCCACCAGATCTCGCGCCCCACGCTCGTACTCGGCCGAAGCACCGAAGCCGACGTGCGGATCGACGACCCCGGCGTATCCCGCCGGCACTGTGAGATCCGGACCGGAACGCCCTCGACGATCCAGGATCTCGGGTCCACCAACGGCATCGTGGTGGACGGGCAGCACACCACCCGCGCTACGCTCCGCGACGGCTCGCGGATCGTCGTGGGCAGCACCACCATCATTTACCGGCAAGCCGAAGGGTGAAGCGGGGGCAATGTCAGAGCTGACCCTGACGGTCATGCGGTTGGGTTTCCTGGCCGTTCTGTGGCTGTTCGTCATCGTGGCCGTCCAGGTCATCCGCAGCGACCTCTTCGGCACGAGAGTGACCCAGCGCGGCTCCCGCCGCGGCGGCGCCACCAGTGCCCCGCAGCAGGCCGGCCGCCAGGCCGCGGCCCCGCCGCAGCAGCGCCAGCGCCGCGGTGCGCCCACCAAGCTCGTCGTCTCCGAGGGCACCCTCACGGGGACCACGGTGGCCCTCGCCGGCCAGACGATCACGCTCGGCCGCGCCCACGACTCCACGATCGTGCTGGACGACGACTACGCGTCCAGCCGCCATGCCAGGATCTACCCCGACCGGGACGGCCAGTGGATCGTCGAGGATCTCGGGTCCACCAACGGCACGTATCTCGACCGGACCCGGCTGACCACCCCGACGCCCATTCCGCCGGGCGCCCCGATCCGCATCGGCAAGACCGTCATCGAGCTGCGGAAGTAGTACGAGAATGAGCGAGCGGAGCGAGCGCGCGGCGGCGATCCGTCCCACCGAGGACACGGACCCGAGCGCGCTCCCGACCGGAGGGTGGGCAGTGTGGCTCGAGACCGGTTGTACCCGGAGGAAGCGTCGACTGGGCAGGTGCGCATGAGTCTGTCCCTGCGGTTCGCCGCCGATTCGCACAAGGGCATGATCCGTGAGGGGAACGAGGATTCCGGCTACGCCGGCCCTCGCCTCCTCGCGATCGCCGACGGCATGGGAGGCCAGGCCGCCGGCGAGGTCGCGAGCTCCGAGGTGATCTCCACCCTGGTGCAGCTCGACGACGACGTCCCCGGCTCCGACATCCTCACCTCCCTCGCCACGGCCGTGCAGCGCGCCAACGACCAGCTGCGCGTCATGGTCGAGGAGGACCCCCAGCTCGAGGGCATGGGCACCACCCTGACCGCGCTGCTGTGGACCGGTCAGCGCCTCGGTCTCGTCCACGTCGGCGACTCCCGCGCCTACCTGCTGCGCGACGGCGTCCTCACCCAGATCACCCAGGACCACACCTGGGTGCAGCGCCTCGTCGACGAGGGCCGCATCACCGAAGAGGAAGCCACCACCCACCCGCAGCGCTCCCTGCTGATGAGAGCGCTCGGCAGCGGCGACATCGTCGAGCCCGACCTCTCCATCCGCGAGGTCCGCGCCGGCGACCGCTACCTCATCTGCTCCGACGGGCTCTCCGGCGTGGTCTCCCACCAGACCCTGGAGGAGACCCTCGCCGACTACCACGGCCCCCGCGAGACCGTGCAGTCGCTCATCCAGCTCGCCCTGCGCGGCGGCGGACCCGACAACATCACCTGCATCGTCGCCGACGTCCTCGACACCGACAGCGGGGACACCCTCGCCGCCCAGATCAACGACACCCCGGTCGCCGTGGGTGCGGTCGCCGAGAACCAGCACCAGCTCTTCGACGGCGGCAACGCCATGCAGACCCCGGCCGGCCGCGCCTCCGGCCTCGGCCGCCAGGCCCCCCCGCCCGCCGGCGCCTTCGGCCCCCCCGGCAGCGGCGAGCCCGCCGGCTACGGCTACGGGGATCCGGGCCAGGGCGGCGGCTACGGCAGCTTCGGCGAGGCCGACGGCTACGACAAGGACTCCGGGTACGAGGACACGTACGACCACCCCCGCAGGCGCCGCGGCAAAGGGCGCAGGTGGATCACCCGTACGCTGATCCTGCTCATCGTCGCCGGCATCATCGGCGGCGGCCTCTACGCCGGCTGGCGCTGGACCCAGACCCAGTACTACGTCGGCGTCAAGGGCGAGCACATCGCGCTCTTCCGCGGCATCAGCCAGAAGCTCGGCCCGCTGGAGCTCTCCAAGGTGGAGACCGACCGCCCCGACATCGAACTGAAGTACCTGCCGCCCTTCAAGAAGAAGCTGGTCGAGGCCACCATCAGCGAAAGCAGCCTCGACGGAGCCCGCCAGAAGATCGACGAGCTCGGCGTCCAGGTCTCCGCCTGCAAGAAGGACGAAGAGCGCCGCAACGCCGAGGCGCAGAACCAGACACCCGCCTCCACTCTGACTGCCGCGGAGCAGCAAGTGGTCGGCCTTTGCGGCAAGCAGTAGACACACGCGGGCGCAGGGGGCCTGCCACACCATGAGCGTTGTCACCAACACGACCACCATCGGCGCCATCGAGGCGCCGAGCCGGCGGAACACCGAGCTCCTGTTGCTCGCCTTCGCCGTGGTCATCCCGATCTTCGCCTACGCCAACGTGGGCCTGTCGATCCACGGCGAGCTGCCCCCGGGCATGTTCCTCTACGGGCTCGGCTTCGCCGTGCTCGCGGGCATCGCCCACCTCGTCGTACGCCGCTACGCCAAGTACGCCGACCCGCTGCTGCTGCCGATCGCCACCCTGCTCAACGGGCTCGGCGTCGTCCTGATCTGGCGCCTCGACCAGTCCGAGCGGCTGCAGAACCTCGCCAAGCGCTCCTACGGCGCCTTCTCCGAGTCCACACCCCGCCAGATGATGTACACGGCGCTGGCTATCGCCCTGTTCTCCGGCGTCCTGCTGATCCTCAAGGACCACCGGGTGCTCCAGCGGTTCACCTACATCTCGATGGTCGCGGCCCTGGTGCTGCTCCTTCTGCCGCTCGTCCCCGGCCTCGGCGCGGACGTCTTCGGCGCCAAGATCTGGATTCGCATCGCCGGCTTCTCCATCCAGCCCGGCGAGTTCGCGAAGATCGTCCTCGCGGTGTTCTTCGCCGGCTACCTGATGGTCAAGCGCGACGCCCTGGCCCTGGCCTCCCGCCGGTTCATGGGCCTCTACCTGCCGCGCGGCCGTGACCTCGGCCCCATCCTGGTGATCTGGGCGATGAGCCTGCTCATCCTGATCTTTGAGAACGACCTCGGCACCTCGCTGCTCTTCTTCGGCATGTTCGTGATCATGCTGTACGTCGCCACCGAGCGGACCAGCTGGATCGTGATCGGTCTGCTGATGTCGGTCGGCGGCGCCGTGGTGGTCGCCTCCTTCTCCAGCCACGTCGGCGCCCGCGTGAGCGCCTGGCTGGACCCCTTCGGCTGCTGGGGGCGCCGCGGTGCCGACGCCGGCGCCTGCGAGCAGATCGCCCAGTCGATCATGAGCTTCGGCTCCGGCGGAGTCCTCGGCACAGGATGGGGCCAGGGCAACTCCGACCTCATCGGCTTCGCCGCCAACTCCGACTTCATCTTCGCCACCGTCGGCGAGGAGCTCGGCCTGACCGGCGTCATGGCCTTCCTCCTGCTCTACGGGCTCATCATCGAGCGGGGCGTCCGCACCGCCCTCGCCGCCCGCGACCCCTTCGGCAAGCTCTTCGCCATCGGCCTCTCCGGCGCCTTCGCGCTCCAGATCTTCGTCGTCGCCGGCGGAGTCATGGGCCTCATCCCCCTCACCGGCATGACGATGCCCTTCCTCGCGTCCGGCGGCTCCTCCGTCCTCGCGAACTGGATCCTCATCGCCGTCCTCATCCGGATCAGCGACACCGCACGCCGACCTGCCCCGGCCCCCGCCCCGTCCCCCGACTCCGAGATGACCCAGGTGGTCCGCCCGTCATGAACAAGCCCCTGCGCCGCATCTCGCTGTTCTGCGGGCTGCTCGTCCTCGCCCTGCTGATCCGGACCAACTGGCTGCAGTACGTCCAGGCCGAGGAGCTCAGCACGCGCAAGGAGAACCGCCGGGTCCAGATCGCCCAGTACGCCACCGAACGCGGCAACATCATCGTCGCGGGCGAGCCGATCACCGGCTCCGCGGTCACCGACGGCAGCGACTACAAGTTCAAGCGGACCTACACGGCGGGCGAGCTGTGGGCCCCCGTCACCGGGTACGCCTCGCAGGCGTTCGGCTCCACGCAGCTGGAATCCCTCGAAGACGGCATCCTCACCGGCAACGACGACCGGCTGTTCTTCGACCGCACCATCGGGATGTTCACCGGGGAGAAGAAGCAGGGTGGCAACGTCGTCACCACGCTCAACCCGGCGGCCCAGAAGGCCGCTTACGACAAGCTCAACGGCAAGAAGGGCGCGGTCGCCGCGATCGACCCGCGCACCGGGGCCATCCTCGCGCTCGTCTCCACCCCCTCGTACGACCCCTCGCGCTTCGCCGGCAACTCCAAGGCGGACGAGAAGGCCTGGGTCGAGCTGAAGGACAGCGAGGACAAGAACCTGGTCAACCGCGCCCTGCGCGAGACCTACCCGCCGGGCTCCACCTTCAAGGTGGTCACCGCGGCCGCGGCCCTGGAGAACGGCGTCGTCAAGGAGATCAACGACCCGACGGACACGCCGGAGCCGTACATCCTCCCGGGCACCAAGACCCCGATGGTCAACCACGCCTCGGGCTGCGAGAAGGCCAGCCTCAACGAGGCCCTGCGCGTCTCCTGCAACTCCGTCTTCGCCAACCTCGGCGACAAGGTGGGGCGCGACAACATGGTGAAGACGGCTGAGAAGTTCGGCTTCAACAACGACAAGATCGACATCCCGGTCCGCGCCTTCGCCAGCGTCTACGACAAGAAGATGGGCAAGGACGGCAACGCCCAGAGCTCGATCGGTCAGTTCAACACCGCCGCCACCCCGCTCCAGATGGCGATGGTCACCGCGGCCATCGCCAACGACGGCAAGCTGATGAAGCCGTACATGGTCGACCAGCTGACCGCGCCCAACCTCGACGTCATCGAGAAGCACTCTCCGGAGGAGATGAGCCGGCCGCTGTCCGCGGCCAACGCCCAGAAGGTCCAGGAGATGATGGTCAACGTCGTCGAGAACGGCACCGGCGCCAACGCCAAGATCAAGGGTGTCAAGGTCGGCGGCAAGACCGGCACCGCCCAGCACGGCGAGGGCAACAAGAAGCGCCCGTACGCCTGGTTCATCTCCTACGCCGAGAACCCGGACGGCAGCTCGCCCGTCGCCGTCGCCGTCGTGATCGAGGACAGCTCCGCGGACCGCGAGGACATCAGCGGCGGTGGCCTCGCCGCCCCCGTCGCCCAGGCGGTCATGCAGGCCGTACTGAAGGGCGAGAAGTGACGTGAGTCGCGGATGACGGACCGGAGCGAAGTGATCCACGTCACTGATCCCGGCCGGATCCGAGCGTACGGTACCGGTCCAGTATCAGCCTGTGGCCACGAACCGATCACGGACGATCGGCCGGTAGCCTTTGCGCGAACAGCACACCGCCGGACCACACACAGGTGCGGTCGGGACTGACGGAGAGGGCTGCAACGTTATGGAAGAGCCGCGTCGCCTCGGCGGCCGGTACGAGCTGAGCCACGTGCTCGGCCGCGGTGGCATGGCCGAGGTCTACCTCGCCCACGACACCCGGCTCGGCCGTACCGTCGCCGTCAAGACCCTGCGCGCCGATCTCGCCCGCGACCCGTCCTTCCAGGCCCGGTTCCGGCGCGAGGCCCAGTCGGCCGCGTCGCTGAACCACCCGGCGATCGTCGCCGTCTACGACACCGGCGAGGACTACGTCGACAACATCTCCATCCCGTACATCGTGATGGAGTACGTCGACGGGTCCACCCTGCGCGAGCTGCTGCACTCCGGCCGCAAGCTGCTGCCCGAGCGCACGCTGGAGATGTGCATCGGCATCCTCCAGGCCCTGGAGTACTCGCACCGGGCCGGCATCGTGCACCGCGACATCAAGCCCGCCAACGTGATGCTGACCCGCACCGGCCAGGTCAAGGTCATGGACTTCGGCATCGCCCGGGCCATGGGCGACTCCGGCATGACCATGACGCAGACGGCCGCCGTCATCGGCACCGCACAGTACCTCTCCCCCGAGCAGGCCAAGGGCGAGCAGGTCGACGCGCGCTCCGACCTCTACTCCGCGGGCTGCCTGCTCTACGAGCTGCTCAGCGTACGGCCCCCGTTCGTCGGCGACTCCCCCGTGGCTGTCGCCTACCAGCACGTACGGGAAGAGCCCCAGCCTCCGTCGAACTTCGACCCCGAGATCACGCCCGAGATGGACGCGATCGTGTTGAAGGCGCTGGTCAAGGACCCCGACTACCGCTACCAGTCCGCCGACGAGATGCGCGCGGACATCGAGGCGTGCCTCGACGGCCAGCCCGTCGCCGCCACCGCCGCCATGGGCGCGGCCGGCTACGGCTACCCCGACCAGGGCCACGGCTACGGACACCAGGGCTACGACCAGCCCACCACCGCCCTGCGCACCACCGACCCCGGCGGCCAGACCTCGATGATGCCGCCCATGCCCCCGGGCGAGGGCGGCTACGGGTACGGCGACCAGGGCCAGGGCGGCTACGACCAGGGCCACGGCCGCCGCCAGCAGAAGAAGAGCAAGGCGTCCACGATCCTGCTCGTCGCGGCGGGCGTCCTCGTCCTCGTCGGCGCCATCCTCATCGGCCGCTCCCTCTTCAACGGGCAGGCCGACAACCGGCCCGCCGTGCCGAAGTTCATCGGCGCGACCCTGGAGGAGGCGCAGAAGAGCGCCGACAACGTGGGCCTCAAGGTGGCGAAGGAGGCCGACGCCGCCTGCGAGGAGCAGCCCAAGGGCAAGATCTGCAAGCAGGACCCGGCCGCCGATACCAAGGTCGACAAGGGCACCACGGTCAAGGTGACCGTCTCCTCCGGCGCGCCCGCCGTGTCCGTCCCCGACGTGCTGGGCAGCCAGTTCGACCAGGCGGAGAAGACCCTCAAGGACAAGGGCTTCCAGGTCGAGCGCAAGCTCGTGGAGTCCGACCGGACCCCCGGCGTCGTCTTCGAACAGGACCCGAAGGGCGGCGCGGAGGCCAAGAAGGGCGACGTCATCACCCTGTCGGTGGCCAAGGAGCAGTCCAAGGCGGTCGTCCCGGAGCTCAAGGGCAAGACGAAGGACGAGGCGGAGAAGGCCCTCAAGGCCGTCAACCTCAAGCTGGGCAGCGTGACGGAGACCGAGTCCCCGGGCGCCGCGCCGAAGACGGTGATCGCCCAGCAGTTCCAGCCGGGCGAGCAGCTGGAGGTCGGCAAGGCGGTCGGCATCACCATCGCCAAGGCCTCCCAGCAGACGCAGGTCCCGAACCTGGCCAACAAGACGGTGGCCCAGGCGAAGCTGGAACTGGCCGCCAAAGGCCTGACCTTCGGCCGGGTCATCTCCGGCCCGACGGACGACAACGCGATCGTGATGCTCTCCGACCCGATCGCCGGTAGCCCCGCCAACACGGGCCAGGCCGTCAACGTGTACACGCAGGCCGGCGGCCAGCAGGACGGCGGCACCAACGGTGGCGGCTTCTTCGGAGGCCTGACGGGCGGCAACCGCCGCTAGCGGCCACCGGACCGACCTCCTGAGCCTCCCTGGGCCCTTCGCGGCGCCCAGGGAGGCTCAGCCGTCTCCAGGGGCCGGTGGACGCGTGCCTAGCGCAGTTCCGCCGGAGGGGTCCGCTGCGCGTCGACCTTCTCGGTGCGGACCAGCTCGCCCCAGACGATGTAGCGGTACTTCGAGGTGTACACCGGCGTGCAGGTCGTCAGGGTGATGTAGCGGCCCGGGGCGGTCCTGCCCGACTCCTTCGGGACCGGGTTGATCACGTCCGTGTTGTACTTCGACGTCTGGCGCAGCTCCGCGAAGACCTTGTAGACGTACCAGGTGTCCTTGGTCTCGAAGACGATCGCGTCGCCGTTCTTCACCTTGTCGATGTTGTGGAACTTCGCCCCGTGGCCGTCCCGGTGCGCGGCGAGCGAGAAGTTCCCCTTCTCGTCCCACGGCAGGGCCGACTTCACCGGCTCCGTGTAGTAGCCCGCGACGCCGTCGTCGAGGACGTCCGGGTCCGTGCCCGGCTTGACCAGCACCTCGCCGTTCTTCATCGCCGGTACGTGCAGGAACCCGATGCCGTCCTGGGTGTCCAGCGCGCCGGGGGCCGCCGACCGGTCCGGGGCCTGCGCCTGCCACTGCCGGCGGACCTCGTCGCCGCGCGCGGAGGCCTGCTTGTCCGCGAGCACGTTCGTCCACCACAGGGAGTACGCCACGAACAGGCCCAGCACCAGGCCGACCGTGATCAGGAGCTCGCCCAGCAGGCTCAGGAACCCGGCGAGCACGCTGCGGTGCGGGGGCGGCGCGGCTGCGGCAGGGCGGCGACGGTGGGCGCGAGACACTGCTGATTCGTCCTTAGAGGGGCTGGCTACGAGCTGGTCAGCGCGGGCGGAGGGCCGTGGCTGCGGGGGCGTTCGTCGATCATCCTGCCCCATACGATCATCCGGTAGGTGCTGGTGAACTCCGGCGTGCAGGTCGTCAGCGTGATGTACCGGCCCGGGGCGGTGAACCCCGATCCCTCCGGCACCGGCTTGATCACGGAGACGTTCGTCGGCGGCGTCTGCGGCAGCGACGAGGTCGTCTCGTACGTGTAGTACGCGTCCCGGGTCTCGACCACCACCGGATCCCCCGGCACCAGCCGGTTGATGTAGCGGAACGGCTCCCCGTGGGTGTTGCGGTGGCCCGCCAGCGCGAAGTTCCCCTGCGGGTCCGCGGGCATGGCCGTCTTCAGCGCGCCCTCGCCGTAGTGCCCGACCATCCCCTTGTCGAGCACCTTCGGCTTGCTGATGCCCTCCGCCACCGGGACCTTCACGTCCAGCTTCGGGATGTGGAGGATCGCGAAGCCCTGGCCGGGCTCGAAGGCGGTCACCGGCGGCGCGGCGGTCCCGCGGGGGCCGGGGTCCTTGCGCCAGGTCTGCTGGAGCGAGCCCGCGGCCCCGTTCGCCGTCCGCTCGGCCAGCAGGTTCGTGTACCAGAGCTGGTAGGCGACGAACAGCAGCATCACCAGGCCCAGTGTGATGAACAGCTCCCCGCCCAGCCGGCTCGCGATGACCACCGGGCCGCCCGAGGCCGGCCGCTTGCGCCGCCGGCCGCCCCGCCTTCGGGACTGCCGGGCGGCCCGCTTCGCGGCCTCCTGAGCTGCCCTGCGTCGCGCGGCCCGGCCCTCCGTGGGCGCGGACGGCGCGACCGCCGTCACGCGACGGCCTTGCCCACCACCGGGGCCAGCCCCACCGAGCGCTCCACGGCACCCGCGTCACCGCACCGCACCAGCCAGTTGGCGAGCATCCGGTGCCCCCACTCGGTCAGCACCGACTCGGGGTGGAACTGCACGCCCTCGACGTCGTGCTCCCGGTGGCGCAGGCCCATGATGATCCCGTCCTCGGTGCGCGCCGTGACCTCCAGCGTGTCCGGCAGGGTCAGGGGCTCGGCGGCGAGCGAGTGGTAGCGGGTCGCGGTGAACGGCGACGGCAGGCCGGCGAAGACTCCGAGGCCCTCGTGCACCACCGGCGAGGTCTTGCCGTGCAGCAGCTCCGGAGCCCGGTCCACGACCCCGCCGTAGGCCACCGCCATCGACTGCATGCCGAGGCAGACGCCGAAGACCGGAACACCCGTGTCCGCACAGTGGCGGACCATGTCGACGCAGACACCGGCCTCCTCCGGCGTCCCCGGCCCCGGGGAGAGCAGCACGCCGTCGAAGCCGTCCTGCGCGTGGGAGAGCTCGACCTCGTCGTTGCGCAGCACCTCGCATTCGGCGCCGAGCTGGTAGAGGTACTGGACCAGGTTGAAGACAAAGCTGTCGTAGTTGTCGACAACCAGAATGCGCGCGCTCACGGAGTGGCTCCCGATCCCTCGTCCACTGTCACATCGTTGAACGGCAGGAGCGGCTCGGCCCACGGGAAGACGTACTGGAACAGCACGAACACCACCGCGAGGACCAGTACGAGCGAGATCAGCGCGCGCACCCACGCATTGCCCGGCAGATGCCGCCAGATCCAGCCGTACATGGCTTCTGTTTCCTTTTCGTCCTCATTCGTTCAACGCACCGCGGGGGCGGTACGCGAACAGACTAAAGGCAGTGGCCCGACCGGGTGGGTCACCTCGGCAATCCCTCCGGTCTGCCCTGCCCCACGGCGCGGGTCTCCGTCAGCTCCGCCCAGACGACCAGCCGGTGGCTGTGGCCCCATTCCGGGTCGCAGGTCGTCAGCGTCAGGTACCGGCCGGGCGTCGTGAACGGCGACCTCGCCGGGACCGGGTCGACCACCCGGACGTCGGTGGGCAGGGTGCGCAGCGGCCCGCCGCGGACCGTGTACGTGTACCAGGTGGTCGCGTCCTTGAGGATCACGGCGTCCCCCGGGCGCAGCTCCGGGAAGTCCTTGAAGGGGTCTCCGTACGTACGGCGGTGGCCCGCCACCGAGAAGTTCCCGGTGGCGCCGAGTCGGGCGGTGCCCGCGTAGTGGCCCAGGCCCTTCTTCAGCAGCTCGGGGTCCGTGCCCTCCAGGACGGGCTTGTTCCACTCCGGGCCGAAGCGCGGGATGTACATCTCGGCGAAGGCCTGGCCGGCCGGGTAGGGGGGCGGGGTCTCCCGGTCCTGCGGTGCCTTCGGGGCCTGGGGCGCTTCGGGGGCGGCCGCCGGGGCCGCCGGGGCGGCCACCCAGGTGTCGCGCATCCGGGCCATCTCGGCGTCCATGGCCCGGTCGGCCTTGACGCCGGTCCACAGCAGTACGTACGCGACGAAGAGCACGATCAGGGTGCCCGCCGTCAGGCACACCTCGCTGAACGTCCGTACGACCAGGCGCAGTACGACGTCACGACGAGGAGGACGGGGATTCCACCGGCTTCGCATAGTGGAGGTCCACTGTGCCGGAGTAGCCGGGAAGTGTCAGCGTCTTGTGCTCGTCCACTTTCCAGCCGAGCCCGTACGCGTTGACGTACAGCTGGTAGTTCTGCAGGGCCGGGGAAGCCGCCATGGCCTTGCGCAGCGCGCCCGGGTCGCCGACCGCCGAGACCTTGTACGGCGGCGAGTAGACCCGGCCCTGGAGGATCAGGGTGTTGCCCACGCAGCGCACCGCGCTGGTGGAGATGAGCCGCTGGTCCATGACCTGGATGCCCTGGGCGCCGCCCTGCCAGAGGGCGTTCACGACGGCCTGGAGGTCCTGCTGGTGGATCACCAGGTCGTTGGGCTGGGGCTCGGGCACGTTGGGGATGCGGGCGGTGGCGTTGGGCGGTGCGTCATTGAGGGTGACGGTCAGGCCCTTGCCGGTCAGCTCCTCGGTGCCGGACGCCGCGCGCAGGGCGGCCAGCTTGGCGTCCTCCGCCTTGGTGCTGCCGTCGTCACGCTCGGCGAGGGCGTCCACCCGATGGCGGACCGCGGCGGTGCTCGCCTCCAGCTCCGCGTTGTTCTGGCTGCGCTCCTCGATGAGGTCCGACAGCTTGAGGAGCGAGGCGTCGGTCCGGATGTTCGTACCCTTGGAGGTGTTGAAACTGGTGACGAAGAGCAGCCCGGCGAGGGCGAAAACGGCGGCGGTCAACAGCCGGACCGGCCTGGCCCGGCGACGGGGACCCGCGGAGGAGTCGTCGGAATCGCTCAACGTACCCTTCTCCTTCAACGCCACAGGTCCACTACGCTAACGGACGCCCGGGGCAGGCAAGGTCCCCAGCCGCATCGACAGGAGAGCCCCTCGTGCCGAAGTCACGTATCCGCAAGAAGGACGACTACACGCCGCCGCCGACCCGGCAGCCCCAGAACATCAGGCTGACGAACCGCAGCTGGGTCGCCCCGGTCATGCTGGCGTTCTTCCTGATCGGGCTCGCGTGGATCGTCGTCTTCTACGTGACCGAGACCCAGCTGCCGATCGAGGCGCTGGGCAATTGGAACATTGTGGTCGGTTTCGGCTTCATTGCGGCGGGATTCGGCGTATCCACGCAGTGGAAGTAGCACCGATCGCCCTCTGACGGAAGCTCTCCCCATGAGTTATCCACAGCGTCATCCACACCTGAGGAAAAGACAGAAGATCTGTGGATAACTCTGTGGAGAGTTGACGCCGGTGTGATCAGGTGAGTTCTGCGGTCCGGAGCAGGATCACGGCTGTCACCAGCAGGAATACCGCCACACAGGTACTCCATTGGATGAGTGCGCGATGGCGGCCTGAGGTGGGCCGGAAGAGCCCCAGCCCCACCAGGGCCCCGGTGACCAGGCCGCCCACGTGCGCCTGCCAGGAGACGTTCAGGCTGCCGCCGAACGGTACGAAGGTCAGCACCAGCATCAGCACGACCATGACGATCACCGGCCGCATCTCGTAGCGCAGCCGGCGCACCAGGACGACGGTGGCGCCGAGCAGGCCGAAGACGGCGCCCGACGCGCCGAGCGTCGGGGTGTTCGGCGGGGTCAGCAGATAGACGAGGGCGCTGGCGCCCAGCCCCGAGAGCAGGTAGACGGCGAGATAGCGGGCGCGGCCCAGCGCCGCTTCCAGCGGGCCGCCGATCACCCACAGGCCGATCATGTTGCCGATGATGTGCCACCACTCGACGTGCAGGAACACCGAGGTCAGCAGGCGGTGGTACTGACCGGTGGAGACTCCTTCGACGGGGGCGCCGAAGAATTCCACGTACCGCCCGAGCAGCTCCAGCTGGATCACGAGCGCCGGAGCGGCGAGGCCCGCCAGGAACACGGCGACGTTGATGCCGATCAGGGTCTTGGTGACCAGCTGGGGATCGGCGGCGACCATCCCGCCCGCGAGGGTGCGCGGGGCGTTCGCGCCCGGGCGGTGTCCGGTGCCGGAGCCCTCGCGGACGCATTCGGGGCACTGGAAGCCGACCGAGGCGCTGATCATGCACTCGGGGCAGATGGGGCGCTCGCAGCGGGTGCAGCGGATCCCCGTGTCACGGTCCGGGTGGCGGTAGCAGCCCGGCAGACGGTCGGTGTCCATCGGTTCCCTCGATCAGCGGCGAGGCAGGGGAGCGCCCCGCCGGTCCGGTATGCATGCAGGACGGACGGGCGGGGCGGAAAGGTTCCCGGGCGCGGTTCCGGGCGCCCGGGGCGCGTCAGCGCTTCTCGATGACGACCGACTCGATGATCACGTCGTCCAGCGGGCGCTCGGTGCGCGGGTTGGTTGCCAGGCCGGCGATGGAGTCCACGATCTTCTGGCTGCCCGGGTCGGTGACCTCGCCGAAGATGGTGTGCTTGCGGGTCAGCCAGGCGGTGGGCGCGACGGTGATGAAGAACTGCGAGCCGTTGGTGCCCGGGCCCGCGTTGGCCATGGCGAGCAGGTAGGGCTTGGTGAAGGCCAGGTCGGGGTGGAACTCGTCGGCGAACTGGTAGCCGGGGCCGCCGGTGCCGTTGCCCAGCGGGTCGCCGCCCTGGATCATGAAACCGCTGATGACGCGGTGGAAGACGGTGCCGTCGTAGAGCGGGTCCGTGGTCTTCTGGCCGTCGGTGGGGCGGGTCCACTCACGGTCACCCGTGGCGAGCTCCACGAAGTTCCGGACGGTCTTCGGGGCGAAGTTCGGCAGCAGCTCGATCTCGATGTCGCCTTTGTTGGTCTTCAGGGTGGCGTAGAGCTTCTCGGCCACGGATCTGCCTTCCATAGTCATCACTGTCGGTCCAGATAGTCGCACGGAGCGCTCCGCGGCACAGAAATCCTCCACCCGTATGCCCTGTCACGCATGCCGGTCGGCGGTATGGCAGGCATGATCCGACAAAGGGTGGAAAGGTGAACTGTGTCCGCCACCGAGAAGGAGGAATCCTGTGACCCGCAAGGACAGCGTGCTCGCGGCAGCGGAAAGCGCCAAGGAAGCCGTGCGGCACGCGTCGGAAGTGGTGGCACCGTACGCAGGGACCGCCAAGGACGCCATGGCGCACTACGCGCATGAGGCGAACCTGGTACTCGCGCCGAAGGTGTCGCACGCGGCCAACGAGGCCACGCGACAAGCCCGTACTGCCTACGACACCCATCTGCATCCCCGGATGAGGGCGGCGCGCGCCCACGTGCCGCCGAACGTGGACCGGGCGGCGAGCAACGCGGTGAAGCAGACCCGCCGGGCGGCGCGCCAGGCGGCCGACTACACGCAACCGCGCATCGAGAGCGCGATCGCGGCGGCCACACCGGTGGCCAACGAGGCCGCGTCGCGCTCGACGGCGGCGCTCGCCGCGCTGCGCGGGCAGGTGACGCCCAAGGAGATCCAGCGGCTGGTGCGGCGCCACGAGCGGCGGGCGCGCACGGGCCGGCTGTTCAAGGGCCTCGCCGTGGTCGGCGTACTGGCCGGTGGCGCGTTCGCCGCGTGGAAGTGGTGGGACCAGCAGTCGAACCCGGACTGGCTCGTCGAGCCGCCGGCGGCCACCGAGCTCTCGGCGCAGGACGCCGCGCCGGCGAGCTTCGACGACGAGCTGGCGGCGAAGGAGCGCGAGGCGGGATCGGCCGCGGACGACAAGCAGTTCTGATTCCCCGATGCCGGATGGCCGAAGGGCCCGGATCCCTCGGGATCCGGGCCCTTCGGCATGCTCCCCGCACTCCGGTGTTCAGGGGAGGGTGAGGACCATGCCCGGGCGGATGAGGTCGGGGTTGGAGCCGACGACGCCCTTGTTCATGGCGTAGAGCTCGCGCCAGCGGGCCTCGTTGCCGAGCTCGCGGCGCGCGATGGCGGACAGCGAGTCGCCGGGCTTGACCGTGTACGTACGCCGCTTGGCGGTGGGCGCCGGCTTGGGGGCGGCGGGTACGGCCTTGTGCGCGGCCGAGGTGGGGGTCGGGGTGTGGTGCGCGCCGGGCGCCGCGGAGGCGGCCGCACCCGGCTTCGGCATCGCCGCGGGGTTGGGCGGCGCCGGAACGGCCTTGTGGGCGGCCGAGGTCGGGGTCGGCGTCGCGGGCCTGGGCGGGGCGGCCGCCGCCATGCGCTCGGCTGCCATGCGGGTGGCCGAGGCGGCGTCGGCGGCCGGGCTCGCGGCGGACGCCTGCTGCTCGACCTGCTCCTTCGCCTTCGCGGCGGCGTCGTGCGCCTTCTTCTTGTCGGACTTCAGGAAGTCGAAGAGTCCCATGTGTGTACGCCTCCGGCGTGATGTGGCCCCCCTCGGCTCGGTGCCTGTCCCCACTGTCGGCCACCGGGGCACTGTCGGCCACCGGTGACCCGGCGGCCCGTGACGGGGCGCGGCGGTGGGTGCCGCCCCACCGGGGGGAGGGTAGATTTCAAGCCGCAAAGGAAAAAGAATCCGCCATAACGGTATGTGGAATTCCATTTCCATTCCAGTCGACACCCCACCCGCCGTAGGCCGACCGGCCGGAAAAATCCCGCACATACGGCTCACGAGGTACGTATTCTCCGCCGCGTCGATATCTCGCCAGAAAAGATCTTGATCTTGCAATGACCCCGGGGATATAGTCGCGCTCAAGGAGGGACTGCTAGGCCATTTCCGGACGCAACGGAACCGGCTGGATGAAGTGGGGGCGTGTAACCGCAGGATTGCCCGCAGGGGATGCCGACAGAGGCTCCCTGTCAAGCCACGGGGGCGGCATAAGGGCTGGTAGGGCAATTTTCGGGCATGTCGACTCCATATGCGCCGCGGCCGTTCATGTAAACGTCGCACGGAACCCACCGTTCCACATGAAAGCCTGAATATAGTCCTGTTGCCCCATTCGCCCATGCCTACCGCTCGGGGCTCACGGCACGACAACAGGTGGCCAATCACGCTCGCCGTCTTTGACGTCGGCTAGTTCCGTGCTGCCCTTTTATCGGCGATGCACTCGAAATGGATGAATTCGAGGAATGATGGCGAAATCGACGGTGTCCGATGGCTACAGCCTTTCGGACATGCTGCGCGCGACCACGCTGGTCCACCCCGACCGGACCGCCGTCTCCTATGGGACAGAACGACTGACCTTTCAGGAGCTCAGCGAGCGCAGCGAGAACATGGCCGCCTACCTGCGGCAACTCGGTGTGGCAGCGGATGAACCGGTCGGCATCTTCATGGAGCCGTCCGTCGACCTCATGGTGAGCGTCTGGGGCGTCCTGCACGCGGGCGCCGCCTACCTGCCGCTGTCGCCGGAGTACCCGGATGAACGCGTCCGCTACATGGTGGTGGACTCACAGGCGAAGGTCATTCTGGCCGACGAGTCGCTCGTGTCCCGGCTGGCCGCGCTGGCGCCGCCGGAAACCGAGATCGTCACCTTCGCCCGGGCGCGATCGCACCGGGGAGCCGCGCCGGACGCCCAGGCCGCCGCCGGCCCGTCGGCGCACGCGCACGGGGACAGCCTCGCGTACGTCATCTACACCTCTGGGAGCACGGGCAACCCCAAGGGCATCGGCATCGAGCACCACAGCATCGTCAGCCAGATGCGCTGGCTGGCCGACGAGCAGGGTCTGGACCAGCACAGGATCGTGCTGCAGAAGACACCCCTGAGCTTCGACGCGGCCCAGTGGGAGATCCTGGCGCCGGCCGTCGGCAGCACCGTCGTGATGGGCGAACCGGGGGCCTACCGCGACCCCAACCGGCTCCTGGACCTGATCACGACGAACCAGGTGACCACGTTCCAGGGCGTGCCGACCCTCCTGCAGGCGCTCGTCGACTCCGGACAGCTGCCCCACTGCAAGTCACTCACCCAGATCTTCAGTGGCGGTGAGGCGCTCACCAAGAGCCTGGCGATCGAGCTGCTCGACGCGCTGCCGGACTGCGACCTGGTCAACCTGTACGGGCCGAGCGAGTGCACGATCAACGCGTCGTCCCACACCGTCGACCGCAAGACCGTCCAGCACGGCCCGGAGCACATCTCCATCGGCCGACCGGTGCGGGACGTCACCTTCCACATCCTCGACGCCGCCCGGCAGCCCGTCGCGGAGGGTGAATCGGGTGAGCTCTATGTCGCGGGGCCCCAGCTCGCCCGCGGGTACCTGAACCGCCCCGAGCTGACCGCCGAACGGTTCCTCGCCAACCCGTTCTCCACAGATCCACGGTTCGACCGCCTCTACCGCACCGGTGACCTGGCGCGCTGGAACGACGACGGCACCGTGCAGTTCCTCGGCCGCACGGACAGCCAGGTCAAGTTGCGTGGCTTCCGGGTCGAGCTGGACGAGATCAAGGTGGCCATCGAGGCACAGGACTGGGTGAAGCGCGCCGCCGCCGTGGTCCGGGACGACCCGCGGTTCGGCGCCAATCTCATCGCGTTCATCGAGCTCGACCCGAACCAGGCCGCGCTGATGGACCAGGGCAACCACGGCGCCCACCACCAGTCGAAGCAGAGCAAACTGCAGCTCCGTGCGCAGCTCGCCGACCTGGGAGTGCGCGAGGACGCCGAGTTCCCGGCCGTCGAACTGCCCGGACATTCGCCGACGGAACAGCAGCGTCGCACGGTGTTCGCCCGCAAGACGTATCGCTTCTTCGAAGGCGGCGAGGTCACCAGGGACGACATCCTGGGCCTGCTCGCCCCCCAGGCGCAGAACCCGGCCACGCCCCGGTCCCCGGAGGGGCTGACGCTGTCCGAACTCGGCGGTCTGCTGCGCTATTTCGGCCAGTTCCCCAGCCCCGAACGCCTGCTGCCCAAGTACGGGTACGCCTCGCCCGGTTCGCTGTACGCCACGCAGCTGTACCTGGAGCTGTCGGGCGTCGCGGGCCTCGAACCCGGCTACTACTACTACCACCCGATCGGCCACCGGCTCTCACTGATCGCTCCCGCCCCGGCCGGTGCGCCGAGGTTGCGGGTCCACTTCATCGGGCGCCGGTCGGCCATCGAGCCCGTCTACCGCAACAACATCCAGGAAGTGCTCCAGTTCGAAGCCGGGCACATGGTCGGCCTGTTCGACATGGTGCTGCCCGAGTACGGCCTGCGGATCAACGCCCGCGAGCAGGAGCCGGCGGTCAAGGACGTCCTGGGGTGCCCGGACGAGGACTACTACCTGGCCACCTTCGAGGTGGAGACTTCCGCCGCCCCCGCCGTCCCCGGCCCGGTCGACGTGTACGTGCAGGCCCACCCCGGCCGGATCGCCGATCTGGACGGCGGCCAGTACCGGTACGCCGACGGCGATCTGGTGCGGGTGTCCGACGAACTGGTGCGCAAGCAGCACGTCATCGCCATCAACCAGGAGGTCTACCAGCGCGCGAGCTTCGGGGTCAGCCTGATCGGCGGTTCGTCCGAGCCCTGGCAGCGCTACGTCGACCTCGGCCGGGAGCTGCAGCGCCTCCAGATGAACGACGACGGTCTGGGCCTGATGTCCTCCGGCTACAGCTCGGAGACCGGCAACGACCTGCCTTCGGCCCGGCGCATCGCGGACATCGTCGATCTCGGCCCGGACGTGGCCTCCTACTTCGCCGTCGGCGGCCGCATCAGTGCGGAGCAGCGGCTGAGCGAAGGCATGAAGGAGGACTCCGTCCACATGCGGGGGCCGGCCGAGATCATCAAGGACGACCTGGCCGAATCCCTGCCCCCCTACATGGTGCCCAACCGGGTCACCGTGCTGGACTCCTTCCCGCTCACCCCCAACGGCAAGGTCGACCACCAGGCGCTGCGCGCCATGGACGAGGCCACCGTGGACGACACGGAAGCACCGATCGTCGCGCCGCGCACGCCCACCGAGGAAGCGATCGCCGCGATCTGGCGCAAGGTGCTGCGGCGCTCGCGCGTCTCGATCCGGGACGACTTCTTCGCAGCCGGGGGCCACTCGCTGACCGCGGTCAACCTGATCAGCCGGATCAACCGGGAGCTGGGCAGTTCCCTGCCCTTCCAGGTGCTGTTCGAGTCGCCGACCATCGCCGGGCTGGCCCGACGCGTCGACCGCGAGCCCGCGACCTCGCTGTCCAGGCTGGTACGCCTGCGCGGCGGCAAGGACGACCGCCGGCCGATCTTCTGCTGGCCGGGGCTGGGCGGCTACCCGATGAGCCTGCGCCTGCTGGCCAGCCGGGTGGAGCCGGACCACCCGTTCTTCGGTGTCCAGGCCTACGGCATCAACGCGGGCGAGACCGCGTACGCCACGTTCGACGAGATGGTCGCCCGGGACATCGAACTCATCAGACAGGTCCAGCCGGTCGGCCCGTACGTGCTGTGGGGGTACTCCTTCGGCGCCCGGGTCGCGTTCGAGGTGTCGTACCAACTGGAGTGCGCCGGCGAGCAGGTCGAGGACCTGATCCTCATCGCGCCGGGCAAGCCTCCGGTGGAAGCGGGCGGAGAGGGGAACTCCCGTGCGGCGGTCAGCTTCGCCGACACCACGTTCGTCTCGATCCTGTACTCGGTGTTCGCGGGAAACCTCGAGCGGTCGGCGCTCGAGGACTGCCTGGCGGCCGCGCATGACGAGGACTCGTTCATCGACTTCGTCTGCGGCCGGTTCGAGCACCTGGACCGCGAGCTGGTACGCCGGATCGTCGGCGTGGTGTGGCGGACGTTCCTCTTCGAGTACGCCCCCCACGAACTGGCCGAACGCAGCATCTCGGCGCCGATCACCGTGTTCAAGGCCACGGGGGACCAGGACTCGTTCATCGACTCCGGCCAGGTGCCTTCGAGCACGCCCCCCAAGGTCATCCAGCTGAGGGCCGACCACTACGGCCTGCTCCGCGCCGCCGGCATAGACGAACTCGTCACCGCCATCCAGTCCGCACTGCTCACCAGGAAGGTCATCGGAGTGCCGCACGTCAACATCAAACACTTCCCGAACAGCCTCGACACGCACCGGATCACGGCCCTGGTCGACGCGATCACCAGCGCTGTCCAGGCCGCGTTCTCCGTCGAGGAAGGTGCCGTGTCGATAGCCCTCGAACCGGTGGCCCAGGACGTCTGGAACGAGCGGGTGTACATCCCGGAGATCGTCGAAGGGACCGGAAACCTGGTCAAGGTCCCGAACTACTGAGTCCGGCCGCCGAACCCGACGGCGCCGCCGAGAGACCAGGCCATGAGATACGGAGGACCGCATGCGTAGGACGATCGCCCGGGCGAAGGAAGACCTTTCCATGATCGTCTCGCGAGACCCGTCGATACGCACCCGTGCGGAGGCGCTGCTGCATCCCGCCCTGCCGGCGCTGTGGACCCACCGGGTGGCACATGTCCTGTACTCCCGCGGGCACCGTCACGCCTCGCGGATCCTGGCCTACCTGGCGCGCGCCGCGACCGGCGGCATCGAGATCCATCCCGGTGCGCGGCTCGGCCGGCGTGTGTTCATCGATCACGGGGCCGCGGTGGTGATCGGGGAGACCGCCGAGATCGGCGACGACGTCACGATCTTCCACCAGGTCACGCTCGGTGCGGTCGGCTGGTGGCGGGACGACCGGCGCGAGCCCGGTGCCCGCCGGCACCCGGTCGTCGGCAACCGGGTGGTGATCGGCACCAACGCGATCGTGCTCGGTCCGGTCACCATCGGCGACGAGGCGCTGATCGGTGCCGGCTCCCTCGTGCTGGCCGACGTGCCGGCCGGCGCCCGGGTGATGGCCCCCGCCGCCGAGATCGCGACACGGCTGTCCGCCGCGGACCGCGAGCAGTCAGCGCAATTGCTGCGCGCCCTGGCCACATCCGGGTGCTGGTGACACCCCTCCCGCCCCTGTTCCCCGCATCCCAGCCGACCACGAGTCGGCATGCCATCGGAGGCATAAATGATTCACGTCGGTGTCCTGGAGAGCAACCTCTCCGGTTCCGGGTTCGAAGGCCTGCAGATCATCAAGGAACTCGACTGCCGGGTCACCTTCTTCACCCGCGATCTGGACCGATACCTGGAAGTGCCGGGCGGCCCGGCCTACTTCGACAAGTACGTCGACGAGATCGTGCACTGTGAGACGAACATCCTCGAAGAGCTCCTTCCGCACGTGCACGCGGCCGGGGCCGAGCACCCCTTCGACGCGTTCCTGACCCTGGCCGAGTACGACGTGGTCGTGGCCGCGGAGGTGGCGGTCCTGCTCGGGCTTCCCACGGTCAGCGTCGACGGGGTCGCCGTGGCACGCAACAAGGCGCTGATGCGCCGGCGCTGCGCCGAGCTCGGGGTGGCGATGCCGGCGTTCCGCACGGTGCAGACCGCGGCCGAGGCGGAGGCGGCCGCTGCGGAGATCGGCCTGCCCGTCGTGGTGAAGCCGGCCGACGAGACCAGCAGCGCCGACGTCCGGCTGGTCGACACTCCGGGGCAGGCCGGCGAGCACGTCGCGCTGATCCGGTCCCGGGTGGAGAACACCCGCGGCCAGAGCCGCTACCACGAGCTGATGGTCGAGGAGTACCTGAGCGGTCCCGAGGTCAGCGTGGAGGTGCTGGCCGAGGGCGACCGGTACGAGGTGCTCGGGGTGACCGACAAGTCGGTCGGCGGCCAGGGCTACTTCGTCGAGCTGGGCCACAGCTTCCCGTCCGCCCTGCCCGAGTCGACGGTCCGCGCCTGCGGCGACCTGGCCGTGGAAGCGCTGCGCGCGGTCGGATTCGACATGGGCATGGCCCATGTCGAGATCAAGGTGACCGCGTCGGGGCCCAAGCTCATCGAGATCAACCCGCGGCCCGCCGGGGGCAAGATCACCTACCTGGTCGACCGCGCCCTCGGCATCCGCTCCCTGGAGCTGGTGACCCGGCAGTACCTCGGTCAGCCGCTGCCGGCCGAGGTGGTGCCGAAGGAGCCGGTCGCCGGCGCCGCCATCCGCTACCTGATCGCGCCGCCCGGCCGTGTCGTGTCGATCACCGGTGAGGACCGCGCCGCCGCGCTGCCGGGCGTGCTGGAGGTCACCCTCAAGCCGAAGCCGGGCGACGTACTGCGGGAGCCGCGCCGCAACGGCGACCGGTCCGGGCACGTGCTCGTGGTGGCCGAGACCGCCCAGCTCGCGGCGCGGACCGCGGAGGCCGCCGCGAACGAGATCAACATCCGGACCGAGCCGGTGAACCGGCGTCCGGTCGCGGACTCCCTCGCCGACCTGATCGGCGGTACGCCGCTGCTCCGGCTGCCGATGGACCGGATCCAGGACGGCGTGCCGGCCGACGCCGACGTGCTGGCGAAGCTGGAGCTGTTCAACCCGTGGTCCAGCAGCAAGGACCGGGCGGCGCTCTGGATGCTGCGCGCCGCCGAGGAGCGCGGGCAACTCACCCCGGGCAACGGCACCGTGATCGAGGCGACCTCGGGCAACACCGGGATCTCGCTCGCCGCGCTGGCGGCGGACCGCGGCTACCGCTGCGTCATCGTGCTGCCCGACAACGCGACCCCGGAGCGGGTGGCCATCCTGGAGCACCTCGGCGCCGAGGTGGTGCGGACACCGCACACGGGTGGCTACCAGGCCGCCGTCGACAAGGCCGAGGAACTCCACCGGGCGACCCCCGGTTCGTGGTTCTGCTGCCAGCACGAC
Organism: Streptomyces sp. NPDC048337; assembly: GCF_043201175.1. Taxonomy (NCBI): domain Bacteria; kingdom Bacillati; phylum Actinomycetota; class Actinomycetes; order Kitasatosporales; family Streptomycetaceae; genus Streptomyces; species Streptomyces sp. NPDC048337. The sequence continues at coordinate 81,295 of NZ_JBICYR010000007.1, forward strand.
AACGCGGACAACGTACGGGCCCACTACGAGTCGACCGGCCCGGAGATCTGGTCCGACTGCGACGGCCGGATCGACGTGTTCGTCGGCGGGGTCGGTACGGGTGGCACGCTCAGCGGTGTCGGCCGCTTCCTCCGCGAGCGGAACCCCTCGGTCCGTCTCGTGGCGGTGGAGCCGGCCGGGTCCCCGCTGCTCTCCGGCGGTGAGCCCGGCACGCACTGCATCCCCGGGTTCAACGGCGGCTTCATCGCACCCACGACCGACCAGGACCTCATCGACCTGGTGGTCCCCGTCTCGGACGCCGACGCGCTCGACACCACGCGGCGGCTGGCGCGGCGCATCGGCCTCACGGTCGGTGTCTCGGCGGGCGCGGTCGTGCACGCGGCCGGTGTCCTGGCCGCCCGTCCGGAGTACCGGGGCAAGCGCATCGTGACCCTGCTGCCCGACACCGGTGAGCGGTACCTGAGCCTGCTGAGCCGCGTGACCGACAGCGGCGGTGCCCGTTGAGCACCACCGTTCCCCCCGACGGCCGGCCCCGCCTGCTGATGGTGATGCCGTACCGGCAGTTCGTCCAGAAGGCACAGGCGGAAGGGTTCTGGGTCGCTGCGATCTGGGACACCCGGCTCGAGTCGCCGGAGTACCTCGACGAGGTGCGCGATCTGGCGGACGTGTTCGTCCTGACCGACTTCCGGGACCAGGAGCTGCTGCGGCGCACCATCCTCGAGGTGGCACGGGAGCACAGCGCCTCGGTGATCTACCACATAGGCCGCGAAGAGAGCATGGTCGCCGCCTACGAGGCCGCCGAGGAACTGCACGCGGAGCTCAATCCGGCTGCGGCGATCCGCTTCCTCGCCGACAAGCACGCGATGCGGGGACTGCTGGCGGAGCGGGGACTGTCTCCCGTGTCCTTCGAGGCGGCGGCGACCCGCGACGAGGTACCGGACGCGGTCCGGCGCGTCGGCTGCCCGGCCGTGGTCAAGCCGACCGCGCTCGCGGGCAGCAGGGGCGTGTTCCTGTGGCAGGAGCCGGAGGACCTGGCGGCCTGGACCGCGCTGGTCGACCAGTACGGCTACGACGGCCCGTTCCTGGTCGAGGAGTACCTGGTCGGCCCCGAGTACAGCGTGGAGACACTGAGCAAGGACGGCCGGCACCAGGTCGTCGGCATCACCGAGAAGCTGCTGGGGGCGCCGCCTCTGTTCGTGGAGGTCGGGCACGTTCATCCGGCGCCGCTGCCCCGTGACCGCGCGCAGGCCATCGAGGACCTGACCACGGAGTTCCTCACGGCGTGCGGCTACCGGTTCGGTCCCGCGCACACCGAGGTGATCTGGACGCAGCGCGGCCCGCGCATCGTCGAGTCGCAGGCACGGCTCGGCGGCGACCGGATACCGAGACTCGTGCAGTTGGCCAACGGGCTGGACATCGAACGGGCGATCTTCGCCGGCATCGCCGGCCCTCCGGCCGAGCTGTCCGCGCCGACGGCGTCGGCGACGGTGCGGTTCTTCACCTTCCCGCCCGGCCGCGTCGACGAGATCCGCGGCCTGGAAGCAGCCCGCCGACTCGACTTCGTCGACGAGCTGAACGTCCGGCTGCGGCCCGGCGACACCGCGTCGGACGTCCGTGACTCCAAGAGCCGGCACGGGCACGTCATCGTCTCCGGGGCCACCCCCGAGGAGGCGCAGGCCCGCTACGAGGAAGTGCTCGCCGCCATCGAGGTCGTCATCGACGGAGTGCCCGTGCGGGCGGACGGCCGGACCGAGGCGCTCGGAGCCCCCGCATGAGCGCCGTCGGCCGCGAGGTCCCCCATCACGGAAAGGCAGTGACCAAGCAGTGGTCCGCACCATCAACCAGGAGGTCGTCGTGACCGCCCACGACACGGACGCACAGGTGTTGTTCGTCGGCTACAACGCGGCCTACCTCCGCGCGATCGACAGGCGGGTCCCCGCCGGATCCGTCGTGGTGATCGAGGAACCCGACATCATCCGCAAGCGGAAGCTGCAGGACGCGGCATCGCGCTTCGACTGCCTCGACCGGATCGTCCCGGCGAGCTACCAGCAGTCGACGGAGGTCCTCGACCTGGTGGTCGAACTGTCGGCCGTGCGGCCGATCGCCGCCGTCGTGCCCGGCCTGGAGTACGCGGTACCGGCAACGGCCGCACTGGCCGAGAAGCTCGGGCTGCCGGGCGCGACCGAAGCGGCCGCGCAGGCGCTCCGGGACAAGGTCCGGCTGCGCGAGGTCACCGGCGCCGGCGGCGTCCGCAATCCGCGCTGGCGGGAGGTGTTCGGGCCCGAGGACATCCTCGAGTTCGCCGGCGACGGTCCGGTGGTGGTCAAGCCGGCGAACCGGCAGGCGAGCGTCGGCGTGCAACTGCTGGACTCGGTCGACGCCGCCACCGCAGCACAGGCGTGGGAGCGGACCTCGACGGCCGCCGAGTACGAGCAGGTGCCCGACCGGCCGCTGGACTGGCGCTTCCTGGCCGAGGAACGCCTGCAGGGCCCCGAGTTCAGTGTCGAGGCGCTGGTACGGCAGGGCGAGATCATCTTCCACAACATCACCGCGAAGACGGTGATCGAGGGTCCGTACCCGGTGGAACTCGGCCACCTGCTGCCCGCTCCGCTCGATGCCGGCACGCAGACCGCGTTCGAGGAGGCATCCCGGGCACTGGTCGCCGCGGTCGGTTTCCAGACCGGCATCCTGCACGCCGAGTGGATCCTGACCGAGAACGGTCCGACGCTGGTCGAATGTGCCGGCCGCTGCCCCGGTGACTACCTGATCGACCTGATCGACCTGGCCTACGACACGCGGATCCGGGTGACCCTGATCGATCTGCTGGCCGGCCGTCCGGTCACGCTGCCGCGCTCGTCGGAGCGGACCTCGGCGATCCGGTTCCTGGCCGCCGAACCGGGCACCGTGACCGAGGTGAGCGGTGTGGACACGGCGAAGGCACTGCCCGGCGTCCGGGACGCGGAGGTGGACGTCGAGGTCGGCGCGCAAGTCCGGCCGTGGGCATCGTCCTGGGACCGCGCCGGACACGTCATCGCGACCGGACCGGACGCGGCCGCCACGAGCCGGCGCGTCCTGGACGCGGACGCTGCCATCCGCATCACGACGGGCTGAGGAAACACATGTCTGCTCTGTTGCAGCGCGTCCGCGGTCTGCGCGGTTCCATGCCGGGAGGCTCGGTCGGAGCCCGGCTGGCCGTGATGGCGATCACCAACGCGGTGGGCACCGGTGCCTTCCTGGCCGTCTCCGTTCCCTTCGTCACCCGGTCCGTCGGCCTGACGGCGGGCAACCTCGGTCTCGGCCTCACCCTGTCCGCCGTCATCTCCCTGGGAACGGCGATTCCGATCGGGCACCTGGCCGACCGGATCGGCCCGAAGAAGGTCCTGGTCGGGGTGAACCTGTGGCGCTGCGCGTGCTTCCTGGTCTATCCGTTCGTCCAGAACCTGTGGCAGTTCCTTACGCTGCTCTGCGTGCTCGGCGTCGCCGACAAGGCGGCCTCTCCGATGGAACAGGCCCTGGTCGGGCAAGCGGTGGCGACCGAGGAGCGGGTCAGGGTCATCGCGCTCCTCCGGTCGATACGCAACGTCGGCTTCACCGTCGGCGCCCTGGTGGGCGGCTTGGGGCTGATGATCGACACCAGGCCGGGGTACGCGGCGATCCTGCTGGTCAACGCCGCCGCGTTCGCCGTCTCCGCGACGCTGGCCTCCCGGCTGCCACTGCTCAACGAGGTCGGGAAGAGCCTGCGCAAGCGCTTCTCGGCCAAGGTGCTGAAGGACGGATCGTTCCTGGCGTTCACCGGGATCAACGCGGTGCTCACCATGCACATGACCCTGCTCAGCATCGGCATCCCGCTGTGGATCGTCGGACACACGAAGGTCTCACCCGCGGTGATCTCCCCCCTGGTGGCGGTCAACACCGTGCTCGCGGTCGTCCTGCAGATGCGGGCCAGCCGGGGAACCGACACCATCGCCGGCGCGGCACGGGCACTGCTCTGGGCCGGCGCCTCGCTCGCGGTCTGCAGCCTGCTCCTCACCGCGGCTCCGAAGCTGCCGGTCGTCCTGGCCGTCGGCGTGCTGCTGCTGGCGATCATCGCGCTGACCGGCGGCGAGCTGTGGCAGTCCGCCGGAGGCTGGGGCGGGTCCTATCTGCTCGCGGTGCCCGGGCAGGAGGGCGTCTACCTCTCGGTCTTCTGGCTCGGCGTGGCCATCCAGCAGATCGCGGCGCCGCTCCTGATCAGCCTGGTCGTCACGGTCGGCGCCACCGGCTGGATCGCGCTGGCCGCGCTGTTCGCCGCCAGCGGCCTCGCGGCGCCGGCCATCGGCCGCTGGGCACAGGCCCAGATGGACCGCAGGGCCGATGACCCGAGCCTCGTCGAGGCCAGGTAACACCCTTACATTTCGGCCCGGTTGGCGGGTCGGTCGTTGTCAACACATAAGGAGAAGCACATGTCTCTGCCTCTGTACGTGCCGGCGGGCGAGGGCGAGTTCGTCAGGATCCGGGATACGAAGAAGACGTTCATCAAGCTCACCCACGAGCAGTCCGACGGTGAGTTCGGCTTCTACGAACACCACATGGCCCCCGAGGCGAACGGTGCCAGCCCGCACGTGCACGACAAGTCCACGGAGATGTTCTACGTGGTCAAGGGCGAGATCGAATTCACCATCGGTGATGAGAAGGTGGTGGGTGAGCCGGGCGCCTTCGCCTACGTGCCCAAGGGCGCACCGCACGGCTTCACCAACCGCGGCAAGGAGAACGCGATCCTGCTGATCATGTTCATGCCGGTCTTCCACCGCGAGGAGTACTTCCGCGGTCTGGAGCGCCTTACGGCCAACGGCCGCAACCCCAGCATGGAAGAGCTGCAGGAGCACATGGCGAAGTACGACCAGGTCATGGTCTGATCCGCCACCTGCCGAAACGCGACCGGGCCTGGCAGCAGATTCCGCTGCCAGGCCCGGTCGCGTTGTGCGATCAGCCCGCCGCGCCCAGCTTCGCGCGGAAACGGAGCTGCAACTCGCGGACCTGGTCGACGAGTTCGGGCACCGGCCCGGCCACCTCAAGGCCGGGGACGACGTCCTGGATGGTCAGCGGGGACAAGGGCGAGGTCACGGGCACGCCCCACTCGGCCTTCCAGTCCCGGGCCTGCTGGGACGAGCTCACGTACACGATGCGGCCCAGTCCGACCCACCCGTGCGCGGCCGCGCACATCGGGCAGTGTTCGCCCGACGTGTACACGGTCGCCGCGGCCCGCTCCTCGGCGGTCAGATGCGTCGCGGCCCAGCGGGCCAGTTCGAATTCCGGGTGCGCGGTCGGGTCCCCGGTGGTGGACTCACGGTTGCGCTCTTCGGCCCGGACCTTGTTGTCCGCGTCGACGAGGACCGACCCGAACGGCCAGTCGCCGGCGTCCACCGCCTCAGCCGCCAGTTCGATGCAGCGGCGCAGATGCCGCAGGTCGGCCTCGCTGAAGGAGGGGGCGCGGTCGGCGCCGCTCTCAGGAAGGTCGTGATGGTCGAGGGTCACGGCTGTTCCGTCTCTGTGTGGGGTTGGCTATGCCCGGTGCGCGGCGACGGTGGCGAGTGCCTGCCACGCCACCTCGGGCCGGAGGGTCTCGTTCGGGTCACCGAGGTACGGGTCGAGCAGCACAGTGCCGGCGCCGAGGAGGCGCAGCTGCTCGATGTCGTCGAGTACCTGGTCGATCGTGCCTTCGCCGGCACGGCGCTCCGGATCGTCGATCGGCTTTTCCGTCAGGCGGAGAACGATTCGCGGTGCCAGATCCGGGACCGGCTGCTGAAGTTCGTCGGCAATTTCCTTGAGCCGGCCAAGGGATTCCCGGAACCAGGACATCGTGAACCGCAGCGGATGCCATGGCGAACCAAGGCGCACCGCGCGGCGCAATGCGGCATCGCTGTTGCCGCCGATCCAAAGCGGAATCTGTCCGCAGCCATAGTCGGCTTCGTCGTCCCATGCGGCGCGCATGACTTGAATGTGTTCATCGGTCAGTGCGCCACGCCGGCGGAAGGGTACGTCCAGCGCCTCGAATTCCTGCTGGGCCCAACCGACGCCGAGGCCGAGAACCAGCCGCCCGCCGCTGAGTTGATGAAGGTTGGCCGCCATTCTTGCCGTCACCAGAGGATGACGGTAGGGAACGATGAGAACCGTTGTCCCCAGCGTAATCCTGGTGGTTTTGGCAGCAAGCCAGGAGAGTGTGGTAAAGGGCTCGAAGAACGGCGCCGGATACTGTCTGGCGACGTCGGGCGTCACTGCGACATGGTCGGAGACCATCAACAAATCGAAGCCGAGACCCTCCACGACTTCAGCCCAACGCGCAAGGTTTTCCGGGGTGGTTCCGGGCCCGAAGTTCGGGACGTTCACGCCTATCCGCATGGCGTCAGGTTAGCAACTGTTCACAGCCTGCGCGGCTCCCCGAGACATTTCAAGTCCAATAAAAACGATCACGGCGCTATGGGGTTTACGGGGTGGATTCGCGGCGTTTGCCGGATCGTTTATCCACGCCCGCTCCGCGGTCTCGGGCAGGCAGGGGTGGCGGCCGCCACCCGGGCTTCCCCACACAAGTACCTTGCCGCTAAGCTACTTCGGAGCAAGCAGTTGTGAAAGGCTGGTCCCATGGAGACGCACAGAGTCGCACGCCAGGGCGAGCCGCATGCGAAGCAGGACGCCGTGGACGCGATCATCAGCCAGTGGCAGCGGGCCAGGCCCGACCTGCAGACTGCCCCGATGGAGGTCTTCGGCCGGATCTATCGGCTGTCCCGGGAAATGGGCGACCGGATGGAGAAGACGTACCAACGGTTCGGCATCGGCCGTGGAGAGTTCGACGTGCTGGCCGTGCTGCGCCGGGCGGGCGAGCCGTACACGGTTTCCCCGCGCGAGCTGACGGCCACGCTGATGCTGACCACCGGCGGGATGACCGGGCGGCTGGACAAGCTGGAGCGGGCCGGCCTGGTCCAGCGCTCACCGGACCCGGCGGACCGGCGCGGCCTGCGCGTCACGCTCACGCCCGAGGGACTGTCGGTGATCGACCAGGCGGTCGGCACCGGCCTTGAGGAGCAGGCCAAGGTCTTCGCCGGGATGGAGCCGGAGCGGATCGAGCAGCTCAACGAGCTGCTTCGGGAGCTGCTGGCCGCCATGTAGGCGCGGGCGCCGATCGCCGGCCGGGTTATCGTCCGGACCATGCCCGAGCTCATCACGCCCACCCCACGCCTGCACACCTCCTGGCTCGCCGCCCGTGCCGAATGGGGCGACGACGCGCACATGGACGGCGCCGGCCTCGGCTCCGACGACGACGTGGAGAGCCCGGAGGGATTCGCGGCCTGGGTGGAGCGCCTGCACCGGTACGCCGACCGCACGGTGCCGGTCGAGCCGGGCCGGGTGCACGCCACGTACTGGTGGATCGCGGAGGGCGACACCTACCTCGGCGCCATCGACCTGCGCCACCACCTGAACGCCTTCCTCCTCGACGCCGGCGGCCACATCGGCTACAGCGTGCGCCCCTCGGCCCGTGGACGGGGCCTCGCCACCTGGGCGCTGGGCGCGGTGCTCCACGAGGCACGCGTCATGGGGATGGACCGGGTCCTGCTGACCTGCGACCCGGACAACGCCGCCTCGGTACGCACGATCGAGCGCAACGGCGGCGTCCTCGAAGACGTCCGCGACACCCTGATCGGCCCCAAGCGTCGCTACTGGATCGACCTCTGAGACCCGTCGGGCCACCCGCCCGCCGCACGCAAAGAACCCCTCCGCCCTGCGTTTCCGCAGTTCAGAGGGGTTCGTCTGTGGAGCCTAGGAGATTCGAACTCCTGACATCTGCCTTGCAAAGGCAGCGCTCTACCAACTGAGCTAAGGCCCCGTGGATCCGGGCACGCCTGTCCCCCTTGCGAGGAGCGGCCGTTCCGCAGAACAGAGTACCGGGTGTACCCCCTCATCTCGCAAAATGATAGGGACTCCCGCCCCGCGACCACTCTCCGTAAGATGCTCGCGAGGTTCGCACCAGCGAAGGGGAGTAGGAAGAGTGGACGCAGTACAACAAGAGGCCACGGCCAGAGCGAGAGAGCTTCAGCGCAGCTGGTACGGGGAGCCGCTGGGCGCGCTCTTCCGCCGGCTCATAGATGACCTCGGTTTGAACCAGGCCCGCCTCGCTGCCGTCCTCGGACTGTCGGCGCCCATGCTGTCCCAGCTGATGAGCGGCCAGCGCGCCAAGATCGGGAACCCGGCCGTGGTGCAGCGGGTCCAGGCCCTCCAGGACCTCGCCGGCCAGGTGGCCGACGGGAGCGTCAGCGCGGCGGAGGCCACCGACCGGATGGACGAGATCAAGAAGACCCAGGGGGGCTCCGTCCTCAGCAACAGCGGCCAGACCGCCTCGGGCTCGGGCGCTCCCACCGTCAAGCGGGTCGTCCGCGAGATCCAGTCGCTGCTGCGCTCGGTCGCCGCGGCCGGCGACATCATCGACGCGGCGGACACCCTCGCCCCCACCCACCCCGAACTGGCAGAGTTCCTCCGGGTGTACGGCGCGGGCCGCACCGCCGAGGCGGTCGCCCATTACGAGGCCCACCAGAACTGACACGCACGACGGCGGACGACGGATCACGGGTACGGGTGACGGGGGACGGGCACAGCGATGGGTGAGGTTTTCGCCGGTCGGTACGAGTTGATCGATCCGATCGGGCGCGGTGGCGCCGGCGCCGTATGGCGTGCCTGGGACCACCGGCGCCGCCGTTACGTGGCAGCGAAGGTCCTCTTGCAGAGCGACGCCCACACGCTCCTGCGGTTCGTACGGGAGCAGGCGCTGCGGATCGACCACCCGCACGTACTGGCCCCCGCCAGCTGGGCGGCCGACGACGACAAGGTCCTGTTCACCATGGACCTGGTCGGCGGCGGCTCCCTCGGCCACGTGATCGGGGACTACGGTCCCCTCCCGCCCCGCTTCGTCTGCACGCTGCTCGACCAGCTCCTGTCGGGGCTGGCGGCGGTGCACGCGGAAGGCGTCGTCCACCGCGACATCAAACCGGCCAACATCCTGATGGAGGCCACCGGAACCGGGCGGCCGCACCTGCGCCTGTCCGACTTCGGGATCTCCATGCGCAAGGGCGAGCCCCGGCTGACCGAGACCAACTACGTGGTCGGTACGCCCGGTTACTTCGCCCCCGAGCAACTGCTGGGCGCCGAGCCCGACTTCCCCGCCGACCTCTTCGCCGTCGGGCTGGTCGCCCTGTACCTCCTCAAGGGCCGCAAGCCCGACTCCCAGGGCCTCGTCGAGCACTTCCTCGCCCACGGCACTCCGGGAGCCCCGGAAGGCGTCCCCACGCCCCTCTGGGACGTCATCGCCGGTCTCCTGCAGCCGGATCCCCAGAGCCGGTTCAAGACGGCCACAGGGGCGCGCAAGGCCCTTGCCGAAGCCGTGGAGCTGCTGCCGCCGCCCGCGCCGGACGCGGATCCGGTGGAGGTGTTCGACCAACTCGGCCCGCTCCCGCCCGGCTTCGGCCCGGAGGGACCCCTGACGGCCTCCGCGACCCTGCCCGGCGGCGCCCCGGCGCCCGCGGCCTCCGCGACCCCGCCGGGCGGTTCCGCGTCCGTGACGGTGGCGGCGGAACCCACCCGTACCGATCCCCGCGCCACCGCCACGACGGCGGCCCCGGGCTACGGCGCCCCGACCGCCTCCGCCGGTGTGCCGACCGGGTCCGGCGCGACCGTCCCGTACCCGGCCGTCCCGGACCGGGTGCCCTCGTACGGCCCCTCGGAGACGGGGAGTTTCCACCTGCCCCCGCCCGTCGCGCACACCGCGGCTCCCCCGGCGAACCGGGGCGACGGCCTGGCCCCGCCGAGCCCGAAGGTCACGGCCGGAATCCTCGCCGCCGCACTGCTCTGCTTCGCGGTCGGGGTCTGGGCCCTCACCCAGCTGTAGCCCCGCGGCCCCGGCGGGCCAGCAGGATCCACCCGCCCAGCACGAGCAGCAGCAGCGCCCCGGTGCCGAAGCCGGCGCCCGCCACCACCCGCATCACGGAGTGCTTCCCGGCGGCCTCCGCGGCCTCCGGGGCGGTGAGCCCCTCCTTGGCGGCGGTCCGCTCCCCGTCCCCGACCCCGAAGCCGCCGGCGGCCAGGCCCTCCGTGTACGCGGGCGCCTTGGCCGGGGTGCCGGTGACGTCCATGCGCAGGGTCAGCGGCACGGGGGTCGCGTCCTCGGTGAACTCGGCGACCTTCCCGCCCATGGTCACGGCGATGTAGTACCAGCCGGCGATCCTCACGGGCTGCACCTCGCGGTCGCTCGCGTAGCGGTTCTCGTAGGCCACCGGCGGGGTCTTCTCCAGGGTGACCCCGGCCTGCTGCCCGTCGTAGGAGGTGTCCTTGGCCGCGACCAGGCCCCGGTAGGGGCTGTAGAGGGAGACGACGAGCCCGCCCGAGGCGGAACCGTACGTCTTGGTCATCCTGGCCTTGGCCAGCTCCGCGCTGAACCCCAGCTGCTGTCCCCAGTCCAGCGGCACGCGGTAGTACCGGGTCTGTCCGGGGCGCAGCTCGTCCCGCCACACTCCGGAGCCCAGCGCCCGTGCGTCGTTGAAGCCGGTCCCGCCGGTCCGGGGCACCGCCTCGGTGCCGGGCAGCGCGGCCGGGGTCCCCGAGGGCCAGGCGCTGGGCGCGGCGGTCGGGCCGCCGGAGCCGCGGCCGGGCTCGCGCTGGACGCGGAGTTCGAGCGGCCAGGGGCTCTGGTCGGAGCCCTTGGCCGACGTACGGGTCACCTTGGCGTAGTAGACGCCGGCCGGGGCGCAGTCGTCGTCCTCCGCCCCCGAGCGGACGCCGGCGGCGCTGAGGGGCGCCGGGTCGTAGTTGAGGCTCGCGCGGCCGGTGCTGCCCGGGCAGGACCGGCCGGCGGTGGTCATGATCTCCACCTCGATGCCGTCGCTGTACGAGACCTTGGCGTCGGGCCCGGGGCGGGCCACGGCGGAGACGTAGACGTTCGACTGGTCCTTCTTCAGGACGAGCCGGTACACACGCTCCCCGGGGCCGAGCGTGTCCTCGTAGACGTTCCCGGCCTCGATCAGCGGGGCGTCCGCCGTGGAGGGCTTGCCCTCGACCTTCTTCGCGCCGTCCGCCGCGCGGTACGTCGGCAGCGGCTGCGGCGCCTGCCCCTCGGCGTGCGCCGCCGCGGGCAGCGAGGCGGCCACCAGCCCGAGGGCCGCCCCCGCGAGCGCAGTTCTCCGTACCCGACCCATCACGCCCACCCCGAGTTTGCTAGCGCAAGCCAAATCTTTGCATAACGTAAGTTTTTGTCACAGAACAGCACAAAGCCCCGACCGCAGCGGCAGCCGGGGCTTCATGGGATCAGCCTTCGGGTCTCACACGCCGGAACCAGAGGGCACGGAGTCGGTTGCCTCCGTCCACAGGTCCTGCTCGGCGCGGTCCGCCTGGATCTGGCGGTACACGAGGAGCCCGCCGATGGCGGCCAGTGCGACCAGGAGCAGCTTCTTCACCGCGCGACCTCGTCTTTCGTTGACGTAGGGGACTTCTGACGCCCAACAATACACACGGACCGATACCGTTCGGTGACCTGTCGGCCCACCAAATGGCCCAACGTCGAAGACCCCCAGGCCTTGGGCCTGGGGGTCTTCGACACTGTGGGGCTAACAGGATTTGAACCTGTGGCCTCATCCTTATCAGGGATGCGCTCTAACCAACTGAGCTATAGCCCCTCCGCGCTCCCGCGCTGACTCCTGAAGATTAGCGCACGGAGGCGGTAGCTCCAAAATCGGTTCCGACGCAGCGTCTGCGCAGGTCACTCGTCCTCGGCGAGCGTGAGCTCCACACCGCCGACGAAGCCCGCCGACAGGTTGTAGATGAACGCGCCGAGCGTGGCCAGAGCCGTCGCCAGCACCACGTCGATGACCGCGATGACCGACGTGAAGATCAGAACCCGCGGCAGCGACAGGAACGACTGGAGGTCGAAGCCGTTGCTCTCGTTCGAGCCGGTCGCCTCGCTGATCGTGCCGCCGACGGTGGAGAAGACGCCCATCGCGTCCATGACCATCCACAGCACCACGGCCGCGACGATCGTGCAGATGCCCAGCGCGATCGACAGCAGGAAGCTGACCTTCATCACCGACCACGGGTCGGCCTTGGCCACCCGCAGCCGCGCCTTGCGCGTCCTGGGCGCCATGCGGGCCCCCGTACGCGGCTTGCGCTGCCCGGCGCCCGCCCCGCCGCCCCGCGGCGCACCGGGGCCCGAGGGCGCCGAGTAGGCCTGCGGCGGGTGGTAGGGCTGCGCCGGCTGTGCCTCCGGCTGCTGTCCCCGGGTGTCCGTCACGATCCTCCCCCTGCCTTCGGCGGGGGTGCCCCCACCTTGGGAGTCCGCGGCGGGGCCACGGGCACCGTTGTCTCCAGTCATGGCCGGTCCGGCGCCCGTGGCTCCACTCACGACTTACTCCTCGTGCTCCCCAGCCGAGGGCTCGGTGCCCTCGGCGGCCTCGGCGGCCTGTCCTTCGGCTGCCTCGGTCCCGTCGACCTCGTCAGCTTCCTGACCGGCCTCGGCGTTGCGGGCGATGCCCACCACGGCATCGCGCTTGCCCAGGTTGATCAGCTGGACGCCCATGGTGTCACGGCCGGTCTCCCTGACTTCGTTGACGCGCGTACGAATCACACCACCGCCGAGCGTGATGGCGAGAATCTCGTCCGATTCGTCCACCACGAGCGCTCCGACGAGAGAACCGCGGTCCTCCACGATCTTCGCGGCCTTGATGCCCAGACCGCCGCGACCCTGGACGCGGTACTCGTCGACCGGCGTCCGCTTGGCGTAGCCGCCGTCGGTCGCGGTGAAGACGAACGTACCCGGCCGGACAACGCTCATGGAGAGCAGTTCGTCACCCTCGCGGAAACTCATGCCCTTCACGCCCGAGGTGGCGCGGCCCATCGGACGCAGCGCGTCGTCGGTCGCCGTGAAGCGGATCGACTGCGCCTTCTTGCTGATCAGCAGCAGGTCGTCCTCGGCGGACACGAGCTCCGCGCCGATCAGCTCGTCGTCGCTGCCGTCCTCGGTCTCCCGGAGGTTGATCGCGATGACGCCACCCGAACGGGGCGAGTCGTAGTCCTTGAGCGCCGTCTTCTTCACCAGGCCGCCCTTGGTGGCCAGGATCAGGTAGGGCGCCGCCTCGTAGTCGCGGATCGCGAGGATCTGGGCGATCTTCTCGTCCGGCTGGAAGGCCATCAGGTTCGCCACGTGCTGACCGCGCGCGTCACGGCCGGCGTCCGGGAGCTCGTACGCCTTGGACCGGTAGACGCGGCCCTTGTTCGTGAAGAACAGCAGCCAGTGGTGCGTGGTGGAGACGAAGAAGTGGTCGACCAGGTCGTCCTGCTTCAGCTTCGTGCCGCGCACGCCCTTGCCGCCGCGCTTCTGCGAGCGGTAGTCCTCGGTCTTGGTGCGCTTGACGTAGCCGCCGTGCGTGATGGTGACGACGATGTCCTCTTCGGCGATCAGGTCCTCCATGGACATGTCGCCGTCGAAGGGCACCAGCTTGGAGCGCCGGTCGTCGCCGTACTTCTCGACGATCGCGGTCAGTTCCTCGCTGACGATGGAGCGCTGACGGTCCTCCGAGGCCAGGATCGCGTTGTACTCGTTGATCTTGGCCTGGAGCTCGTCGTGCTCGGCGACGATCTTCTGCCGCTCCAGGGCCGCCAGGCGGCGGAGCTGCATCTCGAGGATCGCGTTCGCCTGGATCTCGTCGATCTCCAGCAGGCCCATCAGGCCCTCGCGCGCGATCTCGACGGTGTTGCTGCGCCGGATGAGGGCGATGACCTCGTCGATCGCGTCCAGGGCCTTGAGCAGACCGCGCAGGATGTGGGCGCGCTCCTCCGCCTTGCGCAGGCGGAAGCGCGTGCGCCGGACGATGACCTCGATCTGGTGCTGCACCCAGTGGCGGATGAAGGCGTCGATCGACAGGGTGCGCGGCACGCCGTCGACCAGCGCCAGCATGTTGGCACCGAAGTTGGTCTGCAGATCGGTGTGCTTGTACAGGTTGTTCAGCACGACCTTGGCGACGGCGTCGCGCTTGAGGACGATCACCAGGCGCTGGCCGGTCCGGGACGAGGTCTCGTCGCGGACGTCGGCGATGCCGCCGATCTTGCCGTCCTTCACCAGGTCGGCGATCTTCTGCGCGAGGTTGTCCGGGTTGGTCTGGTACGGGAGTTCCGTGACCACCAGGCACTGGCGGTTCTGGATCTCCTCGACCTCGACCACCGCGCGCATCGTGATGGAGCCGCGCCCGGTCCGGTACGCCTCCTCGATGCCCTTGCGGCCCACGACCAGCGCGCCGGTCGGGAAGTCCGGGCCCTTGATCCGCTCGATGAGCGCGTCGAGCAGCTCCTCGTGCGTGGCCTCCGGGTGCTCCAGCGCCCACTGGGCGCCGGCCGCGACCTCGCGCAGGTTGTGCGGCGGGATGTTGGTGGCCATACCGACGGCGATACCGGCGGAACCGTTGATCAGCAGGTTCGGGAAGCGCGCCGGCAGGACCGTCGGCTCCTGGTTGCGGCCGTCGTAGTTGTCCTGGAAGTCGACGGTCTCCTCGTCGATGTCCCGGAGCATCTCCATGGCCAGCGGCATCAGCTTGCACTCGGTGTAGCGCATCGCGGCCGCCGGGTCGTTGCCCGGGGAGCCGAAGTTGCCGTTCGAGTCCACCAGCGGCATCCGCATCGACCACGGCTGGGCCAGGCGGACCAGCGCGTCGTAGATCGAGGTGTCACCGTGCGGGTGGTAGGTGCCCATGACGTCGCCGACGACGCGGGCGCACTTGTAGAAGCCCTTCTCGGGCCGGTAGCCGCCGTCGTACATCGCGTACAGCACGCGGCGGTGCACCGGCTTGAGGCCGTCCCGCACGTCGGGCAGCGCACGCGAGACGATGACGGACATCGCGTAGTCGAGGTAGGAGCGCTGCATCTCCGTCTCGAGCCCGACGGGCTCGATGCGCAGCACGGGCTGCTCCTCCGCGGGATTCTCTGCGGTGGGGGTGGTTTCGTCGGCCATTGCTGGTCAGAAGTCCTTTCAGGCGGTCAGCGGAGACCGACTCAGATGTCGAGGAACCGAACGTCCTTGGCGTTGCGCTGGATGAAGGAGCGCCGTGCCTCGACGTCCTCGCCCATCAGCACCGAGAACAGGTCGTCGGCCTGCGCCGCGTCGTCCAGCGTGACCTGGCCGAGGACACGGTGGTCCACGTCCATGGTGGTGACGCGCAGCTCCTCGGCGTTCATCTCGCCCAGACCCTTGAAGCGCTGGATCGAGTCTTCCTTGATCCGCTTGCCGTTCTGCTTGCCGAGCTCGACCAGGGCGTCGCGCTCGCGGTCCGAGTACGCGTACTCGAAGTCGTCCCGACCCCACTTGATCTTGTAGAGCGGCGGACGCGAGAGGTACACGTGACCGGCCTCGACCAGCGGCCGCATGAAGCGGAAGAGGAAGGTCAGCAGCAGGGTGTTGATGTGCTGGCCGTCGACGTCGGCGTCCGCCATCAGGATGATCTTGTGATAGCGGAGCTTCTCGATGTCGAAGTCCTCGTGGACGCCGGTGCCGAAGGCGCTGATCAGCGCCTGGACCTCGGTGTTCTGGAGGATCTTGTCGATACGGGCCTTCTCGACGTTCAGGATCTTGCCGCGGATTGGCAGGATGGCCTGGTACATCGGGTTGCGGCCGGACTTCGCGGAGCCGCCGGCGGAGTCACCCTCGACGATGAAGATCTCGCACTTGGTCGGGTCGTTCGACTGGCAGTCGGACAGCTTGCCCGGCAGCGAGGCGCTCTCCAGCAGACCCTTGCGACGCGTCAGGTCGCGGGCCTTGCGGGCCGCGACGCGCGCCGTGGCCGCCTGGATCGCCTTGCGGACGATGTCCGCGGCCTCGACCGGGTTCCGGTCGAACCAGTCGCTGAGGTGCTCGTGGACGACCTTCTGCACGAAGGTCTTCGCCTCCGTGTTGCCCAGCTTGGTCTTCGTCTGGCCCTCGAACTGCGGCTCGCCCAGCTTGATCGAGATGATCGCCGTCAGACCCTCGCGGATGTCCTCGCCCGCGAGGTTGTCGTCCTTCTCGCGGAGCAGCTTCTTGTCGCGCGCGTAGCGGTTGACCAGACCGGTCAGCGCCGCGCGGAAGCCCTCCTCGTGGGTACCGCCCTCGTGCGTGTGGATCGTGTTCGCGAAGGAGTAGACACCCTCCGTGTACTGCGAGTTCCACTGCATCGCGATCTCGACCGAGAGCATGCGCTCCTTGTCCTCGGCCTCGACGTCGATGACGGTCGGGTGGATCATCTCGCCCTTGCGCGAGTTGAGGTACTTCACGAAGTCGACGATGCCGCCCTCGTAGTAGTACTTGACCGTGCGCGCCTGGGCCTCTTCGGCCTCCTCGGCGGAGTCCGCACCCACGGTGGCCTTCGCCGACTCGCGCTCGTCGGTCAGCGAGATCGTCAGGCCCTTGTTGAGGAAGGCCATCTCCTGGAAGCGCCGCGAGAGCGTCTCGAAGGAGTACTCGGTGGTCTCGAAGACGTCGCCGTCGGCCCAGAACGTCACCGACGTGCCGTGCTCGTCGGTCTCCTCGTTCTTGGCCAGCGGGGCCGTCGGCACGCCCAGCTTGTAGTCCTGGGTCCAGCGGTGGCCGTCCGTCTTGACCTCGACCGCGACCTTGGTCGACAGGGCGTTCACGACGGACACGCCGACGCCGTGCAGACCGCCGGAGACGGCGTAGCCGCCGCCGCCGAACTTGCCGCCCGCGTGCAGGACGGTCAGGACGACCTCGACGGCCGGCTTGCCCTCGGACGGCACGATGCCGACCGGGATGCCTCGACCGTTGTCGACCACCCTGACGCCGCCGTCGGCGAGGATCGTGACGTCGATCGTGTCCGCGTGCCCGGCCATGGCCTCGTCGACGGAGTTGTCGACGACTTCCTGGACGAGGTGGTGCAGACCTCGCTCACCGGTCGAGCCGATGTACATGCCGGGCCGCTTGCGGACCGCGTCCAGGCCCTCGAGGACCTGGATCGCACTGGCGTCGTAATTCTTCTCGTTGGAGTCGCCGGAATCGGCCACGAAGCGCCCTTTCTGGCACAGCGCAGCCCGTACTCCGGACCAGCGTGTGCGCCGGAGGAGCGGCCGCGTCGATCTGCGTTGTCTGCGTGATCCCGCGAACGGGCGGGATTTCCTCCAGTCTACCGGTACCACGGACATGAATGGGGGTTTGCCGGTACCTGAGTCCGCATGTGCCGCCCTGAACCGCCACTCTCCGACTCCCCATATCCGGGAAGGGGCTCAAAGAGGCTCACACGGGCACCCAGCCCTTCGGCCTGTCAACCTCCGACTACCGTGAGGGACACCACCCGCATCGAGCCCCGCCGGGGCTACCCGTACGTGTCCCCCGGACCGGAGCTCCCCGGCGCCCGCCACGGCCCGTACGGCTTGGGCCGCCCGCCGGGGCCCCGCACGACGATCATCCGCACCGTGCCCTGCCCCAGATCCGCGTTCAGCCGCGCCACCAGCTGCGGAGCCAGCAGCTTCAGCTGCGCCGCCCACGCCGAGGAATCGCACCGCACGACCAGTTCACGGTCCTCGTACCGCTCCGGTTCACAGTGCGCCGCGATCTCCGGCCCGACGATCTCCGGCCAGCGCTCCATCACGCCCGCCACCGCCATCGGCATCTCCCAGCCGCGCTCCGTGCGCAGCCGGTCCAGCGCCGCCATCAACGGCATCGGGTCCCGGCCGTCCGCCCGCGCCCCCGACCGCAGTCCTGGCTGCTGCTGCCGCTTCCGGCCGCCCGCCGCGTTCCCCCGCGCCCGCGCCTGCTCCCGCGCGGCCGCCAGCGCCTGGCGCGCCAGATCCACCCCGGAGGCCTCGGGGGTCTTCCGCGGAGGCTGCTTCTCCTGGTCGCTCACAGCCGGGTCACCTCACCGCCGGACACCCCGAACCGCGCCCCCACCAGCACTCCCGGAACGTCATCGTCCACCGCCGCCGTCACCAGCACCTGCTCGCCCGGCGCCACCAGCTCGGCCAGCCGCTCCCGGCGCCGCGCGTCCAGCTCCGCGAACACGTCGTCCAGGATCAGCACCGGCTCGCTGCCCTCCGAGCGCAGCAGCTCGTACGAGGCCAGCCGCAGGGCCAGCGCGTACGACCACGACTCCCCGTGGCTCGCGTACCCCTTCGCCGGCAGCTCCCCCAGCCGCAGCAGCACGTCGTCACGGTGCGGACCGACCAGGGTCACGCCCCGCTCGATCTCCTGCTTGCGCACCTCCGACAGGGCCGCCAGCAGCACCTCGTAGATCGCCTCGCGGCTCCGCGCCGCACCGCTGTCCACCGGCTCGCCCGCCGAGGACTTGTACGAGAGCCCCAGCGGGCCGCCCCCGGGCGCGAGCTGCTCGTACGCCTTGTCCGCCAGCGGCAGCAGCGTCGTGATCAGGTCCAGCCGCTGCGCCAGCAGCTCCGCGCCCGCGCGCGCGAGGTGCTGGTCCCACACGTCGAGCGTGGACAGGTCCATCGACCTCCCCCCGTGCCGGCGCGCCATCGCCGCCGACTTCAGCAGCGTGTTCCGCTGCTTGAGCACCCGCTCGTAATCCGACCGGACACCCGCCATCCGCGGGGAGCGCGCCGTCACGAGCTCGTCCAGGAACCGCCGCCGCTCCCCCGGGTCGCCCTTCACCAGGGCGAGGTCCTCCGGCGCGAACAGCACCGTCCGTATGATCCCCAGCACGTCACGCGGCCTGACCTGCGAGGACCGGTTGATCCGGGCCCGGTTCGCCCGCCCCGGGTTCAGCTCCAGCTCGACCAGCTGCTGCCGCTCGCCCTGGGTGACGGCCGCGCGGATGATCGCCCGGTCCGCGCCCATCCGTACCAGGGGGGCGTCCGAGGAGACCCGGTGGCTGCCCAGCGTCGCCAGGTAGCCGATCGCCTCGACGAGGTTCGTCTTGCCCTGGCCGTTGGGGCCCACGAAAGCCGTGACGCCCGGGTCGAGGGGAACCTCGGCCCGGGCGTACGAGCGGAAGTCGGCCAACGAGAGATGCGAAACATGCATACGGCGCCGACCTCCCCCGGCTTCCTGCTGCTCTGCTCTGTGGTGCTGTGGTGGAGCTACTTCTTCTCGACCGCGTGGCCGCCGAACTGGTTGCGCAGCGCGGCGATCATCTTCATCTGCGGCGAGTCGTCCTGGCGGGACGCGAACCGCGCGAAGAGCGAGGCCGTGATCGCGGGCAGCGGCACGGCGTTGTCGATCGCCGCCTCCACCGTCCAGCGGCCCTCGCCCGAGTCCTGCGCGAAGCCCTTGAGCTGCTCCAGGTGCTCGTCCTCGTCGAGGGCGTTCACGGCCAGGTCCAGCAGCCAGGAACGGATGACCGTGCCCTCCTGCCAGGAGCGGAAGACCTCGCGGACGTCGGTGACCGAGTCCACCTTCTCCAGGAGCTCCCAGCCCTCGGCGTAGGCCTGCATCATGGCGTACTCGATGCCGTTGTGGACCATCTTCGCGAAGTGGCCCGCGCCGACCTTGCCGGCGTGTACGGCGCCGAACTCACCCTCGGGCTTGAGGGCGTCGAAGACGGGCTGGACCGCGGCGACGTGCTCCTTGTCCCCGCCGTACATGAGGGCGTAGCCGTTCTCCAGGCCCCACACGCCGCCGGAGACACCGCAGTCGACGAAGCCGATGCCCTTGGCCTTCAGCTCCTCGGCGTGCTTCTCGTCGTCGGTCCAGCGGGAGTTGCCGCCGTCGACGACGATGTCGCCGGGCGAGAGCAGCTCCGCCAGCTCGTCGACGGTGGACTGCGTCGCCGCGCCCGCCGGGACCATCACCCACACCACGCGGGGGGCCTGCAGGCTGTCCACAAGTTCCTGCAGGCTGTGGACATCGGCGAGGTCCGGGTTGCGGTCGTATCCGATGACGGTGTGGCCTGCGCGGCGGATGCGCTCGCGCATGTTGCCGCCCATCTTGCCGAGACCGACGAGACCAAGCTCCATCAGGTGGTTCCTTAAGCGTTGTGACCGTCTGAACCGGATTCCCCCGCTCCGGGGGCACCCAGGCTCCGAGCCTACGCCGGGCGGCACCGGCCGGCCCCACGGGCGCTCCCGGGACGGGCGTACGGAATCCCCTCCACACCCTGGGGAAAAGCCGTCGGGCCCGGTCCGCAGCCTGCGAGACCGGGCCCGACGCACAAGAGCGTCAGCCGGACAGGCGCACCGGCATGATCAGGTACTTGTACGCCTCGTCGGCTTCGGCGTCGACGGCCGGGCGGCCGCTGAGCAGCGCCGGCTTGGTGGACGTGGTGAAGCTGAGCTGCGCGGCGGGCGAGTCGATCGCGCTGAGGCCGTCGAGCAGGAAGGTCGGGTTGAAGGCGATCGAGATGTCGTCGCCCTCCAGCTTGGCGTCCACACGCTCCACAGCCTGTGCGTCGTCGCTGGAACCGGCTTCCAGGATCAGCACGCCCTGCTCGAAGCTCAGGCGGACCGGGGTGTTGCGCTCGGCGACGAGGGCCACGCGCTTGACGGCCTCGACGAACGGGGCCGTCTCGATCACGGCGATGGAGTTGAACTCCGTCGGGAAGAGCGTGCGGTACTTCGGCAGGTCGCCCTCGAGGAGGCGGGTGGTGGTGCGGCGGCCGGCGCCCTCGAAGCCGATGAGACCCTCACCGGCGCCGGAGCCCGACAGCGCCAGGGTGACGGTGTCACCGCTGGTCAGGGACTTGGCGGTGTCCAGGAGCGTCTTCGCGGGCACCAGGGCCACGGCGGAGGCATCCGGGTTCTCCGGCTTCCACAGGAACTCGCGGACCGCGAAGCGGTAGCGGTCGGTGGAGGCCAGGGTGACGCGGTCGCCCTCGATCTCGATGCGGACACCGGTCAGGACGGGCAGCGTGTCGTCACGGCCGGCGGCGATGGCCACCTGGGCGGCGGCGGAGGCGAAGACCTCACCGGGCACGGTGCCGGTCGCGGTCGGCATCTGCGGCAGTGCCGGGTATTCCTCCACAGGCAGGGTGTGGAGTGTGAATCGCGAGGATCCACAGACCACGGTCGCCCGTACACCGTCTGTGGAAATCTCCACCGGGCGGTTGGGGAGGGCGCGGCAGATGTCGGCGAGCAGCCGGCCGGAGACCAGGACGGTGCCGTCCTCCTCGACGTCCGCCTCAACGGAGACGCGGGCCGAGACCTCGTAGTCGAAGCCGGAGAGGGACAGGGTGCCCTCCTCGGCCTTCAGCAGCAGGCCCGCGAGAACGGGCACCGGCGGCCGGGCCGGGAGGCTACGGGCGGCCCACGCCACTGCCTCCGCGAGTACGTCGCGCTCCACCCGGATCTTCACCGGAACCGCCTCCTGCTGTTGCTCGCTCGTCTGCCGGCCTTCGTCGTCGGCTCGTCGATGCCTCGACCGATGCCGGGGACCAGTCTGACGTACGGCGCCGACAGTCGTCCCCGCCGGCGGTCAAGTCGGGAGCGAGGTGTCGGGGAGGCCTGCCCACCGAGTTGTGCACAGGACCTGCTTGAAAACCGAAACCGGCCTAACTCTCCATGGGGGTAGTAGTAGGGCCTGTGGAAACGGTGGATAACCCGGTCCTCGCAGGTCAGCCCGCGTTTTTTATCCCCACACCCTGTGGGTGGCACCGGTGGACAACACGGTGTCTCTGTGGAGAACAAAAACTTCTGCACAGGCCGTCCCCAGGGGACCCCGACTACTCCACAGGTGTGTCCCCAGCTTTCCCCCGGTACTCCACAACCCAAACGTCCACCTCGGTGTGACGGCTTTCACTCGGGGCGGTGAGAAGGGGTGGCTGGTTGCCGAACAGTGGACAACGGTGTGGAGAAGAGATCAGATCCTGTGCACAGGATCGGGGAACCTGTGGGTGACCGGTGGACAACGTGGTGGACAGCGCTGTGGACGAATTCTCTGTCCACAGGCTGTGGATGATGCTTGCGCACAATTCCACAGGGTTCTGACCTGCCCTGATGGGCCATCATCCCGCACCCCTGTGGACAGATTGTGGGTGACGGAACCCGTCCCCAGGGTGTGGACGGAAGAAAGTCCGCGAATCTGTGGATGAGTTGCTCCGCAGGGGGCGTATTCGAACAGGTCAGGGGCGCGCGGACGACGAAGGGCGCCCCCGTAGTGACCCGGGAGCGCCCTCTGTACGCGTTTATCGGTGGTCTGCCGCAGCCGCCGAGCCTCCGGCTCAGCCGTTCTTGATGCGGTTGGTGAGCTCGGTGACCTGGTTGTAGATGGAGCGCCGCTCGGCCATCAGCGCCCGGATCTTGCGGTCCGCGTGCATGACGGTGGTGTGGTCGCGGCCGCCGAACTGCGCCCCGATCTTGGGCAGCGAGAGGTCGGTGAGCTCCCGGCACAGGTACATGGCGATCTGCCGTGCGGTCACCAGCACGCGGCTGCGCGAGGAGCCGCACAGGTCGTCCACCGTGAGGCCGAAGTAGTCGGCGGTGGCCGCCATGATGTCGCCGGCCGTGATCTCGGGCGCGCTGTCCTCGCCGCCCGGGATGAGGTTCTTGAGGACGTCCTCGGTGAGGCCCAGGTCGACCGGCTGCCGGTTCAGGCTCGCGAAGGCCGTGACCCGGATCAGCGCCCCCTCCAGCTCGCGGATGTTGCGCGAGATGCGGGAGGCGATGAACTCCAGTACCTCCGGCGGGGCGTTGAGCTGCTCCTGGACGGCCTTCTTGCGCAGGATCGCGATACGGGTCTCCAGCTCGGGAGGCTGGACGTCCGTGATCAGGCCCCACTCGAAGCGGTTGCGGAGCCGGTCCTCCAGGGTGACGAGCTGCTTGGGCGGCCGGTCGGAGGAGAGGACGATCTGCTTGTTGGCGTTGTGGAGCGTATTGAAGGTGTGGAAGAACTCCTCCTGCGTCGACTCCTTGCTCGCGAGGAACTGGATGTCGTCGACGAGCAGGATGTCCATCTCGCGGTAGCGCTTGCGGAAGGCGTCGCCCTTGCCGTCGCGGATGGAGTTGATGAACTCGTTGGTGAACTCCTCTGAGCTCACGTACCGCACGCGGGTGCCGGGGTAGAGGCTCCGTGCGTAGTGCCCGATGGCGTGCAGCAGGTGCGTCTTGCCGAGGCCCGACTCCCCGTAGATGAAGAGGGGGTTGTACGCCTTCGCGGGCGCCTCGGCGACGGCCACCGCGGCGGCGTGCGCGAAGCGGTTGGAGGCGCCGATCACGAAGGTGTCGAAGAGGTACTTGGGGTTCAGCCGGGCGGTCGGCTCGAGCGGGCCCGAGGTGGAACCGCCCGACGGGGCCGGGGGCGCCGCGGGCCGCCCGGGGGCCTGGCGCGGAGCGGGCTGCTCGTACTGCTGCTGCTCGTACTGGTGCTGCGGGTGCGACGGCTGCGGCTCGTACGGGGACTGGTCGAAGGGGGACTGGTCGAAGGGGGACTGCTCGTACTGCTGCTGCTCGAAGGAGCCCTGCTCGTAGCCGGCGGGCTCGGGCTGCTGGAGGTAGCCCGGCTGCGGGGAGGCGTACGGGTCGCGCTCGGGGAAGCCGCCGAGGCGGGGCTGCTGCCAGCCGTAGTCCTCCTGCTGGCCGCCGCGGGGCCAGGCGCCGGGCTCGGGGCGCTGCTGCTGGTAGTCCGGGTAGGCGGGGCGGGCCGTGGGGAGCTGGTCGTCGGACGGTCCGCCGGGTCCGCCGCCGGGGCGCTGGCCGGCGTAGGGCTCGTAGGCCTCGCGCTGCTGGACGGGCGGGGCGGGGGGTGCGGGCTCGCCGGCGGAGTCGTCGACGGTGATGGCGATCCGGATGGGCCGGCCGCACTCCCGGCTCAGCGCGTCGCTGATGAGGGGGGCGAGGCGGCCTTCGAGGACGCGCTTGCCCCATTCATTGGGGACGGCCAGGAGCGCGGTGTCGGCGACGAGTGCCAGGGGCTGGCACCGCTCCACCCACTGCTTGTCCTTGGGCTCGATCCCGGGCTGTCCCTCCCCGAGGAGCTTTTCGAGCACCCTTGGCCACACTGCGGCAAGATCGGCAGGTACGTCAGCCACAGGGCACGCTCTCTCACAGGGGTCCCACGAATGTGTGGTTCTTTGGGACGGTCGGGACAAAAAAATCCGGGATCAGGCAACGGTAGTCAGGCCAGCGGGTGCGGTTCAAGTCGTTGTCCACAGGCTGTGCACAGTGGGGGGCGGCCTCGGCTCGGTTTGACCGGATGGCGTAGCCGCGCGTACCGTAACGAGGTCGAGTTGTCGATGGCTGCTGCCGCCTGCCTACCGATGGGCGAAGATCACTGGTTGTGATCGTTTAGCGGTGCCACTCGGGCGAACACGCGAGTTTCTCCTCGTGGGCGCACGGTGACAGCCAGGCGATGTCCCGCCACAACGATTTATTCTCTGGAGCCCCCGAGTGAGCAAGCGCACCTTCCAGCCGAACAACCGCCGTCGTGCCAAGACCCACGGCTTCCGCCTGCGGATGCGTACCCGTGCCGGTCGCGCGATCCTCGCGAACCGTCGTAGCAAGGGCCGCGCCGCCCTTTCCGCGTAACAACACGCAGGTCGTGACGTCGTGCTGTCTCCCGAAAATCGGCTGAGGCGGCGCGAGGACTTCGCGAGCGCGGTACGCCGGGGGCGTCGGGCTGGTCGCCCGCTCCTCGTCGTCCACCTACGTACAAGCGGTGCAACGGACCCGCACGAGTCGGGGGAGATCGATCCCTCGACGCGTGCGGGTTTCGTCGTCAGCAAGGCTGTCGGCGGTGCCGTCGTCCGTAACCGGGTGAAGCGCCGTCTGCGCCATCTTGTCCGAGAGCGGCTGTCCCAGCTGCCCGCCGGTAGCCTGGTGGTGGTACGTGCGTTGCCCGGAGCGGGTGACGCCGGCCACGACGAACTGGCCCGGGACCTGGATGCCGCTCTGGTGCGGCTCCTGGGAGGCGTGGCTCGATGAAGTACCCGCTGCTCGCTTTGATCAAGCTGTACCAGTGGACGATCAGTCCGCTGCTCGGGCCGGTGTGCCGCTACTACCCGTCGTGTTCGCGCTACGGGTACACGGCCATCGACCGGCATGGTGCGGTGAAGGGGACGTATCTGACCGCCTGGCGGATCCTGCGGTGCAATCCGTGGTCCCCGGGTGGTGTGGACCATGTCCCACCTCGTAAACGCCCGCGTTGGCACGAGCAGCTGCGCAGTGCGTTGCGTAGATCTCGCAATGCTCAAGGAGCCTGATTAGTGGACACGATTGCCAGTCTGTTCAGCTTTATCACCACACCCGTCTCGTGGATCATCGTCCAGTTCCACACGCTGTACGGAGCGATCTTCGGTGCGGACAGTGGGTGGGCCTGGGGCCTGTCCATCGTGTCCCTGGTGATCTTGATCCGTATCTGCCTGATCCCGCTCTTCGTGAAGCAGATCAAGGCGACGCGTGGCATGCAGGCGCTCCAGCCGAAGATGAAGGTGATCCAGGAGCGCTACAAGAACGACAAGCAGCGTCAGTCCGAAGAGATGATGAAGCTGTACAAGGACACGGGTACCAACCCGCTCTCCTCGTGCCTTCCCATCCTGGCGCAGTCCCCGTTCTTCTTCGCGCTCTACCACGTGCTCGCGAGCATCGCCAACGGCAAGACGATCGGCGTCATCGACAAGTCGCTGCTGGAGAGCGCGCGTCAGGCGCACATCTTCGGCGCCCCGCTGGCTGCCAAGTTCATGGACAGCAGCGAGAAGGTCGCGAGCCTCAACGCCTCGCTCACCGATGTGCGCATCGTGACCGCCGTCATGATCGTCCTGATGTCGCTGTCGCAGTTCTACACCCAGCGTCAGCTGATGCAGAAGAACGTGGACCTCTCGGTCAAGACGCCGTTCATGCAGCAGCAGAAGATGCTGATGTACATCTTCCCGCTGATCTTCGCCTTCATGGGCATCAACTTCCCCGTGGGTGTTCTCGTCTACTGGCTGACCACGAACGTGTGGACCATGGGCCAGCAGATGTACGTGATCAACCAGAACCCGACGCCGGGCAGCAAGGCGCAGGACCAGTACCTGACCCGCCTGCTGAAGCACGTGACCTCGCACGGCGAGGTCCGGGGCCGCAGCAAGAAGAAGATCGTTGCCGCGATCGTGGCCAAGGGCCCGGACCGCAACGACAACGAGCGCAAGTTCATCACGGCCCTGACCAAGCAGGGCATGGCAGCCCAGGCGGACGGCACCGTGATCAAGACTTCTGAGGCCACGGCCGACGCGGACGCGGCGAGCGGCGGTGCCGCGAAGCGGCAGCAGCCGAAGCGGCAGACGAAGTCGAAGCGCCAGACGCCCAGCAAGCCCTCTCCCAAGAAGTAAGAAGGAGTCCCTCCCGTGACGGAAGGCACCACCACCGCCGCCGCTGAGGGCGGCGACACCCTGACCCGCCTCGAGCAGGAGGGTGAGATCGCGGCCGACTACCTCGAGGGTCTGCTGGACATCGCCGACCTGGACGGCGACATCGACATGGACGTCGAGGCCGACCGGGCCGCGGTGTCGATCGTCAGCGACTCGGCCAGCCGCGACCTGCAGAAGCTCGTGGGCCGCGACGGTGAGGTTCTGGAGGCTCTGCAGGAGCTGACCCGCCTCGCCGTGCACCGGGAGACCGGCGACCGCAGCCGGCTGATGCTGGACATCGCCGGGTTCCGTGCGAAGAAGCGCGAGGAGCTGGCGGCGCTGGGCGCCAAGGCGGCGGCGGACGTGAAGGCGTCCGGCGAGCCGCTGAAGCTGGCCCCGATGACGCCGTTCGAGCGGAAGGTCGTCCACGACGCCGTGGCGGCCGCCGGCCTGCGGAGCGAGTCCGAGGGCGAGGAGCCGCAGCGCTTCGTCGTTGTGCTTCCGGCCTGATCGGTAGCGCGAGTGTTCGGCCCCGTCTGTGTCGCAGACGGGGCCGATGTTTGTCAGCCTGGCATGTGAACAACCATGCGGTACGGAAGGACGGTCCCCGTGACGGAAGCAGCTGAGCTTCCCCCGGCGCCTGAAGAGGCGCGCGCGGTGTTCGGTGAGTTTTTCCCGGAAGCTGTGCGGTACGCGGAGCTGCTGGCGGACGCGGGAGTCAAGCGGGGCCTGATCGGGCCGCGTGAGGTGCCGCGGCTGTGGGAGCG
Organism: Streptomyces sp. NPDC048337; assembly: GCF_043201175.1. Lineage (NCBI taxonomy): Bacteria > Bacillati > Actinomycetota > Actinomycetes > Kitasatosporales > Streptomycetaceae > Streptomyces > Streptomyces sp. NPDC048337. Next base: position 108,314 of record NZ_JBICYR010000007.1, read on the forward strand.
GCACCTGCTGAACTGCGCCGTGCTCTCGGAGGTGGTGCCCCAGGGCGTCACCGTGTGCGACGTGGGTTCGGGCGCGGGACTGCCCGGTATCCCGCTGGCGCTGGTGCGCCGCGATCTCAAGATCACGCTGCTGGAGCCGCTGCTGCGGAGGACGAACTTCCTCCAGGAGGCCGTGGAGCTGCTGGGCCTGGACCACGTCACCGTGGTGCGGGGCCGGGCCGAGGAGGTCCTCGGCAAGCTCCAGCCGGTGCACGTGGTGACGGCGCGCGCGGTGGCTCCGCTGGACCGGCTGGCCGGCTGGGGTGTGCCCCTGCTGCGTCCCTATGGCGAGATGCTGGCGCTGAAGGGTGACACCGCGGAGGAAGAGCTGGTGTCGGCCAAGACGGCGCTGGCCAAGCTCGGTGTGGTGAAGACCTCGGTGCTCCACGTGGGCGAGGGTGTGGTGGATCCCATGTCGACGGTGGTGCGGGTCGAGGTCGGAGAGAGCCCCGGTGGAGTGAGATTCGCGGCCAAGCGGGCTAAGGCAGCTCGGGTGGGACGCACGCGCCGCCGGCGCTGAGTCTCCGAATTCTCGGGGCTCCCGGGGAGATTTGGCCTGGGTTGGGCCCTATAGGTATGGATTTCGGAGTGTCGTAGCGGCCCGGAGACTCCCTCCGGGCATCGTGTTTCACGTGAAACGTCGCTCTCTGCTGCACGGAATCATCAGCCGCGGTCGTGCGGCTGCGTCCCCCCGCCACCGCAAGGACGCGAGGGGGACGGAGTTGTCCACATCGGTGGATTCATCCACAGGAGTACGGGCCCCGCTGGTTCGCGACCCCGATGACATGGCAGGCTCTGTTCATCGCGAGCCTGATGTCGAGGAGAGTGACACCGTGCGGTCCGACGCCAACCTCGCGGGGCCGATGGCCGATCCGGTCCCCGGTCCCCGCTCTGAATCGGCGGGCGAGGATGTTTCACGTGAAACATCGGCGCCCCTTGTAGACAACGACACCCCCATCGGCCGAGCCGCCCAGCTGGCGGTCGAGGCGCTGGGGCGCGCCGGCGAGGGGCTGCCCCGACCGGAGCAGACCCGGGTCATCGTGGTCGCCAACCAGAAGGGCGGCGTGGGCAAGACCACGACGACCGTGAACCTGGCGGCCTCGCTGGCACTGCACGGGGCACGGGTCCTGGTGGTCGACCTCGACCCGCAGGGCAATGCCTCCACGGCTCTGGGTATCGATCACCACGCGGATGTGCCCTCGATCTACGACGTCCTCGTGGACAGCCGGCCCCTGCTGGAGGTCGTCCAGCCGGTGGTGGACGTGGAGGGACTCTTCTGTGCCCCGGCCACGATCGACCTGGCCGGCGCGGAGATCGAGCTGGTGTCGCTGGTGGCCCGCGAGAGCCGCCTCCAGCGGGCGATCCAGGCGTACGAGCAGCCGCTCGACTACATCCTGATCGACTGTCCGCCCTCGCTCGGGCTCCTGACCGTGAACGCCCTGGTGGCCGGCGCGGAGGTGCTGATCCCGATCCAGTGCGAGTACTACGCGCTGGAGGGTCTGGGTCAGCTGCTGCGCAACGTCGACCTGGTGCGGGCCCACCTGAACCCGAGCCTGCACGTGTCGACGATCCTGCTGACGATGTACGACGGCAGGACCCGCCTCGCCTCGCAGGTGGCGGAGGAGGTGCGCAGCCACTTCGGCAAGGAGGTGCTGCGGACGAGCATCCCGCGGTCGGTGCGCATCTCGGAGGCGCCGAGCTACGGGCAGACGGTGCTCACGTACGACCCGGGTTCCAGTGGTTCCCTCTCCTATCTGGAGGCTGCGCGGGAGATCGCGTATCGAGGGGTCGGAATGCAGTACGACGCCCAGCACGCCCATCTGGGCGCGGGTATGAACAGCACGCAGAATGTGGCGGAGGGGATCCAGTGAGCGAGCGACGTAGAGGTTTGGGGCGAGGGCTCGGTGCGCTGATTCCCGCGGCTCCGCAAGAGCAGACGCCGCCGGTGATCGGTGCCGGGTCGACGTCTCCGTCGGCGGTGCCGGTGTTGACGTCGGAGCGTGGGATCGCCGCTGCGAAGCTCGCTTCGCTGGCGCAGGCGGATGTTTCACGTGAAACATCGTTCGTCGCGCCGGTGGAAGAGCCGGTGCCGGCGGCGCCGGAGGCCAACGTGGTGGCGGGAGCGACCTTCGCGGAGCTTCCGATGGACGCGATCACGCCGAACCCGCGGCAGCCGCGCGATGTGTTCGACGAGGACGCGCTCGCCGAGCTGGTGACGTCCATTCAGGAGGTGGGTCTGCTCCAGCCGGTCGTGGTGCGCCAGTCGACCCCCGGCCGCTACGAGCTCATCATGGGCGAGCGGCGCTGGCGGGCCTGCCGGGAAGCCGGTCTGGAGACCATTCCGGCGATCATCCGGGCCACGGACGACGAGAAGCTTCTGCTGGACGCGCTGCTGGAGAACCTGCACCGGGCCCAGCTGAATCCGCTGGAAGAGGCCGCGGCGTACGACCAGCTGCTGCAGGACTTCAACTGCACGCACGACCAGCTGGCGGACCGCATCGGCCGGTCGCGTCCCCAGGTGTCGAACACGCTGCGGCTGCTCAAGCTGTCGCCTTCGGTTCAGCGCCGCGTGGCCGCGGGGGTGCTGTCGGCGGGCCATGCGCGGGCGCTGCTGGCGGTCGAGGACTCCGAGGAGCAGGACCGGCTGGCGCACCGGATCGTGGCCGAGGGGCTGTCCGTGCGCGCGGTCGAGGAGATCGTGACGCTGATGGCCTCGGAGCCCACGAGCGCGGTGCGTCCGAAGGGTCCGCGCGCGGGTGCCCGGGTGTCTCCGGCGCTCAGTGAGCTGGCGACGCGGCTGTCGGACCGCTTCGAGACGCGGGTGAAGGTGGATCTGGGCCAGAAGAAGGGCAAGATCACCGTCGAGTTCGCGTCGATGGAGGACCTGGAGCGGATTCTGGGGACGCTGGCGCCGGGCGAGGGCCGAGTGCTGGAGCAGGGTCTTTCCGGGGAGTGACCCCCGGCCGCCAAAGGGCGGATCGTGCCGGTGTGAACCGGTACGGTCCGCCCTTTTGCTGTCGAAAGAGTGAGGGTCAGTGGATACGATTCGTTCATGGGTCGTCGGCTGGTACCGCTCACGCTGGACAACCTCCAGGACCTGCCCCGTCGTTGCCGGTCCTGTGTCTTCTGGGAACTGGATCCGGTCAGCGGTGAGGCCGCGGTGAAGGCGGGTACGCCCGCGCTGGAGAAGGAAGCCTGGATCTCCGCGGTCCTCCTGGAGTGGGGATCGTGCGGCCGCGTGGTCTATGTGGACGAGGTTCCGGTGGGGTTCGTCCTGTACGCACCGCCGGCGTACGTGCCGCGGTCCACCGCGTTTCCGACCAGCCCCGTCTCACCGGACGCCGTACAGCTCATCACCGCGTGGATCATGCCGGGGTATCAGGGGCAGGGTCTGGGGCGGGTGATGGTCCAGACGGTGGCGAAGGATCTGCTGCGGCGCGGCTTCCGTGCCATCGAGGCGTTCGGGGACGCGCGGTGGGAGGGTCCGGCGTGCCTGTTGCCGGCGGACCATCTGCTGGCGGTGGGCTTCAAGACGGTGCGTCCGCACCCGGTGCACCCGCGGCTGCGGCTGGAGCTGAGGTCGACGCTGTCGTGGAAGGAAGACGTGGAGCTGGCACTGGACCGGCTGCTGGGCGCGGCGCGCAAGGAGCCCGCACTGCGGCCCCTGTGAGCCGGAACCCCGATGCGTCTGACAACGCGAAACGGGCCGCCCCCTCGAAGGGGCGGCCCGTTTCACGTGAAACATCGAACCGGTCAGGCGGTCTTGACCTCGACGAAGCCCTCGAGGTCGCGCAGGATGGCGGCCTTCGGCTTGGCGCCCACGATGGTCTTGGCGACCTCGCCGTCCTTGTAGACGTTCAGGGTCGGGATGGACATGACGCCGTACTTGGCGGCCGTGGCCGGGTTCTCGTCGATGTTCAGCTTGACGATCTCGATCTGGTCGCCGTACTCGGCGGCGATGGCCTCGAGGGACGGCGCGATCTGGCGGCACGGTCCGCACCAGGCGGCCCAGAAGTCCACCAGTACGGGCTTGTCGCTCTTGAGGACCTCGGCGTCGAAGTCAGCGTCGGTCACGTTCTTGAGGGTGCCGGCCACAGCGGCCTCCTTCTTCTTCCTGCGGGGTGTGGGGTGGGGGTGGTTGGGTGGGTCAGACCGTGGCCGCGGCGGCGGCCTTCTCGGCGTCCGCGAGGGCGGCGAGGAAGCGCTCGGCGTCGAGGGCGGCCGAGCAGCCGGTGCCCGCGGCGGTGATGGCCTGACGGTAGGTGTGGTCCACGACGTCGCCGGCGCCGAACACGCCGGTCACGCTGGTCCGGGTGGAGGGGGCGTCGACCTTGAGGTAGCCCTCGGCGTCGAGGTCCAACTGGTCCTTGAACAGCTCGGTGCGCGGGTCGTGGCCGACGGCGATGAAGAGGCCGGTCACGGGCAGCTCGGAGGTCTCACCGGTCTTGGTGTTGCGCAGGGTGAGGCCGGAGAGCTTCTGGTCGCCGTGGATCGAGGCGACCTCGCTGTCCCAGGCGAACTTGATCTTCGGGTCGGCGAACGCGCGGTCCTGCATGGCCTTCGAGGCACGCAGGCTGTCACGGCGGTGGACGATCGTGACGGACTTGGCGAACCGGGAGAGGAAGGTGGCCTCCTCGATCGCGGTGTCGCCGCCGCCGACGACGGCGATGTCGTGGTCCTTGAAGAAGAACCCGTCGCAGGTGGCGCACCAGGAGACACCACGGCCGGACAGGGCGTCCTCGTTGGGCAGGCCGAGCTTGCGGTGCTGGGAGCCGGTCGTGACGATGACGGCCTTGGCACGGTGGACCGTGCCGGCGGTGTCGGTGACGGTCTTGATCTCACCGGTGAGGTCGACGGCGACGACGTCGTCGGGGACGAGCTCGGCGCCGAAGCGCTCGGCCTGGCCGCGCATGTTGTCCATGAGGTCCGGGCCCATGATGCCGTCCTGGAACCCGGGGAAGTTCTCCACATCGGTGGTGTTCATCAGGGCGCCACCGGCGGTGACGGCACCTTCGAAGACCAGCGGCTTGAGCGAAGCGCGTGCGGTGTACAGGGCGGCGGTGTAACCGGCCGGCCCGGAGCCGATGATGATCACGTTTCGGACGTCGCTCACGGGTTTCTTCCTCGTCTCTGCGGACTGCGTGCTGCCTACCGGGGGCCGGTGCGGACTCTCACCCCACCCAACGGATCCTACGGCGCATGCATTCCCCACCTGTCCCCGTGCGGGTCCCAACGCGTCAGCTTCTGGGATAGGTGCTCATCAGCAGGGGCTTCCCCGGGGCTCCCGAGGGGTCGTTCTCGCAGTCGGTGCCGACCAGATAGGCGTCCACGCGGGAGGAGTCGCCCGGATGGGGCAGGACGAGGAGGTACACGTCCGCGCCCTGGTAGCGGCCGCGCTCGGTGGCGAACGGCGCTTCGGGGCGTCCGGTGGCGGCCTGGACGCAGGTCGGAACGGTGGCTGCCCGACGGTCGCCGGGGGCGACTCCCTGGGCGGGAGGGGTGTTCTCCAACCCGTAGGTGTTGTTCTGCTCCCCGGAGCCGGTCCCGGTGATCTCCGCGGAGGCCAGGAGCTGCCGCACGTTCTTCTGGAGGCCCTGTGCGGTGTAGGCGCCGGCTTCTGCGGAGGGCTGGGCCGCGGAGCTCGGGGTCTCGCTGCGGGCCGTGGTGCGGGTGGGCGTGCCCGACAGGTCGCTGAACAGGAAGATGCCGAGTGCGCAGGCGGCGGCCCCGGCCAGGCCCGCGAGAACGGCGATCCGCCGACGGGCACGGCGACGGCCGGGTCCGCTTGGGCCGGTCGGGTGACCGGAGGGCCGAGGGATGCCGGATCCGCCGGCAACGGAGGGCCGGGAGGATCCTCCCGCGGCGATCGGGGACGACGTTTCACGTGAAACATCGCCGTCGGCCGGGCGGGCCCGGGGCGTGGTGGCGTCGAGGAGCGCTTCCGCGGCGAGGGCGGCGTCGATGCGGCCCGCGATGTCGGCGGGCATCCGGGCCGGTCCGGGGAGGGTGCCCAGCAGGGAGCGGATCTCCTCCAGGGAGGCGCGGACGTCGGCGCACAGCGGACAGTCGCCGAGGTGGCGGCGGATTTCGGCGGTACGGGACGGGGAGAGCAGCCCTTCGGTCAGGTCGGAGATCTCCGAGACGTCCGGGTGCCGGATCGTGCCGGTCGTGCCGGGCATGCCAGTCGCCGGGGTCATGGTCGTCCACCTCCGCCCTTCACTGCGTCTGGGTCTGGATGACTCGGTTCTGCCGCTGGTGGGACGGCTGTCCCCGGCGTCCGGTTCCTTCCCCGCTCGGAGCTGGTGTTATCCCCGGCATTCGTGCGCAGATGAGTGAGCATCGGGAGGAGCTTCGCCCGGCCGCGCGCGCACCGGCTCTTCACGGTGCCGGTGGGGACGTCGAGGATGCGGGCTGCTTCGGCGACGGGGTAACCCTGCATGTCGACGAGGACGAGGGCGGCCCGCTGTTCGGCCGGGAGCGTGCCGAGGGCGGCCAGGAGCTGGCGGTGGAGGTCCTGGCGCTCCGCGGGGGCCTCGGCGGACTCGTGGGGCTCCAGGAGGCGCTCCAGGCGGTCCGTGTCGTCGAGGGGCGCGGTTTTGCGGGAGGCGGCCTTCCGGGCCCGGTCGAGGCAGGCGTTGACGGTGATGCGGTGGAGCCAGGTGGTGACGGCGGAGTCCCCGCGGAAGGTGTGGGCGGCCCGGTAGGCGGAAACCAGGGCGTCCTGCACGGCATCGGCGGCTTCCTCGCGATCGCCGAGGGTCCGCAGCGCCACGGCCCACAACCGATCCCGATGCCGCCGCACGAGCTCCCCGAATGCCTCGGGGTCTCCGGCGACATGCAGGGCCAGCAGCTCCTGGTCACTGCTGTTCTCGCCGGTTGCTTCTTGCATCACGCCCGCTTCCTCCCGGGATGGAGACTAGGGCTCCGGCAGCCGTGTGGGGAAGGCCGCCACGGTGCGGCTTCCCGGGTGTGCGGGGGCGTTCAAGAGTCCGGGCCGAGCACCTTGATCTCGTTGATTCCGCCCCGGTAGCCGCCCGCGCCGTCGGCGGGCAGCTCGGTGATGTGAATCAGTACGTAACGGGTGCGAACCGGGGTCTCAACGGTGCCCTGGAGCTTCTTGTCGGTGCGCTCCAGCTTGGTGATGGGCTGGGAGAAGTCGGACAGGGCGTGGGGCGAGGAAGCCTCGGGGACCGCCGCGCGCACCTCGATCGTCTGCCCGGGCACGTTGAGGTCCAGGTCGATCCCGGACACGTTCTGGACCTTGCCCAGGTCGACGATGATGCCGCTGCCGTCCGCGCGCTCGTCCAGGTTGCCGAAGTTGGCGTAGCCCAGGTACTGGGGCGTGATCCAGGCAGTCGACGGATTGCCGTCCACGGCCTTGGGGACGTCCTTCGCCTTCGTCGGCTCCCCGCGGGGGGTGAATTCGGAAGCGCCCTTGATATGCAGCGGCTTGCCCGGATCGTCCTTCTTCGGGTCGTCTTCCGAGTCCGTCGGCTGGGAGTGGTTGGGGCCGCTGTCACCCTTGGTGCCGTGGTCCAGGAGGGCGTCGGCCAGCTGCCAGCTGCCGAGGCCGAGGGCGGCGATGAGCAGGGCTGCGACGCCCCACTTCAGGGCCCGGCCGGTCCGGCTCTGGAGCGGGGGCGGCGGCACCGCCGGGGCGGTCTGGGTGGCGGGCATGCCGGGGGGCGTGGGGCGGCCGTAGTTGCCCTGCTGGTAGGTGGTGTGCTGGTACTCCGGCGGGGCCGTGAAGGCGGGCTCCGGCGGCCGGATGCGCGGCATCGCGGCGACGGCCTTGGCCAGCTCCTCGGGGGTCGTGCAGGCGGGCTCCTGACGGGAGGCGGTGGCCCCGTCGTTGGCGAGTGCGCGCATGGCGAGCTCGCCCAGGCCCCGGTGGACCCCGGCGCGGACCTGGTCGGGGGCGATCAGGCCCACGCCCTTGGGCAGGCCGGTGAGGCCGTACGCGTCGGTCTCGTACGGCCAGCGTTGCGTGAGGGCGGCGTACAGGAGCGCGCCGATGGCCTCGGTGTCGGCCCGCTGGGGAGTCTCGCTGGTGATCCCCCGCAGCGCGGCGTTCACGGCGAGCCCGCGGATCCGGTACTGGCCCGTGGAGGTGCGCAGTATCGCGCTGGGCGTCAGCCGCAGGTGGGCGAGGCCTTCGCGGTGTGCGGCGGTCATGGCCTGGGAGACCTGGCTGACGAGCTGGTAGGCCTCGTGGGCCTCCAGCGGGCCCGCCGCGAGCAGCGCGGTGAGCTCGGTGGCGTCGGGCAGCCACTCGTGGACGACGTAGACGAGGTCGTTCTCCTCCACGGCGTCGAGGACCTGGACGAACCGGGGGTCGCCGAGCAGGGCGGAGGAGCGGGCCGCGGCCAGGACGGAACGGGCCCGCGGGTGGTCGGCGGGCAGCAGGTGAACGCCCACGGCCCGGCGCAGTTTCTCGTCCATCGCGCGCCAGCTGCTGAATCCGTCCACACGGGTGACGCACTCTTCGAGCCGGTAGCGTCTGGCGAGTTTGTGGCCGCTGTGGAGCTCGGGTGCGGCCGCGGAGGCCGCGGTCGTGCGCTCGCCGTCCTTGTCGGGCATGGGTCCGTCCGCGGCTCGTCCGTTCTGGGTGTCCACCCCGTCGGCCGTGACCTTGTCCGCTGCTGCGGCCAGCGGCTCGTCGCCGCTGTTGTCGGCCACGTCGACGGCAGCCGTGCTACGTTCCGCCACCGTCGTTCCCGCCTCCCCATCCGTTGCGCGCTGTCGGCCAGTCTGCGAAGCCATGCCAATTGTGCCCACAGTCCGTCGCTATGCACGACACACGGAGGGGGGTGACGGTTGTGCGCATCAGCGCCCCAGTCGTCCGCGAACCATTCCGACCATCGAGTTGAGCTCCTCGATCCGCATGCGCTTGGCGGCGATGAGGAACACGGCGGCCAGAGCGATGCCGCCGGCCACGAGGGCGGCGGCGGAGCCGACGACTCCGCTGCCCAGCCACTGGGTGACCCCGTAGGCGGCGCCGCCGCCCACGGCGGCCGCGGGGACGCAGGCGCCGGTGAGGCGGGCGTAGGTGCGCATCACGTGCGCGCCGTCGAGGTCGCCGCCGAGGCGGGTCTTGAGGCGACGCCAGGCGACGCCGACGCCCACGGTGTAGCCGAGTCCGTAGGCGGCGGCCATGCCGACGACGGCCCAGCGGGCGGGGAGCACGAAGAAGGAGGCCGCGGAGACCGCCGCGTTGACGGCGGCGACGATGACGGTGTTGTAGAACGGCGTGCGGGTGTCCTCGTAGGCGTAGAAGCCGCGCAGGACGACGTACTGCACCGAGTACGGGATGAGTCCGAGGCCGAAGGCCATCAGGACGTAGCCGATGTTCTGGGCGCCGGCGCCGGAGCCCGCGTAGAGCAGGGTCGCCATGGGGACGCCGAGGGCGAGGAACGCGAAGGCGCAGGGCACGATCGCCACGGCCGAGGTGCGCAGGCCGTAGGAGATGTCGTCGCGGACGGCGGCCGCGTCCCCGTCGTGGGCGGAGCGGGAGATGCGCGGCAGGACGGCCGTCATGACCGAGACGGTGATGATCGCCTGCGGCATCTGCCAGAGCAGCAGCGCGTAGTTGTAGGCGGTGATGCCGGTGCCGGGGTGGCCCTGCTTCTCGGCGATGGAGCCCGCCCAGGTGGCGAACTGGGTGACGACGACGAGCCCGATCTGGTTGGCCAGGACGAAGAAGAACGTCCACTTGGCCAGGCGGGCGGCCTTGCCGAGGCCGTGGCCCTTCCAGTCGAAGCGCAGGCGGGGAGTGAAGCCGGCGTCGCGCAGGTAGGGCAGCATCGCGAGGGCCTGGACGGTCAGGCCCAGCAGGGTGCCGACGCCCAGCAGGCGGATGCCGTCGGCGGTGACCGTGGTGGCGTTGACACCGGAGGTGGTGAAGCCCCCGAAGGCCCAGATGAAGGCGCCGAAGGTGGCGATGACGACGATGTTGTTGAGGACGGGGGTCCACATCATCGCGCCGAACCGGCCGCGGGCGTTGAGGATCTGACCGAGGACCACATGGACGCCCATGAAGAACATCGTGGGCAGGCAGTAGCGGGCGAAGGCGACCGCGACGTCCATCTGGTGCGGGTCGGAGGCGATCTTCGGCGACATCATCGTGATGAACACCGGTGCGGCGAGCACGCAGATGGTGGTGATGGCGGCCAGCAGCACCACGACGAGGGTCAGCAGCCGGTTGGCGTAGGCCTCTCCCCCGTCGCTGTCGTTCTTCATCGCCCGGACCAGCTGCGGGATGAAGACGGCGTTGAGGGCGCCGCCTCCGACCAGCACGTAGATCATCGTGGGGAGAGTGTTGGCGATCTGGTACGTGTCGTTGAAGGTGCCGACGCCGATGGCACCGGCGATGACGAGGGTCCGCAGGAAGCCGGTGATGCGGGAGACGATCGTGCCGGCGGCCATGAGCGCGCTGGACTTCAGGAGGCTGGCGGCGCGTCCGGCGGGCTTGGCCGGCGCCGGGGCGGCGACGGGGACGTCCTCGGCGGGGGTGCGGGGTGCCGCCTCCTGGTCCCGGTAGAGGTGGGCGAAGGCGTCGGGTTCCGGCTGCTCGTCCGCGGCCTTGGTGACGAGGGAGTCCACGCCGACGAACTCGGTGGTGGTGGCGTGGTCGCCGTACGGGAGGTGGCGGGAAGGGCCGTCCGGCTCCGGCGGCGGGGTCTGCGCCCATACGCGGGGGTCGGGCGCGTAGGAGGGCGAGGTCGGCGCGGCGTAGAGCGGGCCGGGCTCCTGGTAGGTCCCGGGCGGCGGCGGGGGGTGTGAGGCCCGGTCGTAGAGGACCTCGGCGACGGGATCCTGGGCGGACAGGTCCTGCGACCGGTAGGGGTCGTGGTCGTAGGCGTCCTGGACATACGGGTCGCGGTCCGCGGGCGCAGGCGCGGGGACCTGCCCGGGCACCGGAGTGCCCGGGGCAGTGCCCTGGGAGGGCGCGGGCCCACCAGTGCCCTGCGCGCGGTCACCGTCGTACGGCGCGTTCATCGAAACCCCACCTCATCGTCCCCAGGCCGACCGGCCACGGCATCGCTCAACGGTCCACTGTCTCACCCGTGCCGGACCCGCCGGTGCTTTGCGGTCCGGTGTCCGGGGTCTCGTCACTCTGCTGCGTGCCGTCCTCGGCTGCCGCGCGAGCCGCGACGCGCTTGCGGCTGGCGTACATCTTGATGCCGGCCAGGACCAGGAGGAGCACACCGCCGGCGATGACGAGCATGACGGTGGGGGTGATCTCGGTGGCCTCGACGGTGAACTTACGGGGCTTGCCGTAGGCGACGCCGTCCTTGGTGAAGAGCTGCGCGGTGACCTCGACGGGGCCGCTCGCGGTGGCGTTCGCGGGGAACTTCACCGTCTGCGTGTGGTCGCCCTGGACGGTCACCTGCTGCTCGGCCTGCCCGCTGTCGCCGAACATCAGGCGGGTCGGGTTGGCCGACTGCACCCGCAGGACCAGGTCGTGGACGTCCTGGACGAGGCTGTTCTGGACGCTGACCGGGATGGTGGCGCTGTGTCCCGACAGTGTGGCGTCCGACTTGGGGATGATCTTGACCTTCTCGGTGAGGTCGATCAGGTAGTTCTGGACCTGGTCCCGGTAGACCCGGGCCTCTTCCGGGCGGCCGCGCCAGGAGGTGGACATCTCCCGGTTGGTGGTGTTCCCAAAGGGGATCTCGACGCGGTCGGGTGCGGCGAGGATCACCTTGAAGTGGTCGAGGGTGTTCTGCGTGGTGCGGATCTTCTCGAAGGCGGACACCGGCAGCTCGTGCTTGCGCAGGGCCTCCGGGTACTGCCCGGCTCCGGGGACCTGGGTGGCGGCGCGCGGGTCGGGCTTGGCCGCGGCCGCGGCTTCGAGGTCACCGGGCTGGGTCCAGCGACCGGCCTGGAGGGCGCGCAGGGCGACGGCCATGCTGTTGACCTGGCTGAGGGAGGGCATCCGCTGCGGGGTCACGACGAAGCTGCGCTGCTCGTCTGTCTTCTGCAGGTTCAGGGCGAGGCTGTGCGCGAGGAACTGCTGGACGGCGAGGGTGGAGTTCCCGGCGCTCAGCATGTCGCCTTCGAAGGCGGTGGAGAGCTCCGCGTCCGCGACCACGGCCGTGGTGCCCGCGCCGATGGGCCGGGCGGCCGAGGGGGTGTAGCCGAGGCTTCCGGTCTCGCCCAGGCTGTCGCTCCGGGTGAGGACGTTGTGCGCACCGGCCGAGGTGGCGACGTTGACGATCGAGGGGTCGATGGCGCCGTCCACGGGCCAGGAGAAATCGGTGGACGCGGGGACGTGCAAGACCGTCTCGACAGCTTGCTTCGCCTTGTCGGTGGCGGGCCGCAGCTGGCCGAGGGTGCCCGAGACGTCCTTGCCGTGGTGGGCGAGGGAGGCGAGATCGGGGTCGGCGAAGGGCAGCGCGACGACCTTCTTGGCCTGGACGGCCGTTTCGAGGGAGCTCAGCCACTGCTCCGCGACTGCCTTGTTCCTGCCCTGGGTGGACTTCCCGTCGGGAGTGCGGACCCGGTAGCCCTTGGTCATGGCGTCGACCGTGTAGAGCAGATCGGGGTCGATGACCCAGGTGACCGGCAGTTCCTTGCCGAGCGAGACCATCTGTCCCAGGCGGCCCTGCGGCTTGAGCTCCTCGGCGAGGGCGTCGTCGAGGAAGACCGGGGTCTGGGTCTCGTCCGAGCCCGTCTCCGCGGTCACGTGGGTGGTGGAGACCAGCGGCCACACGTAGGTGAGCTGGGCACGCTTGGAGGCGGCTTCCGGTTGCCAGGGCAGGAAGGTCCGCTCGATGCCGAGCACCTGTTCCGAGGGGCGGCTCTCGGTCACCCCGGACAGGGAGACGCCGAGCTGGTAGACGCCGTCCTTGTCCAGCTCCAGCTTGTTCACGGGGACGGTGAGGGTGAACTCCTGGCGGACCTTCGACGGCAGCGAGGCGATCTTCACGGCGTAGGCCGGATCGATCTCGCCGGGGTCGGCGCCGGCCCGGAAGCCGCTGCGCTCCGCCACCTCGTCGATGGAGGACCGGTCCGCGAGCGCGGGACCGACCCGCAGTCCCACGTGTGCGTCGTTGATCGTCTCGGAGCCGGTGTTCACCACGGTCCCGGAGATGGTCAGGGTGTCGCCCTTGACCGGGGCGGCGGGGGCCAGGGAGGTCAGCTGGACGTCCACGGCGGTCGCCTGCGCGGCCTGGGCCTTGGGGGCGGGAGAGTAGACCAGAGCGGCGAGTACGGGCGTCCCGGCCAGCAGGACCACCGCCCTCCGCAGCCATCGGCGTCGGACAGGGGCGGGCGACGCCCCCAGGATGTCTGCCGCCTCGGCCACGCGCTAGCCCGTCCCTCGAAGTGTCAGTGCTCGTCGTCTGTGCGTCCTGGCATGGTAACGAGGCCCGCTGTGCGCGAGTGCCGCGCCTTGCTCCACATGATCGGCTCAGCCCCGGGGCTCCGGTGTACCGGGGTCGCCGTGAAACGGGGAAGCTCCGGCCGGGCGGGGCACGTACCCTTTTCTGTTGTGCCGAACGCCAATGAAGACAACCCCAGTGCCCTGAGTCAGGTGCAGCTCCGCGCGGTCAGTGAACTGCTGCGGGTCGCCCCTGTCGCCGACGAGCTCGGCCGCCGGTTCCAGGAGGCGGGCTTCCGCCTCGCCCTGGTCGGTGGGTCCGTCCGCGACGCGCTGCTCGGGCGTCTCGGCAACGACCTCGACTTCACCACCGACGCCCGGCCCGAGGAGGTCCTGAAGATCCTCCGGCCCTGGGCGGACTCGGTGTGGGACGTGGGGATCGCCTTCGGCACGGTCGGGGCGCAGAAAGACGCCCGTGTCGGAGACGCTGATCGAAACTTCCAGATCGAGGTGACGACGTACCGATCTGAGGCCTACGACCGTACGTCGCGCAAGCCCGAGGTCTCCTACGGCGACTCGATCGAGGAGGACCTGGTTCGGCGTGACTTCACGGTCAACGCCATGGCGCTGGCCCTGCCGGAGCAGGAGTTCATCGACCCGCACGGCGGTCTGGAGGACCTGGACGCCGGCGTCCTGCGCACTCCCGGCACCCCGGAGGACTCGTTCTCCGACGATCCCCTGCGCATGCTGCGGGCTGCGCGGTTCGCCGCGCAGCTGGACTTCGAGGTCGCCCCGGAGGTCGTGGCGGCCATGAAGGCCATGTCCGACCGGATCGAGATCGTCTCGGCGGAGCGGATCCAGGGTGAGCTGAACAAGCTGATCCTCTCGATCAACCCGCGCAAGGGCCTGGGCCTGCTCGTGGACACCGGGCTGGCCGACCGGGTGCTGCCCGAGCTCCCCGCGCTCCGGCTGGAGAGTGACGAGCACCACCGCCACAAGGACGTCTACGACCACTCGCTGATCGTGCTGGAGCAGGCCATTGCCCTGGAGGAGGACGGCCCCGACCTGGTGCTCCGCCTCGCGGCCCTGCTGCACGACATCGGCAAGCCGCGCACCCGCCGCTTCGAGACCGACGGCCGCGTCTCCTTCCACCACCACGAGGTGGTGGGCGCGAAGATGACCAAGAAGCGGCTGACGGCCCTGAAGTACTCCAACGACATGATCAAGGACGTGTCCCGGCTGGTGGAGCTGCACCTGCGCTTCCACGGGTACGGCGACGGGGAATGGACCGACTCCGCGGTGCGGCGCTATGTCCGCGACGCCGGTCCGCTGCTGGAGCGCCTGCACAAGCTGACCCGGTCCGACTGCACCACGCGCAACAAGCGCAAGGCCAATGCCCTCTCCCGCACCTATGACGGTCTGGAGGAGCGCATCGGCCAGCTTCAGCAGCAGGAGGAGCTGGACGCGATCCGGCCCGACCTGGACGGCAACGAGATCATGCGGGTCCTGGACGTCGGTCCCGGTCCGGTGATCGGGAAGGCGTATGCCTTCCTGCTGGAGCTGCGGCTGGAGAACGGTCCGATGGGCCACGATGCGGCCGTCGCGGCCCTCAAGGAGTGGTGGGCCGCACAGGCCTGACGCACGGACCCAGGTGGCGATGTTTCACGTGAAACATCGCCACGGGCGGATCGGTCGGACGCAATGTTTCACGTGAAACGTCGTTTCACGTGAAACGACGCCCTTGCCGCCCCAGTAGCGCCGCGGTCGCGGCGTAGAGGGCCGCGACACAGAGGATCAGGATCACGGACCGCCCGTCTGCGGGGAGCATGAGAGAGGCCACCGCCGCCGCACTGACGAACGCGACGTTGAACAGCACGTCGTAGACGGAGAAGACGCGGCCGCGGTAGTCGTCGTCCACGCGGGACTGCACGACGGTGTCGGTGGCGATCTTGGCGCCCTGGGTGGCGAGGCCGAGGACGAAGGCGGCGACCAGCATCGGTCCGGGGGCGAAGGACAGGCCGAGGGCCGGGACCAGGACCGCGGCGCCCGCGGAGCAGGCGGTGATCCAGCCCAGCCTGCCCAGTCGTCCCACCATCCAGGGCGTGATGACGGCGGCCGTGAAGAACCCGGCCCCGGAGACGCCGACTGCGACGCCCAGGAGAGCCAGCCCGTCGGACTCGTTGTTCGACCAGGCATAGCGGCAGAGCATGAGCAGGGTGACGAAGAGGGCCCCGTAGCAGAAGCGCATGGCGGTCATGGCGCTCAGCGCCTGCGCGGCCTCCCGGCGGGCGGCCAGGTGCCGCAGCCCTTCGGCCATGCCGCGGACGGTGAGGGCGATCCCCTCGCCGACCGAGGGGTGGAGTACGCCGGGTGGATGGTCGGGCCCGAGGAGGCCGAGAGCCAGGCGCAGCGACACCAGGGCCGCGCACAGGTAGAGCCCGGCTCCGAGCAGGACGACGAGGGCGTCGGAGTCGGAGGCCAGCAGTCGGACGAGGAAGGCCAGCCCCCCGCCGGCCGTCGCCGCGAGGGTGCCGGCGGTGGGGGACAGCGCGTTCGCGGTGACCAACTGCCCGGGGTCGACGACGCGGGGCAGGGACGCGGCGAGTCCGGCCAGGACGAAGCGGTTGACGGCGGTCACTGACAGCGCCGAGGCGTAGAAGAGCCAGTCGGGGACCTGCGCGACGATCAGCATGCCGGTGACGCAGGCGAGGAAGGCCCGCAGCAGGTTGCCGTAGAGGAAGACCTGGCGGCGGCGCCACCGGTCGAGCAGCACACCGGCGAACGGGCCGATGGCCGAGTACGGAAGGAGCAGGACCGCCATGGCCGAGGCGACGGCCGCGGGCGAGGTCTGCTTTTCCGGGGAGAAGACGACGTAGGTGGCGAGCGCGACCTGGTAGACGCCGTCCGCCGCCTGCGAGAGCAGCCGTACGGCGAGCAGGTTGCGAAAGTCCCGCAGGCGCAGGAGTACGCGCAGATCACGTACGACAGGCATGTGGGCAAGGGTCACATACGCGGAGGGTCCCCGGGCACATTGCCCGGGGACCCTCCGCGGAAGAACAGCCGAAGTCCAGGTGTCGACAGGACTCCCGGAGTCCGACTAGCGCTCGACCTCGCCCTTGATGAACTTCTCGACGTTGTCGAGGGCCTCGTCGTCGAAGTACTGCACCGGCGGGGACTTCATGAAGTAGCTGGACGCCGACAGGATCGGGCCGCCGATACCGCGGTCCTTGGCGATCTTCGCAGCGCGCAGGGCGTCGATGATGACACCGGCGGAGTTCGGGGAGTCCCACACCTCGAGCTTGTACTCGAGGTTCAGCGGGACGTCGCCGAAGGCGCGGCCTTCGAGGCGGACGTAGGCCCACTTGCGGTCGTCGAGCCACGCGACGTAGTCGGACGGGCCGATGTGGACGTTCTTCTCGCCGAGCTCACGGTCGGGGATCTGCGAGGTGACGGCCTGCGTCTTGGAGATCTTCTTCGACTCGAGGCGGTCGCGCTCGAGCATGTTCTTGAAGTCCATGTTGCCGCCGACGTTGAGCTGCATGGTGCGCTCAAGACGGACACCGCGGTCCTCGAACAGCTTCGCCATCACGCGGTGCGTGATGGTCGCGCCGACCTGCGACTTGATGTCGTCGCCGACGATCGGGACACCGGCCTCGGTGAACTTGTCCGCCCACTCCTTGGTGCCCGCGATGAAGACCGGGAGGGCGTTGACGAAGGCGACCTTGGCGTCGATGGCGCACTGGGCGTAGAACTTCGCCGCGTCCTCGGAGCCGACGGGCAGGTAGCAGATCAGGACGTCGACCTGGCGGTCCTTGAGGACCTGCACCACGTCGACCGGGGCCTCGGCGGACTCCTCGATGGTCTGGCGGTAGTACTTGCCCAGGCCGTCCAGAGTGTGGCCGCGCTGGACGGTCACGCCGGCGTTCGGGACGTCGCAGATCTTGATGGTGTTGTTCTCGCTGGCGCCGATGGCGTCCGAAAGGTCGAGGCCGACCTTCTTCGCGTCGACGTCGAACGCGGCGACGAACTCGATGTCACGCACGTGGTAGTCGCCGAACTGGACGTGCATCAGACCGGGGACCTTGGCCGCCGGGTCGGCGTCCTTGTAGTACTCGACGCCCTGCACCAGCGAGGCGGCGCAGTTGCCCACGCCGACGATGGCTACGCGAACCGAACCCATTCCGGTTGCTCCCTGTTTGTTCTCGTACGAGGTCTGCGAGATGCAGGCCTCATCTTGCGGTTTCGTCGGACGGACCGGGTCGTCTCTGATCCCGTCCCGCCCGCTCGCTCTCGATGAGCTCGTTCAGCCAGCGCACCTCGCGCTCCACGGACTCCATGCCGTGTCGCTGCAGCTCGAGCGTGTAGTCGTCGAGGCGCTCCCGTGTGCGGGCCAGTGAGGCGCGCATCTTCTCGAGGCGCTCCTCCAGCCGGCTGCGGCGGCCCTCCAGTACCCGCATGCGCACTTCTCGCTCGGTCTGGCCGAAGAAGGCGAAGCGGGCGGCGAAGGACTCGTCCTCCCAGGTTTCGGGGCCCGTGTGGGAGAGGAGCTCCTCGAAGTGCTCCTTGCCCGCGGCCGTCAACCGGTAGACGATCTTGGCGCGGCGCCCTGCGAGTGAAGCGGCGAGCGCGTCCTCCGGGGCATTGCCCGGCTCTTCGATCAACCAGCCGTTGGCGACCAGCGTCTTGAGGCAGGGATAGAGCGTCCCGTAGCTGAAGGCCCTGAACACCCCCAGTGACGTGTTGAGCCGCTTGCGCAGCTCGTAGCCGTGCATGGGGGATTCGCGGAGCAGGCCGAGGACGGCGAATTCGAGGATGCCTGAGCGTCTGCTCATCCGCCTGCCTCTCCTCCGACTCTGTGTCTTTATACCGAGCTGATGTATCGACTCGATACATCCAGACGATAGAACGGGCCGGGTCCGGCGACAAGTGGTGATCTGGTGACCGGCGTCACATCACCAATTCGTACGAGGCAGGTTGCCTGATTTGGGGTGAACTTCGGCACTGTTCGGGTTTTGACCGTGCGTAGTCTGTGCGCCATGACACCGGGGGAACCGGAATTCATCTGCCGCTTCCAGGCCACTCGCCTGCCCGAGGAGTAGTCGTTCGATGAGCGAGCACCGCCGTAAACCGCCGCAGCCCCAAGGTGGCGGGCGAGCCTCGGCCCGCCGGGCCGCCCAGCAGCGCCCCGGCCGGGGTGCCGGGGCCGGACGTGACGTCCCCACCGCGTCGTCCAGCGGACCGCATGCGGAACCCTCCGCACGGGGCAGCAGAGCCGGGGCCCGCCGGGCTGCCCAGAGAGGTTCCACGGGCCGCGGACGCGGATCCGCGAAGGCCGCGCGCGGCGCGGGCCGCCAGGACAGGCGGCTGATCAACTACCCGCGGTCCGACAGGGACGGCTGGAAGCGTTTCGTGCCGTCCTGGAAGTTCGTCGGCGGTACCGCCCTGGGCTTCTTCGCGATCATCGTCGCCGGTGCCGGCGTCGGCATCGCCATGGTGGGCACGCCCGACCCGAACAAGGCGGCCCAGGCGCAGAACAACGTCTTCTTCTGGCAGGACGGCAGCCAGATGGTCGCGACCGGCGGTTCGATGAACCGGCAGATCGTGACCATCGACAAGATCCCCCGGTCCATGCGGGACGCCGTGATCTCCGCGGAGAACGAGTCCTTCGAGACGGACAAGGGCGTCGATCCGATGGGCATCGCCCGCGCCGTGTGGAACATGGCCACGGGTGGTTCCACCCAGGGCGGCTCGACGATCACCCAGCAGTATGTGAAGAACAACTTCCTGGACTCGGACCAGACGCTCAAGCGCAAGGTCACCGAGCTCTTCATCGCGATAAAGCTGGGCGTCTCGGAAGAGAAGGACACGGTCCTCGCGGGCTACCTGAACACCGCCTACTACGGCCGGGACGCCTACGGCATCCAAGCCGCGGCCCGCGCCTACTTCGGCAAGGACTCCCAGGACCTGAACCCCTCCGAGTGCGCCTTCCTGGCCTCCGTGCTCAAGGGCCCCAACCTGTACAACCCGGACGGCGGCATCGGCGCCGCGGCCACCCCCACCCTCAACGAGGACCGGGCCAGGAAGCGCTGGGCCTGGGTGCTGGACCGCGAGGTCGAGGTCGGCCGCATGTCCAAGGAGGACCGGGCCAAGTACAAGCCCACCGACTTCCCCGCCCGGGTGGAGTCCGAGCAGGCCCGCGGCATGTCCGGCCAGATCGGCTACCTGGTCGAGACGGCCAAGCAGTACGTGATGAAGACCAGGAACATCACCGCCGAGCAGATGGCCCTGGGCGGCTACCAGATCCACACCACCTTCCAGAAGCCGAGGGTGGACGCGCTGGCCAAGGCCGTCGAGGACACCCGCAACGACTTCCTCGACGAGAAGAAGCGCCCCGAGTACGACACCTTCGTACAGTTCGGCGCCGCCTCCGTCGATGTGAAGACCGGCGCGATCGTGGCCCTGTACGGCGGGCCCGGCTGGGACCAGAAGCACTTCAGCAACAACGCCAACACCATCGGCGTCCCGGTCGGCTCGACCTGGAAGCCGTACGTCCTGGCGGCGGCGATGCAGTACGGCACCCAGAACTCCAAAGGCCAGGGCATCTCGATCGACAGCAAGTACATGGCCGACGACCTGACCGTGATCAAGAACCGTCAGGGCAATCCCCTGATGGGCCCCGACGGCAAGCCGTTCCGGCAGAAGAACGAGAGCCCCACGGCCTACGGCTTCGTGACCCTCAACGAGGCGATGGAGAAGTCCATCAACGTCCCGTTCGCCCAGCTCGTCTTCGACGTCGGTCACGCCAAGGTGCGTGACGTGGCCAAGTCCACCGGGATCCTCGAGGACTCGATGGACAAGGACAACACCGCCTCGTTCGCACTGGGCACCTCGACCCCGAGTGCCATCCGCATGGCCGACTCGTACGCCACCTTCGCGGCCTCCGGTACGCACCGCGAGCCCTTCTCCGTGACCAAGGTCGAGAAGGACGGCGAGGCGCTGAGCGGCTTCGAGGCGCCCAAGGACCAGCGCGCCATGGACAGCGCCGTCGCCGACAACGTCACCAAGGTCCTGCAGAACGTGGTCCAGAACGGAACCGGTACCAAGGTCAAGAAGCTGGGCCGGCCCGCCGCGGGCAAGACCGGTACCACCGACCAGAACAAGTCGGCCTGGTTCGTCGGCTACACCCCCGAGCTCGCCACGTCCGTCACCCTCTTCCGCAACGACCCCAACTCGGCGGACAAGAAGCTGATCTCCATGAACGGCGTGGGCGGCACCGACTCCATCCACGGTGGTGACATCCCGGCCGTGATCTGGACCGAGTACATGCGCGAGGCGCTCAAGGACTCTCCGGTCAAGCAGTTCCCGGAGGCCGAGACCTACGGCGTCACCGCCGACTCCGCCGGGGCTCCCTCCCCCACCCCCTCGGCCGTCCCGTCGCAGTCCGTCACGCCCTCGATGCCCCCGACCAGCTCCGCCCCGCCGGTGTCCCCGAGCCCGTCCAAGGGCGGCGGCAAGCCGTGCAAGCCGTGGGAGCTGTACTGCGACCCCACCCCCACGTCCGGGACCAGCCAGGGAGGCAGCAACGGCGGACCCAGCGGATCGCCGTCTCCGACGCCCAGCGGGAAACCGGGCCGCCCGACCGGCTGGCCCACGTTCGGATCGAGCCCGTAGCCGGATCGTCAACCGCTGGGGGAAGGCCGTCGCACGAGGTGCGACGGCCTTCCCCCATGTCCGGCCCGGTACGGCAGGATGAGCCCATGACCAAGGTGCACGAGGACCGCCCCGTACTGCCCACCCGGCAGGACGAGGTCGCGGCGGCCGGCAGTGAGTTCATCGGCGGCCCGCTCGGCCGCTACGCCCGGCTGGGCGGCCACTGGCTGGGGCCCGTCCGCGTCGTGGCCCTCCTCGCCATCGGCATGTTCGCCCTGGGCATGGTGCAGAAGCTGCCCTGCTACGACTGGGCGTGGTTCCGCGGAGCGGGCTCGCAGTACACCCACGCCTGCTACTCCGACATCCCGCACCTGTACGCGGTCCGCGGCTTCGCCGACAACCTCACGCCCTACTTCGACCGGCTGCCCGGCGACATGGAGTACCTGGAGTACCCGGTGCTCACCGGTCTCTTCATGGAGATCGCCTCCTGGCTGACCCCGAGCAGCGGCTCCATGCAGCACCGCGAACAGATGTACTGGATGGTCAACGCGGGCATGCTGATGGCCTGCACGGCGGTCATCGCCGTGTGCGTGGCCCGCACCCACCGCCGGCGCCCCTGGGACGCCCTGCTCTTCGCCCTCGCTCCGGCCTTCGCGCTCACCGCGACGATCAACTGGGACCTGCTGGCCATCGCGCTGACCGCCGTGGGGATGCTCATGTGGTCGCGCGGCCGCACGGTCCTCTTCGGCGTCTTCATCGGCCTGGCCACCGCGGCGAAGCTCTACCCCGTCCTGCTGCTCGGGGCGCTGTTCGTGCTCTGCTGGCGGGCCGGCAAGTGGCGGGCCTTCGGAGGCGCCGTCCTCGGCGCGGCCGGGGCCTGGCTGGTGGTGGACCTGCCCGTCATGATCTTCGCCTGGGAGGGCTGGTCGAAGTTCTACACCTTCAGCCAGGAACGTCCCATCGACTTCGGCTCCGTGTGGCTGCTGATCTCCCAGCGCTCGGGCAACCCCCTGGAAGACGCCAACACGTACGCGACGGGGCTGACGCTCCTGCTGTGCGGGGCGATCGGGCTGCTCGCCCTGACGGCCCCCCGGCGGCCCCGCTTCGCGCAGCTGGCCTTCCTGGTCGTCGCCGTCTTCATCCTGGCGAACAAGGTCTACTCGCCGCAGTACGTGCTGTGGCTCATCCCGCTCGCCGCGCTGGCCCGGCCGCGCTGGCGGGACTTCCTGATCTGGCAGGCCGGCGAGGTCCTGTATTTCCTCGGGATCTGGTTCTACCTGGCCTACACGACCAGCGGGGACAAGCACCAGGGACTGCCCGTGGAGGGCTACCAGCTGGCGATCGCCGCCCACCTGCTGGCCACCGTCTACCTGTGCGCGGTCGTCGTCCGCGACATCCTGATGCCCGAGCGGGACGTCGTACGCCGGGACGGCTCGGACGACCCGTCCGGCGGTGTCCTGGACGGGGCCGAGGACGTGTTCGTGCTGTCGGACGCGGCGAGGGCGCCGCGGTACGCGGCGCCCTCGGAGGGACAGCGGGTCGACTGGGGCGTGCCCGTCAAGGACTGACGGTCAGGCGTCGAGCACCCGGTCGAACTGCGTCGTGGTGTGGCGCAGGTGCGCCACGAGCTCGTCGCCGACCTTCGGCTCGGGCGAGTCCGACGGCACGAACAGGATCGACACCTGCATGTGCGGCGGCTCCGCGAACCAGCGCTGCTTGCCCGCCCACACGAACGGCGACAGGTTCCGGTTGACCGTGGCCAGGCCCGCCCGGGCGACGCCCTTGGCCCGCGGCATCACGCCGTGGAGGGCCTTGGGCGCCTCCAGCCCCACGCCGTGGGAGGTACCGCCGGCCACGACGACCAGCCAGCCGTCGGACGCGGCCTTCTGCTGGCGGTAGCCGAAGCGGTCGCCCTTGGCCACGCGCGTGACGTCGAGGACCGCGCCGCGGTACTCGGTGGCCTCGTGGTCGCCCAGCCACAGTCGCGTGCCGATGCGGGCACGGAAGCGGGTCTGCGGGAACTGCTGCTGGAGCCTGGCCAGTTCCTCGGCCCGCAGGTGGCTGACGAACATGGTGTGCAGGGGCAGCCGGGCCGCACGCAGCCGGTCCATCCAGCCGATGACCTCCTCGACGGCGTCCGAGCCGTCGGGGCGGTCCAGCGGCAGGTGCAGGGCGAAGCCCTCCAGCCGGACGTCCTCGATCGCCGCGTGGAGCTGCCCCAGGTCCTGCTCGGAGATGCCGTGGCGGCGCATCGAGCTCATGCACTCGATGACCACCCGGGCGCCCACCAGGCCGCGGACCCCGTCCAGCGAGGCCACCGAGCGGATGACCCGGTCGGGCAGCGGCACCGGCTCCTCGCCCCTCCGGAAGGGGGTCAGGACCAGCAGGTCGCCGCCGAACAGGTCCTTGATGCTCGCGGCCTCGTACGTGGTGCCGACGGCGAGGATGTCGGAGCCCATCCGGGTCGCTTCCTCGCACAGCCGCTCGTGGCCGAAGCCGTAGCCGTTGCCCTTGCAGACCGGGATCAGTCCGGGGAACTGGTCCTGGACCTGCTTCTGGTGCGCACGCCAGCGCGCGGTGTCGACGTAGAGCGTGAGCGCCATGCCCGTCCGGAGCCTTTCGTGTGGGGTGGGGGTGGAGTCAGCGACGCGACATGTAGATGTCGAGCGCCTTGTGCAGCACCTTGTTGAGCGGGAAGTCCCACTCGCCGACGTACTCGACGGCCTCGCCGCCCGTGCCGACCTTGAACTGGATCAGACCGAACAGGTGGTCGTTCTCGTCCAGCGTGTCAGAGATGCCGCGCAGGTCGTAGACGCTGGCGCCCAGCGCGTAGGAATCGCGCAGCATGCGCCACTGCATGGCGTTCGAGGGGCGCACCTCGCGCTTGTGGTTGGCGGAGGCGCCGTACGAGTACCAGACGTGCTGGCCGACGGTGAGCATCGTGGCGGCGGCCAGCGGCTCCCCCTCGTGCTTGGCGATGTAGAGGCGCATCCGGTTGGGGTCCTCGGAGTTGAGGGCCGTCCACTGGCGCTGGAAGTAGCTGAGCGGGCGCGGGCGGAACTTGTCGCGCTCGGCCGTGATCTCGTACAGGTGCTGCCAGGTCGGCAGGTCGTCGTAGCCGCCCTGGACGACCTCGACGCCGGCCTTCTCGGCCTTCTTGATGTTGCGGCGCCACAGCTGGTTGAAGCCCTTGAGGACGTCGTCCAGCGAGCGGTTCGCCAGCGGTACCTGGAAGACGTAGCGGGGCTGGACGTCGCCGAACCCGGCACCGCCGTCCTCCGCCTGCTGCCAGCCCATGCGGCGCAGCTTGTCGGACACCTCGAAGGCGCGGGGCTCGATGACCGAGGCCTCCACGTCGCGCAGGCGCTTGACCTCCGGGTCCTGGATGCCGGCCTTGATGGCGGCCGAGTTCCACCGGCGGATGACGACCGGCGGGCCCATCTTCACGGTGAAGGCGCCCTGGTTCTTGAGGTGGGCCAGCATCGGCTGGATCCACTCCTCCAGGTTCGGGGCGTACCAGTTGATGACCGGGCCCTCGGGCAGGTACGCGAGGTATCGCTTCACCTTGGGCAGCTGGCGGTACAACACGAGCGCGACACCGACGAGTTCACCGGACTTGTCGAACCAACCGAGGTTCTCCGAGCGCCACTCGTTCTTGACGTCGGCCCATGCCGGGACCTGGCAGTGGCTAGCCGACGGCAGGCTCTGGAGGTACGCCAGATGCTGCTCTCGGCTGATGGTGCTCAGGGACAGGCTCATGCGGGGTGTCTCCTCCGGCGGCTTCGCTGGCTATGGCGCGAAGCCTACTGCGACGGGGGCGCCACCCATCTGGGGGACAGGCCGGTGCCTGAGCCGTGGCCGGCCGGCGCCCCGTCGCGGAGGTTCCCCCGGTCAGCCGAGCCAGCCGCCGAAGAGGCCGCCGTGTGCCATTCCGAGGAAGAAGCCGATGGCAGCTGCGCCAAGGCCGATGATCAGCGCGAAGCGCTCGCGTGTCGTGACGGAGATGAACTGTCCGTACGCACCGGTCAGGATTCCGATGAGCCCTGTCCACGAGCTGAGCAGGTGCAGGTTGTGGAAGAACGCCGTGATGAACGCCACGGCACCGAGGACCAGCGTGACCGCCATCAGGGTGTCCTGCAGCGGATGGGGCTTGCCGTCGGTCGCGAGCAGCGAGATCTGGGACTGCGGTCGCATTGCCTGTGCCATCGGAGGCACCTCCTGGCTAGAGCGGTGCTGCGGGGGCCGCCTCCCGAGGGGCCGGGGGGCATAGCACCGAGCACACCCGATGGATACAGATTGTGTCCCCCTGCCGTCGGATTTCAACCGGAAGGAGCCGAGCAGGTAGTCTGTACAGCTGCGCGGTGTCTGCTCTGTGGACGCCGTGCGCACGCATCACGACCCTCCTGCCACGGAACGACCGTGGCCGCTGAGTCCAAAGGAGGTGGGTTCCACATGCGTCACTACGAAGTGATGGTCATCCTCGACCCCGATCTCGAGGAGCGCGCTGTCTCCCCGCTGATCGAGAACTTCCTCTCCGTCGTCCGTGAGGGCAACGGAAAGGTCGAGAAGGTCGACACCTGGGGCCGTCGTCGTCTCGCTTACGAGATCAAGAAGAAGCCCGAGGGCATCTACTCGGTCATCGACCTCCAGGCCGAGCCTGCGGTCGTCAAGGAGCTTGACCGACAGATGAACCTGAACGAGTCGGTTCTCCGGACCAAGGTCCTTCGCCCCGAGACCCACTGAACTTCGGTTCAGCGGTAATCGGGATCGAGTAGCACAGCAGCCCAGAAGCAATCCCCGCCGAGAGGTTCATCCATGGCAGGCGAGACCGTCATCACGGTCGTCGGCAATCTCGTCGACGACCCCGAGCTGCGCTTCACCCCCTCGGGTGCGGCGGTCGCGAAGTTCCGTGTCGCGTCCACCCCCCGCACCTTCGACCGTCAGACCAATGAGTGGAAGGACGGCGAGAGCCTGTTCCTGACCTGCTCGGTGTGGCGGCAGGCGGCGGAGAACGTCGCCGAGTCCCTTCAGCGAGGCATGCGCGTCATCGTGCAGGGCCGGCTGAGGCAGCGGTCGTACGAGGACCGTGAGGGTGTCAAGCGCACGGTCTACGAGCTGGACGTCGAGGAAGTCGGCCCCAGCCTGAAGAACGCCACGGCCAAGGTCGCCAAGACCACCGGTCGCGGTGGCCAGGGTGGATACGGCGGCGGTCAGCAGCAGGGCGGCGGCGGTGGCTGGGGCGGAGCCCCCAGCGGCGGCGCACCTCAGGGCGGCGGAGCTCCCTCCGACGACCCGTGGGCGTCCAGCGCGCCGGCCGGCGGCCAGCAGCAGGGCGGCAACGGGGGCGGTTGGGGCGGAAGCTCCGGCGGCTCCGGTGGTGGCTACTCGGACGAGCCGCCCTTCTAGGGCAGCTCGCATCCAAACTTCTTGATCACACAGGAGAGACACAATGGCGAAGCCGCCTGTGCGCAAGCCTAAGAAGAAGGTCTGCGCGTTCTGCAAGGACAAGACCGCGTACGTGGACTACAAGGACACGAACATGCTGCGGAAGTTCATTTCCGACCGCGGCAAGATCCGTGCCCGCCGCGTTACCGGCAACTGCACGCAGCACCAGCGTGACGTCGCCACGGCCGTCAAGAACAGCCGTGAGATGGCGCTGCTGCCCTACACGTCCACCGCGCGATAAGGAAAGGGTGACCGACTAATGAAGATCATCCTGACCCACGAGGTCTCTGGCCTCGGTGCCGCCGGCGATGTCGTCGACGTCAAGGACGGTTACGCTCGCAACTACCTGGTCCCGCGTGGTTTCGCGATCCGCTGGACCAAGGGTGGCGAGAAGGACGTGGCGCAGATCCGCCGCGCCCGCAAGATCCACGAGATCGCGACCATCGAGCAGGCCAACGAGGTCAAGGCCAAGCTCGAGGGTGTGAAGGTCCGTCTGGCCACCCGCGCGGGTGACGCCGGTCGTCTCTTCGGCTCCGTGACCCCGGCCGACATCGCCACGGCGATCGAGGCTTCCGGTGGCCCGAAGGTCGACAAGCGCCGCGTTGAGCTGGGCTCCCCGATCAAGACCCTCGGTTCGTACCAGGTCTCCGTGCGTCTGCACGCCGACGTGGCCGCGAACGTGGGCATCGAGGTCGTCGCCGCCTAAGGGCTGCACGTGAAGGGCCGCACCCCTCTGGGGTGCGGCCCTTCGTCGTTGTCGGACGCAGCTGTGTTTCACGTGAAACACGGCTGCGTCGGCGATGGAGGGGATGTTTCACGTGAAACATCCCCCGGTTCAACGGGTGGCTCCCGCGACCAGCCAGCGGCCCGAGCGGGCCCGCAGCTGGAGGGTGACCATACGGACCAGCATCATCAGGGTCATCGCCCACCAGAGCGTCGTCAGGCCGCCTCCCACGGTCGGGACGAGGAACGCCGCCGGGGTGAACACGGCCAGCGTCACCAGCATCGCCCAGGCCAGGTAGCCGCCGTCTCCCGCGCCCATCAGGACCCCGTCCAGTACGAAGACGATGCCGGAGACGGGCTGGGAGAGGGCCACCACGAGCAGGGCGGGCAGCAGGGCGTCCTTCACCACCGGATCGCTGGTGAACAGCGGAATGAACACGGGGCGGGTCAGGACGACCAGCAGGCCGAGGACGATGCCCGTGGCGATCCCCCACTGCACCATGCGGCGGCAGACCGCCTTGGCGCCGTTGGTGTCGCCCGCACCCAGATAGCGGCCGATGATGGCCTGCCCGGCGATCGCGATGGCGTCCAGGGCGAAGGCGAGCAGGCTCCACAGCGAGAGCAGGATCTGGTGGGCCGCGATGTCGGCGTCGCCGAGCCGGGCCGCCACGGCGGTCGCGATCATCAGGATGGCGCGCAGGGACAGGGTGCGGACCAGCAGAGGTGCGCCGGCCTGTGCGCAGGCCCGGATCCCCGCGAGGTCGGGCCGTAGCGAAGCACCGTGTCGCCGGGCCCCGCGTACGACGACGACCAGGTAGGCGGCGGCCATGGCGCACTGGGCGATGACCGTGCCCCAGGCGGAGCCGGCGATCCCGAGACCGGCGCCGTAGACGAGGAGGGCGTTCAGGCCCGCGTTGAGGCCGAAGCCCCCGACGGCGACGTACAGCGGGGTGCGGGTGTCCTGGAGGCCGCGGATGACACCGGTGGCGGCCAGGACCATGAGCATGGCCGGGATGCCGAGTGCGGAGATCCGCAGATAGGTGATCGCGTACGGGGCGACGGTGTCGGAGGCTCCGAAGAGGGAGATCAGCCACGGGGCGGCGGGCAGGACCACGGCGATCACGGCCGCACCGAGCAGCAGGGCGAGCCAGATGCCGTCCATGCCCTGCCGGATCGCGGCCTGGAGGTCGCCCGCTCCTACCCGGCGGGAAACGGCCGCGGTGGTGGCGTAGGCGAGGAAGACGAAGACGCTGACGGCGGTGGTGAGCAGAGCGGCCGCGATGCCGAGGCCCGCCAGCTGAGGGGTGCCGAGGTGTCCCACGATGGCGCTGTCGGCCATCACGAAGAGGGGTTCGGCGACGAGTGCGCCGAAGGCGGGGACGGCGAGTGCGAATATCTCGCGGTCGTGCCGTCTCGGCGCAGCCTTCGGTGCTGCGGGGGCCTGTGTCATGTGCTCAATCTAATCTTCCACAGGTAATAGATGCAAGGGCCTTTGGGTCCTTACTGATGCCCTGACTTGCGCGTTCCTCCCGACCCTTTGGAGGTGATCTTGAGATGGGTCCCAAGATTTTTCCGCCACTCTGGCTCCGGACGGGAAAATGCCAGGTCAGGTGGGGTGCTGAGGTGGGTCGGGTGATTTTGTCCACAGCGTCGTCCCCCGGTCCGTGCACAGCTTCCGGCGACTTACCCACAGCATTGGCGCCGTCATCCACATCTCATCCACACAGCCTGTGGATAACAAGATTGGCTGACGCCGCTCGCGGCCCTACCGTGGTGCGTTGCCCGACTCGCCGACGGCGGATTCGGGTGCCCCAAATGTCAGAGCCGTGTCGTAGAAAGAGTGACACGGCGAGGTCCGCGTTGCGGACGGGAGGAGGCGGCCCGGTGAGCATGCCCGAGCCCATGGACGACCCCTGGGCCGACAGTGGTCCGGGCGACCGTCTGCCCGCCCGTACCCGCCGCAACAGCGAGGGCCGTGGCCGCGGGGACGAACAGCACGACCGGGGGCGCGAGGGCGGCTCCTGGGACGGTGGTGGCGGCGGCTTCGAGCGGGTCCCCCCGCAGGACCTCGACGCCGAGCAGTCGGTCCTCGGCGGCATGCTGCTGTCCAAGGACGCCATCGCCGACGTGGTCGAGGTCCTCAAGGGGCACGACTTCTACCGGCCCTCGCACGAGACGATCTACCAGGCCATCCTCGACCTGTACGCCAAGGGCGAGCCGGCTGACCCGATCACCATCGGTGCCGAACTGACCCGGCGCGGGGAGATCGGCAAGGTCGGCGGGGCCTCCTACCTGCACACGCTGGTGCAGTCCGTCCCGACCGCGGCGAACGCCGAGTACTACGCGGAGATCGTCCACGAGCGGGCCGTGCTGCGCCGCCTCGTCGCCGCTGGTACGAAGATCACGCAGATGGGCTACGCCGCCGACGGTGACGTCGACGAGATCGTCAACAGCGCCCAGGCCGAGATCTACGCCGTCACCGAGCAGCGGACCTCCGAGGACTACCTGCCGCTGGGCGACATCATGGAGGGCGCTCTCGACGAGATCGAGGCGATCGGATCGCGCAGCGGCCAGATGTCGGGTGTTCCGACCGGCTTCACTGACCTCGACTCGCTGACCAACGGCCTGCACCCCGGCCAGATGATCGTCATCGCCGCCCGTCCCGCGATGGGCAAGTCCACGCTGGCGCTGGACTTCGCCCGGGCATGCTCCATCAAGAGCAACCTGCCGAGCGTGATCTTCTCCCTCGAAATGGGGCGCAACGAGATCGCGATGCGCCTGCTGTCGGCGGAGGCCCGGGTGGCGCTGCACCACATGCGCTCCGGGACGATGACGGACGACGACTGGACCCGGCTGGCCCGCCGGATGCCGGACGTCTCCGCGGCCCCCCTGTACATCGACGACTCCCCCAACCTGTCGATGATGGAGATCCGGGCCAAGTGCCGTCGGCTCAAACAGCGCAACGACCTCTCGCTCGTGGTCATCGACTACCTCCAGCTGATGCAGTCGGGCGGTTCCCGCCGTCCCGAGAGCCGCCAGCAGGAGGTCTCGGACATGTCCCGAAACCTCAAGCTGCTGGCGAAGGAGCTAGAGGTCCCGGTGATCGCGCTCTCCCAGCTGAACCGTGGCCCGGAACAGCGCACCGACAAGAAGCCGATGGTCTCCGACCTGCGTGAGTCGGGCTCGATCGAGCAGGACGCCGACATGGTGATCCTGCTGCACCGTGAGGACGCCTACGAGAAGGAGTCGCCCCGCGCGGGTGAGGCCGACCTGATCGTGGCGAAGCACCGTAACGGCCCGACGGCGACGATCACCGTGGCCTTCCAGGGCCACTATTCGCGGTTCGTGGACATGGCCAACACGTAGCATCCGCCCCATGGACGACCTTGCTGAGGACCTGGAACTTCTTGCCTCGACCCGCCGTGCGCTGAGGCACCGGATCGCCGTCGCGCAGAGTGAAGGGCGGGCGCCGTCCGTGGTGGCGGCCGTCGTGCGCGGCGGGGACGTGGTCTGGGAGGGCGCCCGGACCTCCCTGGAGGGGCACGCTCCGGACGGCAACGTCCAGTACCGGATCGGCTCGATCAGCAAGACCTTCACCGCCGTTCTCGTGATGCGGCTGCGGGACGAAGGGCTGCTGGGGCTCGCGGATCCGCTGGAGAAGCACCTGCCGGGCACCGGCGCCGGCGAGGTGACCATCGCTCAGTTGCTGGCCCACACCGGCGGTCTGGCGGCGGAGACGCCGGGCGAGTGGTGGGAGCGCACGCCCGGCGCACTGCGGCCCGAGCTCGCCGACGTCCTGGGTGACGAGCCGTTCCGGCACACGCCGGGAAGCCGGCACCACTACTCCAACCCGGGTTACACGCTGCTGGGTTCGCTCGTCGAGGCGCTGCGCGGCAAGCCGTGGGAAGAGGTGCTGCGGGCCGAGGTGCTGGAGCCGCTGGGCCTGGACCGTACGAGCGGGCTGCCGCAGGCCCCGTACGCGGACGGCTGGGCGGTGCACCCCTGGGCGGACGTACTGCTGCCCGAGCCGCTGGAGGACCTGGGGCTGATGGCGGCGGCCGGTCAGCTGTGGTCCACGACCAGGGACTTGGCGCGGTTCGCGGACTTCCTGCTGCGCGGGGACGAGCGGGTGCTGAGCGCCGAGTCCGTACGGGAGATGCGCACCTCGGCGGCGCCGCCGGAGCCGGGCCTCGCCGAGCTCGGCTACGGGCTGGGGATGCAGCTGATGGCCCAGGGCGAGCGTCGGCTCGCCGGGCACAGCGGATCGCTTCCGGGGTTCCTCGCGGGGCTGTGGCTGAGCGAGGCGGACGACGTGGCGGCGGTGGTGCTCGCGAACTGCACCTCGGGACTGCCGGCCTCCTCGGTGGCCACGGACCTGGTGGCGATCGTGGCCGACGCCGAGCCGCGGTTCCCCCAGCCGTGGCGGCCCTTCCGGGAAACCGAGCAGGTCCCGCTGGAGATGTGCGGTCCCTGGTACTGGGGCACGACGCCTTACGTGGTGCGACTGAAGGCGGACGGCTCGCTGGAGCTGGGTCCGGTCGGCGCGACCGGGCGCTCCGCCCGCTTCCGGGGGGAGCCCGACGGCACGTGGACGGGCCTGACCGGCTACTACGCGGGAGAGACGCTGAGGTTGGTGCGCAAGGCCGACGGCTCGCTGAGCCACCTCGACCTGGCGTCGTTCGTGTTCACGCGGGAGCCGTACGACGCCCAGGCCCCGGTACCCGGCGGGGTGGACCCGCAGGGCTGGCGGGGCATCGGCTGACTCCCTCGCTCAGGCGACGAGTTCGCGCTCGAGCGGGGTGCGGAAGCGCGGGGTGATGCGGGCGTCGCCCACCCATGCGGCGAGGCGGCCGGCCTCGGCGGTGATCGCCTCCTCGGCGGCGCGGCCGGGGCTGCCCAGCAGCCGCCAGACGATCTCGCCGTCGCCGCGCTGGGCCCAGCCGCCGACGATCTCTCCGTTCCACCACACGGTGGGGCCGATGTTGCCGGCGTAGTCGAACAGGGCGGGCCGGTGGGCGGGATCGAGGTGGAAGGTGCGATCGGCCCAGCCCATGCCGCTGGGGTCGAGCCCGGGCAGCAGGGCGGCCCAGGGCTCCGGGGCCGGTTCGGGCTCGGTGTCGCCGGGGCTCACGAGGGCCGTGGTCCCGTCGTCGAGGCGCACCTGGTCGGGGCCCACGGCCGCGAGGGCCTTGCGGGCGTCGGTGAGGGTCCAGCCGGTCCACCACTTGAGGTCGGCCTCGGTGGCCGGGCCGTATGCGTGCAGCCAGCGACGGGCGATCTCGACGCGGGCCTCGGCCGCGGGTACGGCCGGCCAGGGCTCGGTGTGGACCCAGCGGTACTGGCTGGAGGTCCACGACCCGCGCGGCCGGTCCCGCCGGATCCGGCCGTCGGCGGCCAGCAGTCGGATGACGCGGGTCGCGACACCGGTCTCCGTCTCGTACTTCTTGCCCCGGCCGATGGTGATCTTCTGGCGCAAGGCCGGTACGGCGGCGGACAGTTGGCTGCCGGTGCAGGGGCCGCGGTGGTCGAGGGCCTCGAGCGCCGCGCTCTCGGCCCGGCCCAGCCAGTCCGCGTCCAGACCCTGTCCGTCCTCATCGAGGTGCTTGAGGAGGGTGCGCCGCTCCTTGAGCGCGATGCCCCGCGCGGTGGAGGAGTCGACGTACGGGGCGAGGTCGGTCGAGACCGCGAAGAGCGTGTTGCGCATGCTGAGCAGCCGGACGAGGCTGACGTCCTCGTACAGCGCCTGCTCGATCGCTCCGGGGCCGCCTTCGGTGAGCCGGGCGCGGGTGGAGAGGAAGACGGTCGCGGCGTCCGTGGCGTGCAGGGCGACGACGGCGTCCGCCGCCTGGGGGACGGTGGCGGCGCGGGTCGAGGGAGCCAGGCGGTGGCGACGGCCGAGCCGGTGGCGGCGCTCGGCGGTGCTGATGAGGGGAAGGCCGGTGCTCATCTTCCCGATCGTAGGCCGGGCCGCCGACACGGCGACCCGGCCCGTGGCGCGGCCGCTCAGAGTTGCAGCTTGAACCCGACGTGGGACGGGGCGAAGCCGAGGCGCTCGTAGAAGCGGTGGGCGTCGGTCCGGGTCGCGTCCGAGGTCAGCTGGACCAGGTCGCAGTTCTCTTCGCGGGACTTCTCGATGGCCCATTCGACGAATCGGGTGCCCAGGCCGCTGCCGCGTTCGTCGGCGTGGACGCGGACCCCTTCGATGATGGAGCGGGTGGATCCCTTGCGGGAGAGGCCCGGGACGATCGTGAGCTGGAGGGTGCCCACGACGCGGTCCGCGCGGACGGCCACGACCAGGTGCTGGTTCGGGTCTTCGGTCAGGCGCTTGAGAGCCGCGAGGTACGGGGTGAGGTCGTCGGGGGATTCCCGGGTGGCCCCGAGGGGGTCGTCGGCCAGCATCGCGACGATGGCGGGCAGATCCGCCTCGGTGGCCGGGCGGATGGCCAGGGCGGGGGTGTCGGTCACGGTTCGGTTCTCCTCTTCAGCCCGCGGCCAGGGTGAGCGGTGCCCAGCGGCGGGTCCAGTCGCCGGGTAGACCGGGGGTGTTCCGGGTCATCACGGCGTTGAAGGCCACGGAGGCCAGACCGCGGTCCTTGAGCCAGGCCAGGAGCGCCTCGTGGCGTACGTCGACGTCGGTGCGCAGCGGCCGGTCGGTGGTGGCGGCGAGTGCGGTGACGAGGGCCTGGGCGTCGGCCGTGTCGCGGGCGATCAGCGGGCCGATGACATGGGTGTCCATGTTGGGCCAGAGAGCGGCGTAGCCGGTGAGGTCGCCCGCGCGGTCCTCGGCGACGAGCAGCCGGTCGGTGAAGGCGGGGAGCCTGGTGATCATGTGTGTCCGGTCGACGCCGAAGACCTCGTTGTCCAGGCGGACGATCCGCGGGAGGTCCTCGGCGGTGGCCGGTCGGACGCGGCCCGTGCCGGCAGGGGTCTCGCCGGTGGCTTCGGAAGGGTCCGGGAGGAAAGTGCCCTTGACCATCTCCGCCCGGCCCGTGGTCTCGAAGCCGAGCTCCTCGTAGAGGGGGCGGCCGTAGGGGGTGGCGTGCAGGGTGAGGGGGATGTTCTTGAGCACCTCGTCGCAGATGTACGTCATCAGACGGCGCCCCAGGCCCTGGCGGGCGTAGCGGCCGGCGACGAGGACCATTCCGATGGCCGCGAGGTCCGGCTCGGCCGGGGCATAGCCGTAGCGGGTGACGACGCAGGAGGCGGCGAGTCCCGCTCCGTCCGGAGCATCGATCCCGTACCCCTTTCCGGCGGCCAGGAGCAGACCCCACTTGTGGTCCTCGCGGGGCCAGCCGCGGTCCTCGGACAGGTCGGCGCAGTGGCGGAGATCGTCCGCGGTCAGCGCCCGGATCGGCAGATCATGGAGGCGTGGTGGTGTCACCGGCCCAGACTGGATCATCAGATCAGGACCGTCCAGAGGATTTGGGTGGAGTCGATGTTTCACGTGAAACATCGAGGCGACGCTCCACGCGAAGCAAGCGGTGTTTCACGTGAAACACGGTGTTTCACGTGAAACATAGGAGCTAGCCTCGACGGTTATGACTCTCCTGCACCTCTTCGACCTCGACGGGACACTGATGTACGGCTCGGCGGCGCCGGTCGAAATCTCCCGACAGCTCGGGCTGAGCGCCGAGATCGCCGAGCTGGAGCGGTCCTTCGGTGCGCGGGAGATCGGCCCGCAGGAGTTCTCGGTGGCCGCGCACGCCCTGTGGGCGGATCTGACGCCCGCGCACGTACGGGCGGCGTTCGACGGATCACCGTGGCTCGCGGGCATCCAGGAGGTGTGGCGGGAGATCCGCGAGCGCGGCGACTACTGCGCGGTGATCTCCCTGTCGCCGTCCTTCTTCGTGGAACTGCTGCTGGAGTGGGGCGCGCACGCCGCGCACGGGTCGGTCTTCCCGGAGGTCCCCTTCACGCGGCCCGTGGACGTGTCAGGGATCCTGACGCCCGAGGGCAAGGTCACGGTGGCGGACCGGCTCTGCGCGCGGTTCGGGGTGACCCGGGCCGACTGTGTCGCGTACGGGGATTCGAGCACTGACGCGGTGCTCTTCGAGGCGGTGCCGGTCTCGGTGGCGGTCAACGCGCGGCCGCACCTGGCCGAGCGTGCGACCCACGTCTACGAGGGCCGGGACCTGCGGGAGGCATACCAGCTCGTAGGGGTGGCACGCCCGGGAGTTGAGGCATCTTAAGAGGAAAGTGGGTTCGAAACGCGGTTTTTCCGCATTTCCCCACAGGCCTCTGGGCGGGCTGGCACGCTATGGAACCCGGAACCACGGATTCACAGGCCGTGGCGTGTGCAGACCGACCGAGTTGCTCGAAGCGAGGCACCGCATGGACGCTCCGCCCATCAGATCGGCCAGACGGGATACGACCCGGATACCCGCCGAGGGCGGCACGACCGAGCCTTCGCTGGATGCCGTGCTCATCCGCCGGACCCTGGGGGAGATCGCACCGATCGCCGACAAGGTGACCTCGTACTTCTACGCCCTGGTGTTCACCGGGCACCCGGATGTCCGGGGCATGTTCCCCGCCGCCATGGACGCGCAGCGCGACCGGCTGCTGAAGGCGCTGCTGACCGCCGCCGAGCACATCGACAATCCCGAGGTGCTCACCCCGTACCTGCGCCGGCTGGGCACCGGGCACCGCAAGTACGGCACGCTGGCCGGGCACTATCCGGTGGTGGGCGAGGCCCTCATCGGCGCGCTGGCCCGCTACGCGGAGCAGACCTGGGGGCCGGAGACCGAGGCCGCATGGGTACGGGCCTACACCGCGATCTCCCAGATCATGATCGACGCGGCGGCCGAGGACGGGGTGAAGGCCCCGGCCTGGTGGCAGGCGGAGGTGGTCTCCCACGATCTGCGCACCTCGGACATCGCGGTGCTGACGGTCCGCCCCGACCAGCCATACCCCTTCCTGGCCGGCCAGTACGCCAGCCTGGAGACCCCGTGGTGGCCGCGTGTGTGGCGCCACTATTCCTTCGCCTCGGCCCCGCGCGCCGACGGGCTGCTGTCCTTCCACGTCAAGGCCGTCCCCGCCGGTTGGGTCTCCAACGCGCTGGTGCGCCACGCCCGCCCGG
This sequence comes from Streptomyces sp. NPDC048337, assembly GCF_043201175.1. Taxonomy (NCBI): domain Bacteria; kingdom Bacillati; phylum Actinomycetota; class Actinomycetes; order Kitasatosporales; family Streptomycetaceae; genus Streptomyces; species Streptomyces sp. NPDC048337. The sequence continues at coordinate 144,571 of NZ_JBICYR010000007.1, forward strand.
GAGACGTGCTGCGCCTCGGCCCGCCGGCCGGCTCGATGGTGGTGGACCACACGACGGACAACGGGATGCTGTGCCTGGGCGGGGGGACGGGAATCGCCCCGATCAAGGCGCTGATCGAGGACGTGGCCGAGCACGGTGAGCGGCGGCCGGTGGAGGTGTTCTTCGGGGCGCGCAGCGACAACGACCTCTACGACAAGGACACCCTGCTCGGTCTCCAGCGCTCCCACCCGTGGCTGTCGGTGCGCCCGGTGGTCGGCGACGGGCTGGCCGGGCAGCTGCCGCAGGCGATCGGCGAGCACGGGCCGTGGAGTTCGTACGACGCGTTCATCTCCGGGCCGCCCGCGATGATCCGCAGCGGGATCGACGAGCTCAAGAGGATCGGGATCCCCGGCGAGCGGATCCGCCACGACGCGGTGGAGGAGCTGGCGGGCGTGGCCGGCTGAGACCGGCGGGCGTGCCACCGGTTCCAGCCGGGATCTCGGCCGGGATCCTCAGCCCAGGTCGGGGGCGTGCATGGCGCGGACGCCCTCGATGTTCCCGTCGAGGTAGTGCCGCAGGGACAGTGGGACGAGGTGGACGGCGGCGATGCCGACGCGGCTGAAGGGCACGCGGACGATCTCGTACTCCCCTTCGGGCTGGTCGACCTCGGGGCCGTGACGTTGGCTGGGGTCCATCGATTCGAGGTGGCAGACGAAGAAGTGCTGCACCTTCACGCCGGTCACTCCCCCGTCCGCGATGTGTTCGACGGTGTCGACGAAACAGGGGACCACATCGGTGATCTTCGCGCCGAGTTCTTCGTGGATCTCCCGGTGGAGGGCATCGACGACGGTGGCGTCCGAGGCCTCCACTCCCCCTCCGGGGGTGAGCCAGTAGGGATCGACGCCGGGCTTGGTGCGCTTGATGAGGATCAGGTCGTCACCGTCGAGCAGGATCGCGCGGGCGGTGCGTTTGACCACGGGACGTTCGGTCATGGGAGAAGAGTGGCCCGCCGCTCCGCTTCTGAAACGCGCCACGGGCCGGAAAGACGGGCCGGAAACGGTGGTTCACCAGAGCGTGGCGGCGTGCAGCAGCCGGTCATGGGCCCGGGCGAGGTGGGCGAGGGCGAGGCTGCCGGTCCGCACGACCGCGAACCAGGTGCGCAGCGGCGGTACGGGGGGATCGGCGAGGGCCACGACGCGGCCTTCGGCGAGGGCCTCCTGGCAGAGGTAGCGGGGCAGGACGGCGAGGCCGGCACCGGCCTGGACGGATTCCAGGACCGCCCGCAGGTCGGGGGCGACGACGCTGGCGGTGGCGCGCCCGGCATCGGGCCGGGTGTCGAAGACGGTGGCCCAGTAGCGGGTGACGAGCGGGAGGGTTTCGTGGACCTCGACGAGGGGGATGCCGTCCAGCGCGGCGGGCCCCTCCTCGCGCAGGTGCTCCTGGTCGACGAGGGCGGCCCAGTAGGGCGCGGCGACCAGGACGTGCTCCTCGTCGCACAGCACGGCGGCGCTGAACAGGCCGCCCCGCGGGCGTGCGGTGGTGACGACGAGGTCGTGGTGGCCGGCGGCGAGCCCGTCGAGGGTTTCCTCGGCGTCGGCCTGGAGGGCCACGCGCAGGGTGTGGCCCTGTCCGACGAGGGGCGCGAGGGCGGGGAGCACGCGCAGGCACAGAAATTCGGGGGGCCCGGCGAGGTGGAGCGTGCGGACGGCACCGGCGGCCTCCCGCCCGGCCTCGGTGATCCGCAGCAGGGCGTCGAGGTGCGGGGCGGCCTGGTGGGCGAGTTCGTCGCCCACGGCGGTGGGGGTGACCCCCCGGGCCCGGCGGAGGAAGAGCGGCCTGCCCAACTGGCGTTCGAGGGTGCGGATCTGCGAGGTCACGGCTGGCTGGGAGAGCCCCAGGAGCGCGGCGGCCCGGGTGAAGGAGCCCGCCCGGTGAACGGCGACGAAGGTGCGCAGCAGGGCCAGGTCCATGGAGGCACCTCTCGGTGGGGGCCTTCAACTATAAATATGCCGATACCCCCCTGTCGTTACCGTGATTGGACTCTGACGCAGAGTCAACTAGCCTTGTCGCGTGGTTCTTCGCGCGCGGAACCCGGGGCGGTCCGAGCCACGAGGGGGGAGGCTCGGACCGCTTTCCACAGTGTTCTCAGCGGCCGACACCAGCGTGGTCGAGCGCCCGCAGGACGTCTGCCACGAGGTCCTCGGTGTCCTCGGCCCCCGCGGAGAAGCGGATGAACCCCTCCGGCACGGCGTCGCCGCCCCAGCGCCCGCGCCGCTCGGCCGTGGACCGTACTCCACCGAAGCTCGTGGCGTCCTCGACCAGCCGCAGGGCCGTCATGAAGCGCTCGGCGTACGCGCGGTCGGGCAGCGTGAAGGAGACCACCGACCCGAAGCCCCGCATCTGGCGGGCGGCCGTCTTGTGCGACGGATCCGAGGCCAGGCCCGGATAGCGCAGCCCGGTCACCTCGGCGCGATCGGCCAGCGCCTCGGCGACGGCCAGCGCGTTGGCCCACTGACGCTGTGCGCGCAGCTGGATGGTGGCCAGCGAGCGGTGGGCGAGCCAGGCCTCCATCGGGCCGGGGATGGCTCCGACGATCTTGCGCCACTGCCTGACGCGGGCGGCGAGTTCGGCGTCGCGGCAGACGACGTACCCGAGCAGCAGGTCGCCGTGGCCGGTGAGGCCCTTGGTGCCGCTGGCGACGGAGAAGTCCGCGCCGAGCTCGAGGGGGCGCTGGCCGAGCGGGGTGGCGAGGGTGTTGTCGACGGCGACCAGGGTCCCGTCGGCGTGCGCGGCGTCCACGAGGCGCCGTACGTCGCACACGTCCAGCCCGGGGTTGGAGGGGGTCTCGATCCACAGCAGCCGGGCTCCCCCGAGCACCGTGAGCTGGGCGTCGTTCCCGGTCGGGGCGGTGCGTACGTGGATCCCGTACGCCTGGAGCTGCTCCCGCAGCAGCGGCAGCGCCTGGTAGCCGTCATCGGGCAGGACGACGGTGTCGCCGGTGCCCGCCAGGGAGAGCAGGACGGCGGAGATCGCCGCCATGCCGGAGGCGAAGACGACGGTGTGCACGTCCTGGCCGGGCGCTTCCAGTTCGCCGATGGCCTGTTCGAGCAGGGTCCAGGTGGGGTTGGTGTCGCGGCCGTAGGTGTACGGGCCCTCGACCTCGCCGGGGAGGTGGAAGTGGGCGGCGAACACCGGTCCGGGCAGCGGCGGCTCGTTCTTGACGGGCTCGGGCAGCCCGGCGCGGACGGCCCGGGTGCCGTCGCCGAGCCGCTGTGCGTCTCCCCCGCCGTCGCCGGGGGCTTCGTCGTCGTGGTTCACGCGGTGTGCTCCTTGATGGCGTCGCGTACGGCGGCCAGCAGGCCGGGACTTGCCGCCTCGACCAGTTCGAGGCATTCCTCGAACCCGTCGAGGGAGCCGTAGTAGGGATCCGGTACGTCGCTCTCCGCGGTCGTGGCCGCCGGATCGTAGGACCGCAGCAGCCGGACCTTGCCGGCGTCCTGCGGGGTGGGCGCGAGTGCCTTGAGGTCGCGCTGGTGCCCGGCGTCGAGCGCGATGACGAGGTCGAGGCCGGCGAACCAGGAGGCCTTGAACTGCCGGGCCCGGTGGTCCTGCTCGTATCCCGCGGCCTCCAGGACGGAGACGGTGCGCGGGTCGGCGCCGTCGCCCTCGTGCCAGCCTCCGGTTCCCGCGCTGTCCACCTCGACCAGGCCGTCGAGCCCGGCCTCGGTGACGTGGGCGCGGAAGACGGACTCGGCCATGGGGGAGCGGCATATGTTGCCCGTGCAGACGAAGCACACGCGGTACATGGGCGGGCCGTTCAGTTCTTGTCGGGCAGGACCATGTTCACGGCCCAGGAGACGATGGAGATGATCAGGCCGCCGACGACCGCGGTCCAGAAGCCGTCGACGTGGAAGCTGAGGTCGAGCTGCTTGGCCAGCCACGAGGTCAGCAGCAGCATCAGGGCGTTCACGACGAGCGTGAACAGGCCGAGGGTGAGGATGAACAGCGGCAGCGAGAGCAGCTTCACCACGGGCTTGACGATGAAGTTGACCAGGCCGAACACCAGGGCGACCAGGATCAGGGTCAGCGTCCGGCGGCCCATGCTGCTGCCGTCGTCCAGGGTGATGCCGGCGAGCAACCAGATGGCGACGGCGAGGGCTGCCGCGTTGGCGAGCGTCTTGACTACGAAATTCGTCATGTGTCTGATCGTGGCAGAGAAGATCCCGGTGGGACATCCGCAGATCAGCGGATGCGAGGGCACGATCGAGTACAAGGGGCACAAGGACGATGAAAGCCTTCCGGCTTGACGAGCTCGAAGCGGAGCGGGCCGCCAATGAGGGCGCCTATCTGCAGTTCCTGCGAGAGCGGAACATGTCGGTGGGGCTGTACGCGCTCGACGCCGGCCAGAGCGATCCCCAGCAGCCGCACCGCCAGGACGAGGTGTACTTCGTCGTGAGCGGCCGGGCCTCGATCACGGTCGGGGAGGAGACGACCACGGTGGCGCGGGGCAGCGTGGTCTACGTACCGGCGGGGGTGCCGCACAGGTTCCACCACATCAGCGAGGACCTGCGGGTGCTGGTGGTGTTCTCCCCGCCGGAGGGCTGAGCGGCCCGGCCGGCTGAGGGTCGGTCCCCTGATCCCCCTAGGGGGTGGATCAGGGGACTCCGGGGGCTCGCGGGTCCCCGTCCGAGACCGCGGACTCCTAGCATCGAGAGCAGGAAGTCACAGAGCTGACGACGACGATGACCAGGAAGAGGTCGAGGACATGGACGGCATCCGAGAGATATTCGCGGGCATGCCCTGGTGGGTGAAGTGGGTGGCCGTTCCGCTGCTGGCACTGTTCGTCTTCGGCGGTGTGATCACCAGCATCCTGGGCGCCCTGATCGGGTTCGTCTTCAAGGTGCTGCTCTTCGTCGGACTCGTCGGCGGCCTGATCTTCGTCGTGAAGAAGGTGGCCGGCGGGGCTTCGAAGTCCTCCTCCGGTGAGTGGTAGAGGATTCGGACCGGGTGGTTCCGTGATTGGGCCAGGCGGGGGAACGTGACGCCCGAAACCGCTCACAGCCCGGGAATCGGCGGATAGAGTGGCAATCTGTGCCGTTCCCTGGGCACCGAAAGTCGGTTTCGGACCGCTCTGACCCGCGGTCACGCACACCAGCCGCCGAACACGACCCCCAGGAGCGACGGCACACGCGGGGGCGGCCCCCGCAGGGCGGGCCCCGCAAGGTCTGCCGCCACGCCTGGGGGTGAGCTTTGTCATCGGTTCACAACGCCGGTGTGCCGACTCTGATCGGATCGGTGCAGCGGGCGCTGAGGCTGCTCGAAGCCGTGGGGTCCCATAGCGAGGGAGCCCCGGCGAAACAGCTGGCACGAGAGGCCGGGCTCCCGCTCCCCACCGCGTACCACCTGCTGCGCACTCTGACGCACGAGGGCTATCTGCGTCGGGAGAGCGGAGTGTTCGTGCTGGGTGACGCAGCCGGTCGGCTCGCCGGCGGAGGACTCCAGCAGAAACGTCGCAGCATGATTCTCGACTCTCTCGCGCACTTCCGCGACGCGGTCGGGGCCCCCGTCTACTTCGCGGTCTACCGCGAGGGTGAGATCGAGGTCGTGGGCGTCTCGGACACCCCGGCCAACCCGGCCTGCGAGGAGTGGGCCGACTTCCGCGAGACCGGTCACGCGCACGCCATCGGGCAGTGCCTGCTGGGCCAGCTCGACGAGAAGGCGCGCAGGGAATACTACGACCGTCATCCGGTCGAGGCCATCACCCCTTATACCGTGCGGGACATGCGGGCCCTGGAGCAGCGGATCGGATCCCTCGAGCGGATGCAGCCAGTAACCGAACGCCAGGAATATGCCCTTGGCACAGTCTGCGCCGCCATCCCCATCACCGCAGGTGATACCGCCGCAACCATGGCGATTTCTCTTCCCGCGCACCAGGAAGACCGATTGCTGTATGCGGTCGATCGGCTACGGAGTGAAGTAGGCGCGCTGTTGAGCACCCTCTCGTTCTCTATCAGTATCTGAAAACTCACTCCTTGTGATCTGCTAGCGCTTCCACCACTCTTGTCAAGAGGGCCTTGGGGGATCATTCCTGGCCACTTCCACTACAGCGGGGTAGGCAATGCGCGAGTCGGTACAGGCAGAGGTCATGATGAGCTTCCTCGTTTCCGAGGAGCTCTCGTTCCGGATTCCGGTGGAACTCCGGTACGACGCTCGTGACCCCTACGCAGTCCGCCTGACCTTCCACCTTCCCGGAGACGCGCCCGTGACCTGGGCGTTCGGCCGGGAACTCCTCCTCGACGGCATCAACAAGCCGTGCGGTGACGGCGATGTGCACATCGCCCCCACCGATCCCGAGGAACTGTCCGATGTCCACATCCGTCTCCAGGTCGGTGGCGACCGGGCCCTGTTCCGCGCCAGTGCGGCTCCGCTCGTCGCGTTCCTCGACCGGACCGACCGGCTCGTTCCGCTCGGCCAGGAGCGCAACCTCGGCGACTTCGAGGAGAACCTCGACGAGGCGCTCGGCAAGATCCTGGCCGAATCCCGGCAGAACGAGCAGAACGCGGGCTGAAGTACCGCGACACCACAGCACCACAGCACCACAGCACCACAGCACCGCAGCACCACCGCACCACGGACGACCGGCTCAGCGTGCCGACGCGCTGAGCGCCACGTCCCGCCCCCTCACGGGCCGGCACCGCGCACGATCTGACCAGCAGCGCCCCGCCGTCCCCACCCTTCGGAACGTCCTTCAGCGCTTGCGCCGCCGGCCCCGGCCGCCGCGGACCGGTCCCGAGGCCGGAGCTGCGGCCGGGGATCCCGGCCGGTCGGCGGACACGACCAGCGCGGCCAGCGCCGTCGTCACCGGAACCGAGGCGACCAGCCCGATCGAGCCCACGAGCGTCCGTACGATCTCCTCCGCCACCAGCTCGCTGTTGGCCACGGAACCCATGCTGCTGTTCGCGATCGAGAACAGCAGAAGCAGGGGCAGTGCCGCACCCGCGTAGGCCAGTACCAGCGTGTTGACCACCGACGCGATGTGGTCGCGGCCGATCCGGATGGCCGCCCTGTAGAGCCCGCGCGGCCCCATCGAGGGGTCGGCCTGGTGGAGTTCCCAGACCGCCGACGTCTGGGTGACCGTCACATCGTCGAGCACGCCCAGCGAACCGATGATCACACCCGCGAGCAGCAAACCGCTCATGTCGATGTCCGGGTACAGCCCGTGGATCAGCCCGGTGTTGTCGTCAGTGTTGCCGCTGAGGAAAGCCCAGCCGATGAACAGCGAGCCCAGCAGCCCGATCAGCAGCAGCGAGACGAGCGTGCCGAGGACGGCGACCGAGGTGCGGGCGGTCAGGCCGTGGCACATGTACAGGGCGATGAGCATGATGGCGCTCGCGCCGATGACCGCCACGACCAGCGGGTTCGAACCCTGCAGGATGGCCGGGAGGATGAAGAGCGTCAGTACGCCGAAGCTGACGACCAGTGCGATCAGTGCGAACAGCCCCCGCATCCGGCCGACGACGACGACCGCGACGGCGAAGATGCCGGCCAGGAGCGCCATCGGGAACTTGCGGTTCACGTCGATCACCGAGTACTGGAGGTCCCGGGGGGCGTCCGGCGCGTACGCGACCACCACCTCCTGGTCCTTCGCCAACTGCCGTGGCGCGCCGGGTTGGACGATCTCCACGAAGGTGCGGCCCTTGTCCGGTCCGGTGCCGACCTTGACGGTGGCCTTCTTGCACTCGCCGGTCTGCGCGGCCAGGGCCTCGCGCCCCTCGGGAGTGGACGTGTCGCCGGTGGGCGGTACCTGCGAGACGTTCACAGATTTGCAATCGACACGTTCCAGCGAGACGACCGTCCCCTGCTGTGTCTGCCGGTCGAAGCCGACCCCCGTGCGCTCGTGGGCGGGGGCGCCGCCCGGCCAGAGCACCGCCATGCCGATGAAGACGGCGGCGGCGAAGGGGATCAGTACGGCCGCGATGACCTTGCGCAGGTGCTTCGAGACGGGGGCCGCCGGGCCATGGCCGTGTCCGTGTCCGTGCGCGTGGCTGTGCCCGTGACCTGGGTGCTCGTGGCCTGTGTGGCCGGTGTGGTCATCGGGCTCGGTGGGGGGCTGCGGCGAGGGCGTCACCGGCAGATCATCGCAAGAGTTGAGGGGGCCCACTGTTCAGCACGCCATAGATGACGCTAGCGTGGGGGCACCTTTGCACAACGCGGGAGCTCGGAGCACCGGGCTGAGAGGGCGCTGATCACCGTACGCGCAAGTAATGCGTACGGGAAGAGGCTGCGTCGACCGCCGAACCTGTTACCGGGTAATGCCGGCGTAGGGAGATCAGGTCTCATGACCATTCAGGACGCACGCACGCCTGCCGTCAGCCAGAACGCCGACGGCCAGACCGAGCGCCAGCCGGGCTGGCACAAGGGGTACGTGGCGGGCTCCCGCCCCGACATCCGGGTGCCGGTCCGCCAGGTCCACCTCACCAACGGCAAGGACGTCACGCTCTACGACACGTCCGGGCCGTACACCGACCCCCAGATCGAGACCGACGTCCGCCGTGGCCTCGCGCCGCTGCGCGAGAACTGGATCATCGGTCGCGGCGACACCGAGGAGTACGCGGGCCGTCCCGTGCGCCCCGAGGACGACGGGATCAAGCACACCTCGCCGCGCGGTGGGCTCAAGAACCTCGACGCGGTCTTCCCGGGCCGTCCCCGCCAGCCCCGCCGGGGCCGTGGCGGCGCCGCCGTCACGCAGCTCGCGTACGCCCGCCGGGGCGAGATCACCCCGGAGATGGAGTACGTCGCGATCCGCGAGAACGTCTCCCCCGAGGTCGTCCGCGAGGAGATCGCCGCGGGCCGCGCGGTGCTCCCGGCGAACGTGAACCACCCGGAGATCGAGCCGATGATCATCGGCAAGAAGTTCCTGGTGAAGGTCAACGCCAACATCGGCAACTCCGCCGTCACCTCCTCCATCGAGGAGGAGGTGGAGAAGATGACCTGGGCGACCCGCTGGGGCGCGGACACGGTCATGGACCTCTCCACCGGCCGCAACATCCACACCACCCGTGAGTGGGTGCTGCGCAACTCCCCCGTCCCGATCGGCACCGTCCCGCTCTACCAGGCGCTGGAGAAGGTCGACGGCAAGGCCGAGGACCTGACCTGGGAGATCTACAAGGACACGGTCATCGAGCAGGCCGAGCAGGGCGTCGACTACATGACGGTCCACGCCGGCGTGCTGCTGCCGTACGTCCCGCTCACCGCCCGCCGCAAGACCGGCATCGTCTCGCGCGGCGGGTCGATCATGGCCGCGTGGTGCCTCGCGCACCACAAGGAGAACTTCCTCTACACGAACTTCGAGGAGCTCTGCGAGATCCTGGCGACGTACGACGTCACGTACTCGCTGGGTGACGGCCTGCGCCCCGGCTCCATCGCGGACGCCAACGACGCGGCTCAGTTCGCCGAGCTCAAGACGCTGGGCGAGCTGAACACGATCGCCAAGCGCCACAACGTCCAGACCATGATCGAGGGCCCGGGCCACGTCCCGATGCACAAGATCAAGGAGAACATCGACCTCCAGCAGGAGATCTGCGAGGAGGCGCCGTTCTACACGCTCGGACCGCTCACCACGGACGTCGCTCCCGCGTACGACCACATCACCTCGGGCATCGGCGCCGCGATGATCGCCTGGTGGGGCACCGCGATGCTCTGCTACGTCACGCCCAAGGAGCACCTGGGCCTGCCGAACAAGGACGACGTCAAGACCGGCGTCATCACGTACAAGATCTCGGCGCACGCCGCGGACCTGGCCAAGGGGCACCCCGGCGCCCAGGAGTGGGACGACGCGCTGTCGGACGCGCGGTTCGAGTTCCGCTGGGAGGACCAGTTCAACCTGGCCCTCGACCCGGACACGGCCCGTGAGTTCCACGACGAGACCCTGCCCGCCGAGCCGGCCAAGACCGCGCACTTCTGCTCCATGTGCGGTCCGAAGTTCTGCTCGATGAAGATCTCGCAGGACATCCGCCGTGAGCACGGCGGTGACCTGAAGGCCGAGGAGATCCAGGCGGGCATGGCGGAGAAGTCCGCCGAGTTCGCCGCCTCCGGCAACCGCGTCTACCTGCCGCTGGCCGACTGACGCACGGAGTACGACAGCCGGTCGGACCCGGCGGACCGCCGTTCCCGGTCCGTCAGTCCGGCCGGTGTTCCGGGCCGCCGAAGTCCGGGCTCGTGAAGTCCGGCGGCGTGTAGCCGGGCCGGGGTCCGGAGGGGGATCCCGGGCTGGTGAAATCCGGTGGGGTGTACCCCAGGTGGGGCATCCGGCCCCCGCGTCCGCGCGGGGGCGGCAGGGCCGGACCCGCGTTCGGATCGGCGAGGGCGTCCCGCAGGAACGGCATGATCCCGCGCTCCAGCAGGGCGTGCCGCCAGGCCTCCCGGGCCTGTGCGACGTCGTCGGGTATCGCCCCGTCCTCGTCCGCGGCCACCACCTCGGTCGCGCTGTTGCGTACGGCCGTCACCAGCAGCCCCACCACCGCGCAGAGCAGGGCGGCCGCGGTGAGCCCGCCGAAGAGCCAGCCCGCCGTCAGCATGGTCTCGGCGAAGGCCGGTTCGGGCTCGATCATCTTCAGGATGTAGCCCACCAGCAGGAAGATCAGCATGGCGGTGCCCGCCAGGACGGGCGCGAGGACCGCGACCACGGCGCTGACTCCGGCGCCGGCGGCGCTGCCCTGACCGCCGTAGCCCTCCACCGCCGCGGTCCCGGGTGTGGACAGGGCCTCGTCGCGCCGCTCCTCGCGGAGCTTCACGTAGCGGTCGTACTCGGTGGCGGCCGCGGCCGTCAGCAGGGCGCTGGCGCCCAGGGCCATGGTGCGCAGTTGTTCGGAGTTCAGTCGTTCGCCGAGGGCGGCGAGTTCCGGCCGTTCGTGTGCGGTGCGCAGCGCCTCGTCGAGGAGCCGGTCGAACTCGGGTCGGTCTTCGGTCAGCAGGTGCGGAGCGCTGGTCATGTGCATCCCCCGATGCTCCGTAGAAGCCGGTTTGCCCGCGTAGACCCGGGCGCCGGCACAAACGGAGGAGAGCCTGCTACGGATAGAGCGATGGTAGAGCGACCACACCACAGGTTGACAGGGGCTTTGCGGAAATACCCCCCTGGTGACAATCCTCAGTCGTTCAACGGAAGTTGCACGACGAGCAGCTTGCCCGCCATCGTGACCCCGCCGTCCATCGCGATGGCGAGCCCGTCCGCGTAGACGTGGGGGCCGTCCACGGCCTCCGGGCCGCGGGCCTCGTCGCCGTCCTCGGTGCCCACTTCGCCGAGCAGGTACGGGATGGGGCTGTGTCCGTGCACGACGCGGCTGCCGCCGTAGGTGCCGAGCAGTTCGCGTACGGCCTGCGGGCCGGTCTCCTCGTCGCGGAAGGCGAACCGCTTGGTGAACTTGCGGAAGAGGTCCCAGGTGATGTCGGCGTCGTTGCGGTTGAGCAGCTCGTGGATGGTGTCGTTGACGTCCTCGATGGAGTCGCCGTAGTCGAGGTACGCCGTGGTGTCGGAGTGGAGCAGCAGGTGGCCCTCCTCCAGGACGGCCGCGTCCAGGCGCGACATCCACTGGAGGTGGACGTCCTGGAGCCGCTCCATGTCGGTGCGCTGACCGCCGTTGAGGAGCCAGGCGGCCTGGAAGGTGGCGGTGCCGGCGCCGGAGGAGACGGGGGTGTCGCCGAACCGCTTGGCGCCGATGAGCAGCAGCTCGTGGTTGCCCATGAGCGCCTTGCAGTAGCCGCCGGCGGCGGCGGCCTCGGCGGAGAGCCGCATGACGAGGTCGATGACGCCGATGCCGTCGGGGCCGCGGTCGGTGAAGTCGCCGAGGAACCAGAGCCGGGCGTTCCCGGCGGACCAGCGGCGCTCCGCGTCGATCAGGCCCTGGGCGTGGAGTTCGGTGACGAGCTCGTCGAGGTAGCCGTGCACGTCGCCGACCACGTAGAGCGGGCCGGGGCCGCCGGGCGCGGGGTCCTGGGGGACGTACTGGACCTGGACGGTGTCGCCGGGGCCGCCCAGGGCGCCGCGCACGATGACGGGCAGGTCGCGCTGGGTCGGGGTGTAGCCGTCGAGGTCGTCCTCGGGCTCGCCGAGGCCGGGCTCGGTCGGCGGCGCCGTACTCGCCAGGGGCGGCGCGTAGCCCGGCTGCGGGGGCACGGCCGGCGCCCCCTCCTCGTAGTACGCGGGGTACTCGCCGTAGACGGGGGCGTCACCGGGAAGCCCGGCGGATACGGAGTGCGGGGCGGGTTCGGTGACCGGAACCCGGAAGTCCCGCAGCGTGTCCGTCCGCATCGCGGGTCCCTGACCGGCCCCCTGAGTCATCGACCCCTCCACCACCGTCGCGCTGCCGTACACCTGCGGACCCTCCTGACCTCCGGGGAGGAGGGTCCGTGATGTCGTGCGCCCATCATAGGAATGCGGCTCGCGCTCTGTGACGCACCAGGGGTGGTGAATCCTGTGCGGAGCCGATCGTTCCTGCCGCTTTCTCCCGATATCGGCGTTGCTGAAATCCTCGGTGGGGCCGACGGCCCCGCCGGTGGGGCGGTGTGGCGCGTCAGTCCTGTGCCGGGGACCGGGGCGGACTGACGGTCGTACGGGGCTGCCTGCGCTGGGACGAGGTGCGGATGATGAGCTCGGTCGGGACCACCTGTTCGACGGGGCGGCCGGTGTCCACGCCCTCGATCGCGTCGATGAGCAGCTGGACCACGGCGGTCCCGATGCGGCGCGGTTTGAGGGAGAGCGTGGTGATGGGCGGTTCGGTGTTGGCGTAGACGGTGGACTCGCTGCAGCACACGAGCAGCAGGTCCTCGGGGACGCGCAGGCCGTAGCGCCGGGCGGCGGCGAGCAGGTCGGTGCCGTTGGGGTCGAAGAGTCCGTAGACGGCGTCGGGCCGGTCGGGGCGGGCGAGGAGCCGGTCTGCGGCGACGGCGCCCGCGCAGGGGTCGTGGGCGGGGTAGGACTCGTAGACGGGGTCCTGGCCGACGCGCTCGCACCAGCTGAGGTAGGCGGTGGTGGAGAGCCGGGTGTAGGTGTCGGTGGTGGTGCCGGTCAGCAGCCCGATGCGGCGGGCGCCGGCGGCCGCGAGGTGGTCGAGGAGGCCCAGTACGGCGGCCTCGTGGTCGTTGTCGACCCAGGCGGTGACGGGGAGGGAGCCCGCGGGGCGGCCGTCGGAGACCACGGGCAGGCCCTGGCGGACCAGTTCGGTGACGACGGGATCGTGGTCGGAGGGGTCGATGACGACGGTGCCGTCGAGGGCGACGTTGGACCACACGTCGTGTCGGGAGGTGGCGGGGAGGATGACGAGGGCGTAGCCGCGGGCGAGCGCGGCGGAGGTGGCGGCTCTGGCCATCTCGGCGAAGTAGGCGAATTCGGTGAAGGTGAAAGGTTCATCCCCGTACGTCGTCACGGTCAGGCCGATGAGGCCCGACTTGCCGGTACGGAGGGTGCGGGCGGCGGCGGACGGGCGGTAGCCCAGCCGGTCGGCGACCTCGCGAACGTGGCGGCGGGTGGCGTCGGGCAGCCGTCCCTTGCCATTGAGCGCGTCGGAGACGGTTGTGATGGAGACGCCCGCCGCGGCGGCCACGTCCCTGATGCCGGCCCGGCCCTGTCGGCCGGCGGCCCGCCGGGTGGTCTCGGTCCGGCTCACCTGATGCTTCCCTGCTGCTGTCATGGCGAGCCGATAGTAGGGCTCGGCGGGGTGGGTGGTCCGTGTGCATATGCACGCGTTGACAGGCACGATTCTGCATGGTTCGCCACCCCCAATGACCTTGGAACCAAAGGAATTTCAGCTCTTGGGGCTGTCTGGACGCTTGTCGGCGGGTACAAGCATGCCAAAGCGGTCTGGTCTCGGACCGATCTCAACTCACCTGCACGAGGGATGCGCGCCACGGCGCAGGCCACCGGCGCGCGCATATATGCGCGCGCTCCCCCGCATTCCAGGCGCCCCCATTCTCGGGAAGGCGGAATCCTCATAAGGTGAGCAGTATTGAGTCGACGGCGACGTCGGACGGGATGGTCGAGGAGGACCTGCGGTGACCGAGAAGAGCCCGAAGCTGCGCGCCGAGCTGGACGGCATTCCCACATACAAGCCCGGCAAGCCGGCGGCCGCGGGCGGGCCCGTCGCGTACAAGCTGTCCTCGAACGAGAACCCGTACCCGCCGCTCCCGGGGGTGCTGGAGACCGCAGTCTCGGCGGCCGGGTCCTTCAACCGGTACCCGGACATGGCCTGCACCGGCCTGGTGAACGAGCTCGCGGAGCGGTTCGGAGTGCCGGTCGAGCACATCGCCACCGGCACCGGCTCGGTGGGCGTGGCCCAGTCGCTGATCCAGTCGACGGCCGGCCCGGGCGACGAGGTGATCTACGCCTGGCGCTCCTTCGAGGCGTACCCGATCATCACCCAGATCTCGGGTGCGACCTCCGTGCAGGTCCCGCTCACCGAGGGCGACGTGCACGACCTGGACGCCATGGCCGCGGCGATCACCGACCGGACCCGGCTGATCTTCGTCTGCAACCCCAACAACCCCACCGGCACCGCCGTGCGCCGCGCCGAGCTGGAGCGGTTCCTGGACCGGGTGCCCTCGGACGTCCTGGTGGTACTGGACGAGGCGTACCGCGAGTTCGTGCGCGACACGGACGTACCGGACGGCATCGAGCTCTACCGCAAGCGCCCGAACGTCGCGGTGCTGCGTACGTTTTCCAAGGCGTACGGGCTCGCCGGTCTGCGCGTGGGCTTCGCGGTGGCGCACGAGCCGGTGGCCGCGGCGCTGCGCAAGACGGCGGTGCCCTTCGGCGTCAGCCAGCTCGCCCAGGACGCGGCGGTGGCCTCGCTGCGGGCCGAGGACGAGCTGATGGGGCGCGTCGGGGCGCTGGTAGGCGAGCGTGCGCGGGTCCACGACACGCTGCTGGCACAGGGCTGGACGGTTCCGGACACCCAGGCGAACTTCGTGTGGATGCGGCTGGGGGAGCGGACCGCCGAGTTCGCGGCGGCCTGCGAGAAGGCCGGTGTGGTGGTCCGGCCCTTCGCGGGTGAGGGCCTGCGGGTCACGATCGGTGAGCCCGAGGCGAACGACCTCTTCCTGCACACGGCGGAGGCCTTCTTCAAGGAGCTGTAGGTCGTCAGACCAGTTCTACGCGGATGGGGTCGCCGTCACGGACGGTGGCCAGCAGGCGGGGGTCGCCGTCGAACGAGCCGAGCACGTTGCAGGGGCTCGCCAGGCGGCTCTCGCCTCCGCGCGAGATGGGCGTGGGGCCGTAGGGCAGCGCGAGCGCGTCGCCCTCGGTCCAGAACGCGACCGTGCCGGGTTCGACGACCTGCTGGGCGTCGTGCTCCAGGGCCACGGAAACGCCGGTGTCGAAGTAGACCTCCTCACCCCAGGTGTTGGCGGATGCGGAGATCGGAAGGGCCGCGGCCAGCGCCTTGCTGGTCGGGGTCTCGTCGAGGGTTGCGGTGAGCAGGCCCGCGGGCCAGGAGATTCGAATCTTCATGAGCCATATTCAACAATCTGTTGAATTTCTTGGCTAGAGGGGACCCCGCCTGCAGGGATCGAAAACGAGTGCGCCATAATGCTTGTGAATGTGAACGCGTTCACAAGCGTGTCCTGCTTCCTCCCGTTATGGAGGGAACCCGCCAGGCAGACTGCCCGCTGTGACCACGGCGACGACAAGGAGAAGACGACGTGGACCTAGCTTTGGCGCCTGAGACATTGGCGCGCTGGCAGTTCGGCATTACCACCGTCTACCACTTCCTCTTCGTCCCCCTGACGATCTCGCTGGCTGCGCTCACCGCCGGCCTGCAGACCGCGTGGGTGCGGACGGAGAAGGAGAAGTACCTCAGGGCCACAAAGTTCTGGGGAAAGCTTTTCTTGATCAATATCGCGATGGGTGTCGTCACCGGCATCGTCCAGGAGTTCCAGTTCGGCATGAACTGGTCCGACTACTCGCGATTCGTCGGTGACATCTTCGGGGCCCCGCTGGCCTTCGAAGCGCTGATCGCCTTCTTCTTCGAGTCGACCTTCATCGGTCTGTGGATCTTCGGCTGGGACAAGCTCCCGAAGAAGATCCACCTCGCCTGCATCTGGATGGTCTCCCTCGGTACCGTCCTGTCCGCCTACTTCATCCTGGCGGCCAATTCCTGGATGCAGCACCCGGTCGGCTACCGGATCAACGAGGAGCGGGGCCGGGCCGAGCTCACCGACTTCTGGCACGTGCTCACCCAGAACACCGCGCTGACCCAGTTCTTCCACACGATCACGGCCGCCTTCCTGGTCGGCGGCGCCTTCATGGTCGGCATCGCCGCCTTCCACCTGGCGCGCAAGAAGCACATCCCCGTGATGCGCAGCTCGCTGCGGCTGGGCCTGGTCGTCATGATCATCGCGGGGCTGGGCACCGCCATCAGCGGTGACCTGCTCGGCAAGGTCATGTTCAAGCAGCAGCCGATGAAGATGGCCGCCGCCGAGGCGCTCTGGGACGGCGAGGCGCCGGCTCCGTTCTCCGTCTTCGCCTACGGCGACGTCGAGAAGGGCCACAACAAGGTCGCCATAGAGATTCCGGGCCTGCTGTCCTTCCTGGCCAACGACGACTTCACCTCCTTCGTCCCGGGTATCAACGACGTCAACAAGTCCGAGCAGGAGAAGTTCGGGCCCGGCGACTACCGGCCCAACATCCCGGTCGCCTACTGGGGCTTCCGCTGGATGATCGGCTTCGGCATGGCCTCGCTGGGCGTCGGCGTGCTGGGGCTCTGGCTGACCCGCAAGAAGTTCATGCTGCCGCCGGGGCTGCGGACCTCGGAGGACGAGGTGCCGAACCTGGTCCTCTTCAAGAAGGCCCTGAGCCCGAAGTTCGGACAGCTGTACTGGATCGTCGCCCTGTGGACGATGGGCTTCCCGCTCATCGCCAACTCCTGGGGCTGGATCTTCACCGAGATGGGCCGCCAGCCCTGGGTGGTCTACGGAGTCCTGCGCACCCGGGACGCTGTCTCCCCGAACGTCTCCCAGGGCGAGGTCCTCACCTCGATGATCGGCTTCACGCTGCTCTACGCCGTGCTCGCCGTGATCGAGGTCAAGCTCCTCGTCAAGTACGTCAAGGCCGGTCCGCCCGAGCTCACCGAGGCCGACCTCAACCCGCCCACCAAGATCGGCGGGGACGACAAGAACCCCGACCGGCCGATGGCCTTCTCGTACTGAGGCTGGGGAGACCACACCATGCAACTTCACGACGTCTGGTTCGTACTCATCGCCGTCCTGTGGATCGGCTACTTCTTCCTGGAGGGCTTCGACTTCGGAGTCGGCGTACTGACCAAGCTGCTCGCCCGCGACCGCACGGAGAAGCGGGTCCTGATCAACACGATCGGGCCCGTGTGGGACGGCAACGAGGTCTGGCTGCTCACCGCGGGCGGGGCGACCTTCGCCGCCTTCCCCGACTGGTACGCCACCCTCTTCTCCGGCTTCTACCTGCCTCTGCTGCTCATCCTGGTCTGCCTGATCATCCGGGGTGTCGCCTTCGAGTACCGGCACAAGCGGGACGAGGAGGCGTGGCAGACCAACTGGGAACACGCGATCTTCTGGACCTCGCTGATCCCGGCGTTCCTCTGGGGCGTGGCCTTCGCCAACATCGTGCGCGGTGTGAAGATCGACCAGAACAAGGAGTACGTCGGCACCTTCTTCGACCTGCTCAACGCCTATTCGATCCTCGGCGGCCTGGTCACCCTCACCCTGTTCACCTTCCACGGCGCGGTCTTCACCTCGCTCAAGACGGTCGGTGACATCCGGGACCGCTCGCGCACGCTGGCGACCCAGCTGGGCGTGGCCACCGCCGTACTGGCCCTGGTCTTCCTGACCTGGACCCAGTTCACGCGCGGCGACGCCAAGAGCCTGGTCGCGATGGCCATCGCGGTGATCGCTCTGGTCGGGGCCCTCGGATGCATCCGGGCGGGCCGCGAGGGCTGGTCCTTCGCCCTGTCCGGGGTCACCATCGCGGCGGCCGTCGCGATGCTCTTCCTGACGCTCTTCCCGAACGTCATGCCGTCCTCGCTGGACGACGCGTGGAGCCTCACCGTCACCAATGCCTCGTCCAGCCCGTACACCTTGAAGATCATGACCTGGTGTGCGGCCGTGGCCACCCCGCTCGTCCTGCTCTACCAGGGCTGGACGTACTGGGTGTTCCGCAAGCGCATCGGCACGCAGCACATCGTCGACGCGCACTGACGCCCGACCGTTCGCCCGGACCCTGCCCTGGGGGATGTTTCACGTGAAACCGATCGACCCGCGCCTGCTTCGGTACGCCCGCTCCACCCGCCTCTTCCTCGGGGCGGTGGTGGCCCTCGGCCTTGCCGGGGCGGGGCTGGTCGTCGGTCAGGCGATGCTCATCGCCGAGATCGTGGTCGGCGCCTTCGAGGAGGGGCTGGACGGCGAAGCGCTCCGGACGCCACTGCTGCTGCTCGCGGCAGTGGCGCTCGGGCGCGGCCTGCTGGCCTGGCTGACCGAGCTGGCCGCACACCGGGCCGGCGCGGCGGTCAAGTCGGAACTGCGCGGCCGGCTGCTGGAACGGGCCGCGGACCTGGGGCCCGGCTGGCTCACCGGGCAGCGGACGGGATCCCTGGTGGCGCTGGCCACCCGGGGCGTGGACGCGCTCGACGACTACTTCTCCCGCTACCTGCCCCAGCTCGGCCTCGCGGTGGTCGTACCCGTGGCGGTGCTCGCCCGGATCGTCACCGAGGACTGGGTCTCGGCGTCCATCATCGTGGTCACCCTGCCCTTGATCCCGCTGTTCATGGTCCTGATCGGCATGGCCACCCAGTCCCGGATGGAACGCCAGTGGCGGCTGCTGTCCCGGTTGTCGGGGCACTTCCTCGACGTGGTGGCCGGACTTCCCACACTGAAGGTCTTCGGGCGGGCCAAGGCGCAGGCCGAGTCCATCCGCAAGATCACCGATGACTACCGGCGCGCGACGATGCGGACCCTGCGCATCGCCTTCCTCTCCTCCTTCGCGCTGGAACTGCTGGCCACCCTGTCGGTGGCGCTGGTGGCGGTGACCATCGGCATGCGGCTGGTCCACGGAGGCCTCGACCTCTACACGGGGCTGGTCATCCTGATCCTGGCGCCCGAGGCCTACCTGCCGCTGCGGCAGGTAGGCGCGCAGTACCACGCGGCCGCCGAGGGGCTGGCGGCCGCGGAGGAGATCTTCGACGTACTGGAGACCCCTGCCGGGGACCCGGCGGCCGGGGCCGCTCTGCCCGCCGGTACTCCCCTGCGGATCGAGATCGACGGGGTCGCCGTGCGGTACGAGGGCCGGGGCGAGGACTCGCCCGCGCCCGTCTCGCTGACCGTCGACCCGGGGGAGTGCGTGGCCCTCACCGGCCCGAGCGGAGCGGGCAAGTCCACCCTGCTCCAGGTGCTGCTGGCGTTCGTCACACCGACCGCGGGCCGGGTACGGATCGCGGGTGTCGATCTGGCCGGGCTGTCGGCGGCGCAGTGGCGGGAACGGATCGCGTGGGTGCCGCAGCGGCCGCACCTGTTCGCCGGGACGATCGCCGAGAACGTACGGCTGGCCCGGCCGGGTGCCTCCGAGGCGGAGGTGGCCGCCGCACTCCGGGACGCGGGGGCCTGGGAGTTCGTGTCCGCCCTGCCGCGCGGGGTGGAGACCCCGCTGGGCGAGGGCGGCGTGGGACTGTCCGCCGGGCAGCGGCAGCGGCTGGCCCTGGCGCGGGCCTTCCTGGCCGACCGGCCCGTCCTGCTGCTGGACGAGCCGACGGCGGCGCTGGACGGCGAGACCGAGGCGGCCGTGGTCGAGGCCGTACGACGGCTGGCGGCGGGCCGCACCGTGCTGCTGGTGGTGCACCGCCCGGCGCTCCTGGCCATCGCCGACCGGGTGGTGGAGGTACGCCCCGCGGAGCCGTCCCCGAGCGCGCCGCTTCCCGAAGCCGTCGCGCTTCGCCCGGGTGATCCCCGGCCGGACGCCGACGCCGCGGCGGGCGCGGAGCGTGCGCCGGAAGGAGAGCCGGGAGCGGCGCGGCCCCCGGCCTCGTGGAGGGGCGCCGCGGGGCAGCACCCCCTCGCGCGGGTACGGGCCGCCGCCCGGGCCTGGCAAGGGCGGTTCAGGCTCGGGCTGTTCCTCGGGGCCCTCGCCGTCGGGTCCAGCGTCGGGCTGATGGCGGTGTCCGGCTGGCTGATCTCGCGGGCCTCCGAACAGCCGCCCGTGCTCTATCTGATGGTGGCCGTCACCGCCACCCGGGCCTTCGGCATGGGGCGGGCCGTCTTCCGCTACGCCGAGCGGCTCGTCTCCCACGACGCCGTCCTGCGGATGCTCGCCGACCTGCGGGTTTCCGTGTACCGGAGGTTGGAGCGCATCGCCCCGGCCGGCCTGCGCGAGCACCGGCGCGGGGACCTGCTGGCCCGCCTCGTGGCCGATGCCGACGCGCTCCAGGACTACTGGCTGCGCTGGCTGCTGCCGGTCGGCACCGCGGTCCTGGTCGGCACCGGTTCGGTCGCCTTCACCGCCTGGCTGTTGCCCGAGGCCGGAGCCGTGCTGGCCGTCGGCCTGCTCGCCGCCGGCGTCGGCGTCCCGCTGGTCAGCGGTGCGTGCGCACGGCGTGCCGAGCGACGGCTCGCCCCCGCCCGGGGCGAGCTCGCCACCCGGGTGGCCGATCTGCTCACCGGTACCGCGGAGCTGACCGTCGCCGGCGCCCTGGAGGACCGCAAGCGCCGTACGCGGGAGAGCGACGGCCTGCTGACGGGCATCGCCGCCCGGGGCGCGGCCGCGAACGGCCTGGGCAGCGGACTGTCCGCCCTGGTGTGCGGGCTGACGGTCGTGGCGGCCGCGGCCGCCGCCGCGAACGCCGTCCACGACGGACGGCTGTCCGGGGTGGCCATGGCGGTCGCCGTGCTGACCCCCCTCGCCGCCTTCGAGGCGGTCACCGGCCTTCCGCTCGCCGTCCAGTACCGCCAGCGGGTGCGTCGCAGCGCCGAGCGGGTCTACGAGGTCATCGACGCACCGGTTCCCGTGGTCGAGCCGGAGCGGCCCGCCGCGGCCCCCGCCTCGCCCTTCCCGCTGCGGCTGACGGGGCTCACCGCCCGCCACCCCGGTCAGGAGCGCGACGCACTGCGCGGCCTCGACCTCACCCTCGAAGCCGGCCGGCGCATCGCGGTCGTAGGCCCCTCGGGCTCCGGCAAGACCACCCTCGCCCAGGTCCTGCTCCGATTCCTGGACCCGCGCGAAGGCACGTACGCCTTGGGCGGAACCGACGCCCGCACCCTCGACGGCGACTACGTCCGGGCGTTCGTGGGCCTGTGCGCCCAGGACGCGCACCTCTTCGACAGCTCGGTACGGGAGAACCTGCGGCTGGCCCGGACCGGGGCGAGCGAGGAGGAACTGCGGGCGGCGCTGGCCGCGGCCCGGCTGCTGGAGTGGGCCGACGGGCTTCCGGACGGGCTGGACACGCTGGTCGGCGAGCACGGCGAGCGGATCTCCGGCGGTCAGCGACAGCGCCTGGCCCTGGCCCGCGCCCTGCTGGCCGACTTCCCCGTCCTGGTCCTGGACGAGCCGGCCGAGCATCTCGACCTCGCCACGGCGGACGCGCTGACGGCGGACCTGCTGGCCGCGACCGAGGGCCGGACCACCGTGCTGATCACGCACCGGCTGGCCGGGCTGGAGGCGGTCGACGAGGTACTGGTGCTGGACCGCGGAGAGCTCGTACAGCGCGGTGCCTACGCGGAGCTGGCGGCGGCCGAAGGACCTCTGCGCCGACTGCTGGAGCGGGAGAGGGAAGCGGACGGCTTCGGCCGGCTTCCCCGAGCCGCGACTCTCCCTGCCGTAACTTTCCCCACTAAAGCGGACTAACTAGTCTCAAGGGCATGTCAGCGCAGGAGTCGCAGGAATCGCGGGAATCGCCGGATCCGTCATCGGGAACGCCGGACGCACTGGAGGCCGCCACCCAGGCCACCAGGAGTCTGCAAGGCCTGTCCACCGAGCTCACGGCCCGGGTACCGCAACTGCTGGAGGCCATGAGGTCGGTCGGGACCGGCCTTGAACTGCACTCCACACTGGACCGCATCTGCGAGACCGCCGCCGAACTCGCGGACGCCCGGTACGCGGCGATCGGCGTCGTCGACACGGAGGGGCGCGGGCTCTCGGACTTCGTCACCTACGGGATCAGCGCCGAGCTGGCCCGCTGGATCGGGCACCGTCCGGACGGCAAGCGGGGCCTGCTCGGCGCGCTGATCTCGCACCCCGACACCGTGCGGCTCGCCGATCTGACGAAGGATCCGCGCTCGGCCGGATTCCCGCCGCACCACCCGCCCATGAAGACCTTCCTCGGAGTCCCGATCCGGGTGCAGGGGGAGATCTTCGGCAATCTGTACCTCGCCGAGAAACACGGCGGCGGCGAGTTCAACGACTACGACGTCCACATGGTCCGCGTGCTGGCCACCGAGGCGGGCATCGCCATCGGCAACGCCCGCCTGTACGAGGCGGCCACCCAGCGCGAGCGCTGGATCGACGGCTCGGTGGCCGTCACCACCGCCCTGCTCTCCGGCGGGGACGCGGACGACGCCCTGACGGTGGTGGCCGAACAGGCCCGCCACCTGGCCGACTCGGCCGCCGGGATCGTGATGCTCCCCGCCGAGGAGGGCGGGATGGAGGTCGTCGCCGTCTCCGCCGAGAGCGCGGCGGCCTCTCTCGGTGTGGTGATCCCCGCAGAGAGCCCGGTCGTGGACAAGCTGCTCCAGGGCGAGGCGGTCTTCGTCGACGACGCCGCCACGGACCCCCGCATGATCAGCAAGCTCACCAGCCAGTACGGGCCCTGCATGATGCTCCCGCTGCACAGCGGCGGGCGGGTGCTGGGCGCGCTGGTCACTCCCCGGGCCCGCGGCGAGCGCCCGTTCAGCGAGTCCGAGCGGACCCTGGCCACGCAGTTCGCCTCCCAGGCGGCGCTCGCCCTGATGATGGCCGAGGCACAGCGCGACCGGGAGCGGCTCGCCGTGTTCGAGGACCGCGACCGGATCGCCCGGGACCTGCACGACCTGGTCATCCAACGGCTGTTCGCCACCGGGATGATGCTGGAGGGCGCGCAGCGCCGGTCCGTCGTGCCCGAGGTCCGCGACGGGGTCGGCAAGGCCGTGGACGAGCTGGACGTGACGATCCAGGAGATCCGCACCGCGATCTTCGCCCTCCAGCAGGGTCCGGCGGAGGCCCCGTCGGGGCTGCGCACCCGGGTGCTGCGGGAGATCAACATGGCCGCCGTGCCGTTGGGATTCAAGCCCGCACACCGCTTCCTCGGCCCGATCGACGCGGTCGTCGGCGAACTGGTGGGAAAGAACCTGATCGCCGCGCTGCGCGAGGCCCTGTCCAACGCGTTCCGGCACGCCGACGCGTCGCGGATCGAGGTGGTCCTGGACTCCACCGTCACGCTGGCGGACGGGCGCCCCGGGGTCCGGCTGGAGGTCGCCGACGACGGGGTGGGCATCCCCGAGAACGGACGGCGAAGCGGGCTGCGGAACCTGCGCCGGCGAGCCGAGTCCCTGGGCGGCTCCAGCTTCTACGGCCCGGGCCTCGGCGAGGACGGCGGCGGGACCACCCTGGTGTGGGAGGCCCCGCTCTGAGGTCGCTCCGAGCCCCCGCTCCGAGCCGGCGCTGATCGCCCTCTAGGACCGGTCGGCCTGCCGGCGGGCAAGGCGTTCGGCCACGATGCGCTCGATGACGACGGCGACCCCGTCCTCGTTGTTGGCGGTCGTACGGCCGGACGCGGCCGCGATCACATCCGGGTGGGCGTTGCCCATCGCGTAGGAGGTGCCCGCCCAGCGGAGCATCTCCACGTCGTTCGGCATGTCCCCGAAGGCGACCACCTCGGCGGGGGAGATGCCCCGCTCGGCGCAGCACACCGCCAGGGTGCTCGCCTTGGAGACACCATGCCCGCTGATCTCCAGCAGGGCCGTCGGGCTGGAGCGCGTGATCGAGGCGTGAGCACCGGCAGCGGACCGGGCGAGGGCCAGGAACTCGTCCGGGGCCAGCTCGGCGTGGTGCGCGAGGAGCTTGAGCACAGGCGCGGCGCCCTCGTCCGTGTGCTCCGCCAGCAGCTTCTCGGCGGTGGCGACGTTGGCGCCCGGGTCCTGGAAGAACGGCGGGTACGTGGGCTCGTAGTTGATGCCGGTCGTCAGCTCGACCGCGAAGGACGTGCCGGGTGCCGCGGCCCGCAGGGCATCGACGACGGCCAGGGCGGCCGTCCGCGGAAGGGCTCTGACCTGCACGAATTCCCTTCCGGCATGCAGGTCGACGACCGCCGCGCCATTCGCGCAGATCGCCAGGCCGTGGCCGTGGACGTGGTCGCTGACCACGTCCATCCAGCGGGCCGGGCGGCCCGTGACGAAGAAGACCTCGATGCCGGCCTCCTCGGCGGCGGCGAGTGCGGCGACGGTGCGCAGCGAGACGGACTTGTCGTCGCGCAGCAGGGTGCCGTCGAGGTCGGTGGCGATGAGCCGGGGCATGGGGGTTGGCCCGTCCGGGCACTGGGGAGCCGAGGTCACGGCTCCATCTTCGCCCATGGCCCCCAGGTGGCCGGACCACGGGCGCTGGCGATGTTTCACGTGAAACATCGACGGACCCCCGTACGCTCGAAGACATGAGTCTGCGTCTGAGCACGGTGATACTTCCGGTACGTCGATGGAGTGAGGGAGGTCGCGATCAGTGGCTGCGGGCCGAGCTGCTCGGCTTCCACACGGCCTACACCTACGACCACCTGTCCTGGCGGAGCTTCCGCGACGGGCCCTGGTTCGGTGCGCTGCCCACCCTGACCGCGGCGGCCGCGGCCACCGAGCGGCTGCGCCTGGGGACGCTCGTCACCTCGCCGAACTTCCGCCACCCGGTGACGCTCGCCAAGGAGCTCATCACCCTGGACGACATCTCCGGCGGGCGCCTCACCCTCGGCATCGGCGCGGGCGGCAACGGCTTCGACGCGACCGCACTGGGCCAGGAGCCCTGGACCCCGCGCGAGCGGGCGGACCGCTTCGCCGAGTTCGTGCCGCTGCTGGACGAGCTGCTCACCGAGGGCGCGGTGAGTCACCGCGGCACCTTCTACTCCGCCGAGGAGGCCCGCAACATCCCCGGCTGCGTGCAGCGTCCGCGACTGCCGTTCGCGGTGGCCGCGACCGGGCCGCGCGGCCTGAAGCTCGCCGCGCGGCACGGCCAGGCCTGGGTGACGACGGGTGACCCGAAGCTGTTCGAGGAGGGCACGCCCGAGCAGTCGCTCGAGGCCATGCGCGGGCAGCTCGGCCGGCTGGAGGCGGCCTGCGCGGAGATCGGGCGGGACTCCGGCGAGCTGGAGAAGGTCCTGCTCACCGGCTTCACCCCCGAGCGCAGCACCCTGCTGGAGTCCGTGGACGCCTTCGTCGACTTCGCGGGTCGTCACCGCGAGCTCGGGTTCACCGAGCTGGTGATCCACGCGCCGATCCCGGACTCCGACTTCGCCGCGGACGAATCGGTCTTCGAGAAGATCGCCACCGAGGCCCTCGCCCAGCTGGACGACTGATCCGCTCCCGCCGTCGCCGCCCTCCCGGTGGGAGGGCGGCGACGGCGGGCGGCCGAGGGATCAGGCCGTGAGCTGCTTGATCAGACGCTCGGCGTTCGGCAGCATCCATTCGGGCACGGCGTCCTCGGGCAGTTCCCGAAGCTCGTCGACCAGTGCGGAGATCCGTGCGGCACCCGCTTCCGCGCGGCCCCGCTCCTGCTCGGTCCAGGCGGCGTTGTTCAGGCACTGGAACCGGTCCTGGAGATGGCCGGCGCCGAGTTCCGCGTAGATCGCGGCAGCCCGGTCCCAGAGTTCGATCTCCTCCAGCCGCAGCGCCTCGATCTCCGCCTCGCCCAGCCACCCGTCCGTCGGGGCCGAGCCGTCCTCCTCTTCCTCGTCGTGCTGCTCCTGCGCGCTGACGCGCCGGTCGAGCACCTGCGCCAGCTGGTGCCAGGTCTGGGCGAGCTCGGAGCGCAGTTCGACGGAGCCGGGCTCCGCTGCCAGGGCGGTCTCCAGGACCCCGGCGGCCTCACCCATCAGGGCCCGGGCCCGGGTCACCGCATCGTCGTCGACCCGCTCGCGCAGCCCCAGCCAGGCCAGGGAGCGCAGGATGCGCACCTCGGCGACCGGCGCCTCACCCGTCAGGCGGCGCAGCTCCAGAGCTCTCTCGTAGGCGGCGACCGCCTCCACGGCCAGCCCGGCGTCGGAGAGGGTGTCCGCCGCCGACTGCGCGAGGTTCGCCTGCGGCCGCGGATCCTCCCAGCCCTTGGCCGTCTCCGCCGCCAGCAGGTACTGCTCGGCCGCCTGGCGGGGCTCGTTCAACCGGCGCAGCAGATCGCCCAGGAACTCCCGTACGAACACGGCCTGCCCGTCACCGTGCTCCAGCAGGTCGGGCAGCGCCGACTGGAGCACTTCCGCCGCCTCGGCCGCACGGTCGTCCTGGACGTGGGCCCGGGCGAGTACCAGCCGGGCCTGCGCCCCGCCGTCCGCCGTCAGACCGGCCAGGTCGAACCAGTGGGCTCCCTCCAGCGCGTGCCCGGCCGCCTCCGCGGCCGCGTCGCCCCGCCTCAGCAGGATGTCCGCGAGGGTCAGCCGTACGATGCCCTGCGTCTCGGAGTCGGTCACCTCGGCGGCGTGCTCCAGCGCGGAACGCGCGTCCCGCTCCGCCTCTTCGGGCCGGTCCAGGGACATCAGCACCCCCGCCCGCAGCACCAGCGGGTCCACCGCCTGCCAGGGCCGGCCCGCCGCGACCGCCCGTACGGCGGCTCCGGCCAGCAGCGTCACGGCCCGCTCCTGGTCGCCCTGCGACAGGGAGACCCGACCCAGCATCTCCTCGGCTTCCGCCGCGAGATCCGGCAGCGCCTGCGCGTAGGCGGTGACGAACGCGACCAACTCGGCGGCCAGCTCATCGTGACCGTGCCCCTGGGCGTGGTCGTGGTGCCGATCGGTGTCGGCGGCCGCCTCGACCGAGCGCAGGTACGACTCCATCCGGATCGCCGACAGTTCCGCGAGCGCGATCCGCCGGGTCCGCAGCGGTTCGGCGGCGTCGAGTCCCTCGGCGGCCCGCACGGCCACCCCCAGCAGCCGCCTGACCTCGGCGGGCGAGGCCCCGGACTGCGCGGCCAGGGTCGCCAGCCGCAGCTCGGCGAGCGCCGCGCGCTGTTCCTGCCCGAGCGCCCGGTAGCCGTCCCGCACCGCCGTCAGCAGCTCGGAAGCCTCCCCGGCCCCGCGGCGCGCGGCCGCCAGGGCCCGGTGGTCCGCCACATCGGCCGCGACCAGCGGATCGGGCTCCGGCTGCGCGTCCGTCCGTACGGCCACCTCGGCCCACAGCGCGTCCGCACCCGGATGGCCGAGGTCGCGCGCCCGACGGGCCCGCTCCACCAGCTCGGCGAAACCGGTCGACCCGGCCGGCTCCACCACCGGCGCGGAGACGGCGGGCGTCGCCGGGGCGAGCGCCGCACTGCGCACCCCGAGCGGCAGTCGGCCGATCAGCGGCTCGCGCCCGATCCGCTCCAGGAACCGCTCCGAGACCCGGGTGGTTCCGTTGCGCGCGTCGAACTGCCGGGCGATCTCGAGCGCCCCCGCGTACAGCACCTCGTGCAGCTCGGAGACGGTGCGCGGCGTGCCCTCGTAGGAGACGGCCGGGCTCCCGCCGTGCCCCAGCTCCGTCAACCGGCGCAGGAGGACGAGGATGCCGCCGTGGAAGGCGAGTTGGTCGTCGACATTGGCGAGCGGGCCGACGTGGGCGGCGTGCTCGGCCAGGATCTCCAGCCCCCGCGACTCGTTTCCGGTGAGCGCGCAGAACTCGATGTGCTTGCCGATCGACGGCAGCAGGCTGTCGTTGCCGCGGGCCAGGCGGTAGCCGCGCAGGTGGTGCGAACGGGCCTCGTCGGCCCGGCCGAGCCGCAGCAGCGGCAGCAGGGAGGTGGCCAGCACCCGGTGCGGCTCCTCGGCGCAGGTCTTCTCGCCCGCCAGTACCGAGGTCCAGATGTTCAGGGCGCGGGCGTCGTCTCCGCGCAGGACGGCGTACTGGCCCTGGCTGTTGAGCTCACAGGCACGGCAGTCGCTCATGTCGTCGCGCTCGGCCGCCAGCCAGCGCTTGAAGGCCCGGTCGGCCCGCTCGTCGTCGCCCATCGCGTCGGCGAGCCACAGCTCGGCCTCGCGTACGGGGCGTTCGCTGTAGCCCGCGAGCCGGTAGCGGCGCTCCATTTCGTCCAGCCAGCCGGTGGCCGACTCCAGCGGAATGCCGGGGGAGTCGGATATGGCCGTGGTGACCCACTTGAACTGCCAGAACAGAGAGTGCGCGTCCCCTGCGGAGAAGGCGCCGGGGTCCTTGTCGTACTCCTGGAGCAGCCGGGCGAAGGGCACGAGCAGCTTCGACGACTCCGAGCTGAACAGGTAGGCGCCGACGAGGTTGTCCAGTGCCGCGCGGAACAGGGCACGGTCGCCGCTCGCCTCGGCGGCGCCGACCAGAGCCTCGGCATGCGCGTTGCGCGCCGCTCCGTTCGGCGACTCGCGGTTCTCCGCCAGTCCGAGCTCGATCTCCTGGCGCGTCAACATCGTCACGTGCGGTCCTCCTGGGCCTCGGTGGGGTGGGTCGCCCATTCCAGGAGTCCGAGGAAGGCCCGGTTGAGCAGGGTGGAGTCGGCGGGGCGCAGCGGCCGCTGGGACATCAGCAGGGCCTGCCCGTACAGCGATTCGACGGCGGTGCCGGTCAGGGCAGCGTCCGGGAGCGCGGCGATCCGGCGGATCAGCGGGTTGTTGTGGTTGAGGACCAGGCGGGCGCGCGGCGCGGAGCCGCGCAGCGCGCCGAGGATGCCGCTCCACAGGGAGTCGGCGCTCTCCAGCGCGGCGGTCCGGTCCCGCTCCTGCCGGGCCTGGCGGTCGTCGAGGTAGAGCGCGGGCACGGTGACGGGCTGGAAGGCGCGCAGCACCACGTCGCACCCCTGGGGTTCCAGGCGGGTGCGTGCGGTGGAGAGGAAGGGCGCGAGTTCCAGTTCCGCGGCGGTGGGCACCGGGTCGAGCCGCTCGGTGACGGCTCCGGCATCGAGTTCGGTGACCTTCAGGTCGGGCCGTACGGAGGGCAGCAGGGCCAGCAGGTCGGCGTCGTAGGTGTAGCCGGCGTTGATGACGCCGAGACCGTGGGCGGCGGCGATCGGCGCGATCTGGCGGAACTCCTCCACCGTGCGCGTGAAGTGGACGTCCGTGTGGGCGGCCGTGAACTCCTCCAGGCTCATCGGGCCGTCGCTGGTCTCGAACGGCAGCCACGGCAGCATCAGTCCGAGCAGCTCGGAGTCGTGCCGGGCCATGGACTTCACGCCGAGGTGGTGGACGCGCAGGAAGGCGGCCAGCCGCTCCGGGTCGCTCGCCGCGAGCTCGGCGAGCCAGCTCCGGACACGGGCGCCGAGGGCCTCGCGTACGGCGGACAGGGTCTCGTCGTCGTAGAGGTTCTCGCGGGAGGCGGTGGGCCGCAGGGTGTCCGTGTCGAGGACGGCGCGGACGAAGAACGCCCAGTCGGGCAGCAGGTTGTCGGCCCGGTCGGTCAGCAGCATGCCCTTGAGGTGGACGCGGTGTCCGGCCCGGTGGGCGGGGCTGGTCGGCTCGGGGAGGACGTACGCGACCCCGCGCACCCCGGCGACCGGCAGGTCGAGGTCGATGCTGTCGAGCGGGGTGAAACCGAAGAGTCCGGAGCAGTGTGCGGCGAGGGCGACGCGGCGGGCGGTGGGCGTGGGGAAGGGCCGGTCCCATACGGCGGGCCGGTCGGTGACGGGGCGCGGCACGCCGCCTTCGCCGTCGTCGAAGGTGATGTCGTAGGGCAGCAGGGAGCCGTAATCGCGGGCCAGTTCCTCGACCTTGGCCGGGAGGGTCCATTCGGCGGCGCCCGGGCGGGCTTCGAGGACGACGGTGGTGCCGGGCTCCGGGCGTGCCTCGTGGGGCAGTTCGCGCACGGTGTACGAACCGTCGTCCGTGGCCAGCCATTCGACGGGCGCGGCCTGCGGGTCGCGGGCGGAGCGGGTGACGACGCGGATCTGGCGGGCCACGACGAAGCACGCGAGCAGTCCGATGCCGAACTGGCCGAGGAATTCGCGGCGGGTGGCCTCCAGGCCGTGCTCGTCACCGCGCTTGGAGCTGCGGCCGATGGTGGCGAGGAGGGAGTGGGCCTCGGCGGCGGTCAGGCCGATGCCGCTGTCCTCGATGGTCACCCGGCCGGCGGTGGCGGACAACCGGATGCGGATCTCCGCGTCGGGGTCGAGGCTCTGGCGGGCGGTGACGGCGTCCACCGCGTTCTGGAGCAGCTCGCGGACGTAGACGCGCGGGCTGGAATAGAGGTGGTGGGAGAGCAGGTCGACCAGACCGCGCAGATCGACCTGAAAACTGTGGGGTGTGGACGTCATGGGGCGTCACCTCGCGTACGTACGGGGATGGTTCGGCGATCGCGAGGTCCCCCCCTCACAGATCCCGGAGTGGGAACAGATTAGGGGGATGGTCCGACAATTCCTGAGTGAATTCCCGCGCCCGAGCGGCTACTGGAAGCGGAGGAACTCCGGCGGTACGGCATCCACCAGCCACACCCCGTTGGCGCTGATCCGGAAGACGTGCCCGGCGGTCCGCATCGCCCCGGCGTCCACGGCGAGCACCACGGGCCGGCCGCGCCGCGCGCCGACCCGGGTCGCGGTCTCCCGGTCGGGGGACAGGTGCACGTGGTGGCGGGCCATCGGGCGCAGCCCCTCGGCGCGGATCGCGTCCAGGGCGGTGGCGACGGTGCCGTGGTAGAGGTACGCGGGCGGTTCGGCCTCCGGGAGATCCAGGTCCACAGCGACGGTGTGCCCCTGGCTGGCCCGGATGCGGGTGCCGTCGACGGCGAAGCGCTGCTTGTCGTTGGTGGCCACGACGTGGTCGAGCTCGGCGCGGGTGAAGGGGAAGCCGTGGGCGGCGGCCGCCCGGAGGAGATCGTCGATCTCCACCCAGCCGTGGGAGTCGAGCACCAGTCCGATCCTTTCCGGCTGATGCCGGAGGTGTTTCGAGACGTATTTGGACACCTTCACGGTGCGCCTGTCGTTCATGGCCCCAGCGTGCCGCGTCGGAGGGATCTCCGGCAGGGATTTTCCGCCTGTGGGCCGGGCTGGACATCGGGTGGACATCCAATGTCACTATTCCAAGATACGGAATAGATTTTCCGCTGACGCTTCTGCCCAGGGGGAGAAACCATGACAGCCCATACCTCTCTGCCACGCCGTGCGGCTGCCGAACTGATCGGGACCGCCGGCCTCCTCGTGGTCGTGATCGGCTCCGGAATCCAGGCCGCCGAACTCACTCCCGACACCGGCGTCGCCCTGATCGCCAACTCGCTCGCCTCGGCCATCGGTCTCGGGCTGATCATCACCCTCTTCGGGCCGCTGTCCGGCGCCCACCTCAACCCGGTCGTCACCCTGACCGCCTGGTGGTCCCGGCGCACCGGCGGCGACGGGCTGGGCGGCCGGGAGGCGCTGGTCTACACGGCGGCACAGACGGCCGGGGCCATCGGCGGCGCCGTGCTCGCGGAGGCCATGTTCGGCCGGGCCCCGGGCACCTTCGCCACGCAGGTCCGCGACGGTGGCCACCTGCTCATCGGCGAGGTCGTGGCCACCGCCGGACTCGTCCTCGTCATCCAGGGCCTCGACCGGATCGGGCGCCCGCGGCTGATCCCGGCCGCGGTCGCCGCCTACATCGCCGCAGCGATCTGGTTCACCTCGTCCGGCTCCTTCGCCAACCCGGCCGGGACCATCGGGCGCAGCTTCAGCGACTCGTTCACCGGCATCGCCCCCGAGTCCCTGCCCGGCTTCGTCGCCGCCCAGCTGATCGGCGGAATCCTCGGCCTGGTCCTCGCCGGCGTGCTGTACGGGACCGCCCGCTCCTCGAAGGCGGTGCCCGCGGACGTGCTGCCGACGGCCCTGCCGGAGTCTTCCTCGGAGGCGCTGGCCGGGCCCGACAAGGAGGCGTACGAGACCATAGGCTGAGACGCCGAGCCCGTTGCCCACAGGGTTGCCCACAGGCAGACGGGACTTGTCCACAGCCGTTTGGGCGGGTTTTGACGGCAAACGCGTGATCCGCCCTGTGGACTACGGCTCGGACTGCTGCTCCGGACTACCGCTCCGGACTACCGCTCGCCTCGGCGCGCCAGATCGTTCATGGTCCGGGCCTGGAGCTCCCGTTCCGTCGCGGCCCGGACGAACTCCGCCACATGATCGGCGCCGACGAGGTCCTGCACCGCCCGTACCGTCCCGGCCGGCAGCGCCACCGGGGAGGGCCCTGACGGCTGGGGCGCCCCGGCGGCCCCCAGGTGCCGCTGCAGATGCCGGGTCGCGAACAGCCGCATCGCCCGCGCCAGCTCCGCGTCCACGGTCTGCTGGGCCAGCGGCCGGAGCCTGCGCACCATCGTCGCCGCCTCCGCCGCGTCCGCGTCGGTCGGCGGCACGTGCCCGAGGTAGCGCGCGAAGACGTGCTCGGTGGTGAACTCCAGGAAGCGCGAGGCGATGTGCTCCACCTGCGCGCGCAGCTCGCGCAGATGGCCGGTGATCGCCGACAGCGGCACCCCGGCCGCGTACAGCTCGGCGGCCACGGCCAGCTCCTGCGGCGAGGGCACGAGGAACTGGTCCGGACGGTCCGGGATCCGCTCCAGCACCCCCAGCTCGCACGCCTCACTCACCGCTTCGTCGTCGGGAAGGCCGCCGAACCGGTCGTTCAGCTCCTCCCGCGTGATCCGGGCCGCCTCCTCGTCGGTCCACGGCCCGTGCACCTCGGCGACCAGCCCGAGTACGCCGCCCAGCCCACGCCCCGCGTCCCAGGCCTCCAGCAGCTCCTTGATGGAGGCCAGGGTGTAGCCGCGGTCCAGCAGGTCGGCGATCTGGCGCAGCCGCGCCAGATGCGTGTCCCGGTAGACGTTGGAGCGGCCGCGCCGCTCCGGCTTCGGCAGCAGCCCGCGGTCCTGGTACGCACGGATCGTGCGCACCGTCGCCCCGCTGTGGTGCGCCAGATCCTCGATCCGGTACTCGGCTACCGCCTGATCGGACAATCCCGGCTCCCTACGACATCGCGGCTCGGCCGACCGCGCCCGCCGCGGCCCGGGCGGCAGGTGAAGCCGCAAGGTACTCGACCGCCCTGCGCAGCGAGCCCTCCTGCGAGGGATGGTACGACCGCCGGAAGTAGCGGGGTATGGCCATGCCGAGCTCTCTCCACGTGGGCAGTAGGCCCTTGGCCACCGCCCGGTTGTGCCCGCGGAGCGTATAGCGCAGCCGGCCGCCCAGTTGCGGATCGTTGCGTATGAGGTACGAGGCCCCCCACACCCACAGCCAGGCCAGCACGGGCGCGACCACGACCATCCCCTCGATGCGCCGCGCGTACCGGGGCAGGCCCGCTCCCCCGCAGTGCTGGTACATGTCGAAGGCGACGGAGCGGTGCTCCACCTCCTCCGCGCCGTGCCAGCGCAGCAGGTCCAGCATGACCTCGTCCGAGCCGGCCCGGTCGAGCCCCTCGGCGCGCAGCACCCAGTCCCCGAGGACCGCCGTGAACTGCTCGATGGCGGCGACCAGCGCGAGCCGGAAGCGCAGCCACTCCTGGGCGGTGACGGGCGCCCCGAAGGGCGGGGTCTCCCCGAGCAGCTTCTCGAAGAGGAAGTCCACGTACTTCGTGTACGCCTCCGTCGGCAGCCGCTGTTCGGCCAGGTGGTCCAGTACGTAGGAGTGCTGCACGCTGTGGGTGGCCTCCTGGCCCATGAACCCCTTGACGTCCGCCCGCAGCTCGGGGTCGGTGACCAGGGGCAGGCCCTCCTTGAAGACCTTCACGAACCACCGCTCCCCGGCGGGCAGCAGCAGGTGCAGCACGTTGATGACGTGGGTGGCGGTCGGCTCGTCGGGTATCCAGTGCAGCGGGGTGGTCTTCCAGTCGAAAGCCACCCGGCGCGGGCTGATCACATAGGGGCTCCCCGTGCCGGCACTGGTCCCGGTCCCGGTCCCGGTCCCGGTCACAGCTTGGGCTCCAGCTTCGCGAAGCGCCGCAGGGTGCGCGGCGCGAAGCGGGACATCCACAGGGCGCCCTTGGACTCGGGAGTCACCGGCACCACGGCCTCGTTGCGCACCACGGCCCGCAGGATCGCGTCGGCGACCTTCTCCGGCGGGAAGTTGCGCAGCCCGTACAGCCGCGAGGAGCGCTCCTGGCGGCGCTTCTCCTCGGCCTCGTCCACTCCGGCGAAGCGCGAGGTGGCGGTGATGTTGGTGTTCACGATGCCGGGGCAGATCGCCGAGACGCCGATCGACTTCGACGCCAGTTCCGCGCGCAGGCACTCCGACAGCATCAGCACCGCGGCCTTCGAGGTGCTGTAGGCGGGCAGGGTCCTGGAGGGCAGGTAGGCGGCGGCGGAGGCGGTGTTGACGATGTGCCCGCCCTGTCCGCGCTCGGCCATCTGCTTCCCGAAGATCCGGCAGCCGTGGATGACGCCCCACAGGTTGACGTCGAGGACCTTCTTCCAGTCCTCGGCGCTGGTGTCGAGGAAGGCCCCGGACAGGCCGATGCCGGCGTTGTTGACCAGGACGTCCACGATCCCGTACTCGGAGGCGACCTTCGCGGCGAGCTTCTCCATCGCCTGCTCGTCGCTGACGTCCACGCACTCGCCCCAGGCCTCGGGGGCGCCGACCAGGCGCGCCATCTCGGCCGTGCGCGCCGCGCCCTCGGCGTCCCGGTCCACGACCACCACCCGGGCCCCGGCCTCGGCGAACGCGAAGGCGGTGGCCCGGCCGATGCCGCTGGCCGCGCCGGTGACCAGCACCAGCTGGCCTCCGAAGCGGTCGGCGTACCGGCCCGGAGCCTTCTGCTCCGGTGCCCGCGTGGCCGGCTCCTCCCGGGCGGTGACGAACTCGCCGATCCAGGCGGCCAGCTGGTCGGGCCGGGTCCTGGGCACCCAGTGCTTGGCGGGCAGGGTGCGGCGTACGAGATCGGGGGCCCACAGTTCCAGCTCGTCGTAGAGCCGCTCGGACAGGAAGGCGTCCCCGGTCGGGGTGATCAGCTGCACGGGCACATGGGCGTACGCGTCGGCGCGCGGCCGGCGCAGGCGGGGCCGCACGTTGTCCCGGTAGAGCCAGGCACCGTGCGCCGCGTCCGACGGCAGGGAGGCCGTCGGGTAGGAGCCGGCCGGAACCTTCTCGAAGCGCTGGAGGATCTTGGGCCACCGCTTGCCGAGCGGGCCGCGCCAGGCGAGCTCGGGCAGCACGGGCGTGTGCAGCATGTAGACGTACCAGGACTTGGCCCCCTGGCTCAGCAGCTGCGCGGCCCGGCGCGGGGTGGGCCGCGACATCCGCTTCTTGATCCAGTGCCCGAAGTGGTCCAGGGAGGGCCCCGACATCGAGGTGAAGGAGGCGATCCGGCCCTCGGTGCGGGCGACGGTGGCGAACTCCCAGCCCTGTACGGAGCCCCAGTCGTGCCCGACCAGGTGCACCGGGCGGTCCGGGCTGACCGCGTCCGCCACGGCCAGGAAGTCGTCGGTCAGCTTCTCCAGGGTGAAGCCGCCGCGCAGCGGCTGCGGAGCGGTCGACCGCCCGTGTCCGCGTACGTCGTAGAACACCACGTGGAAGCGCTCCGCCAGCCGCTCGGCGACCTCCGACCAGACCTCCTTGCTGTCCGGGTAGCCGTGCACCAGCAGCACCGTCGGCCGGTCCGCCTCGCCCAGTTCGACGACGCACAGCTCGACCCCGCCGGTGCTCACCCAGCGCTCGCGCGCGCCCGCCGGTCGCGCCGTGCCCGTCGTCCCCGCCCCGCTCATGCCGGTCATGCCGCCTTCTCCTCAGCCCAGCGCCGCACGTGCGGCAGATCGTCGTCCAGCCAGAATGCGCTCTCCCGAGGATCCCGGGAGTCGGTGACCACCAGGATCTCCTCGAACTTGGCGCCGGTACCGCGGAAGCCCAGATGTGGCTCCACCGCCCACAGGCCGGGCTGCGGCGGGTGGTCGGAGAAGTGGTACGGGCTCCACAGCGGCGACCAGCCCTCGCGGTGACCGTGCAGGGCGTCGGAGGCCAGCCCCTTCAGGGACTGGGTGCCGAAGCCGAACGCGGTCGGGGACCAGCGCCGCTCCTTGACGCGGTCGATCTTGTGCGCGATCACGCCGAAGGGGTAGGCGCGGTGCCGGTTGGCATACCCCTGCCGGTTCATCAGCCGCTCGACGTTCTCGTAGATCTCGCGCAGCGAACGCCGCTCGCGCACCTGGTCCAGGATCAGCGCGCGGTGGGCCTGCAGATCGGACATGAGACGGTCCTGCACCGGATTGAGCCCGAGGCTGCCCGAGTATCCGATGTCGGCCGCGAACCCCTTGTAGACCGGAGCCATGTCGAGGATGAACGGCATCCCCGGCTCCAGCTTCCGGTTGGTCGGGAAGAACTGCAGCGGGATCTTGAAGTTCACGAAGGCGGTCCGGTCCCCGAACCAGGCGAAGGGCAGGTGGAACCAGTCGCGCACCCCGCGCTCCCGCAGCCACTCCCGCTGCATCCGGGCCGCCTCACGCTCGGTCACGCCGGGGCGCAGCTGCGCGGCGACGGTCTCCGCGCACTCGTAGGCGAGCCGTTGTACTTCCCTGAACCCGCGCAGGTCGGCCGTGAGTTGCGCGGTGCGTTGCTTGGTGTCCCCAGCCATGCCAGCCGTCCCGTCCCTGTAGCCGTACGCGCCCGTAACTTGACATTGATGAATGTGACAATGACTGGAGATCACGTCAAGGCCCGTGCACAGACCTGTGGACAAACTTGTCCGGTCCGCATCAGCCTCACGTCAGGGTCTGTAGTCCTGAAGGCGGAGACGGGATCCCGCTCCAGGTCTGACGATCCTCGAGCCCTTCACCACTACCGTCGAACCCGTGACTGTCATCGCGACCGAAAGCCTGAGCAAGCGGTACCCCCGAGTGACCGCCCTCGACCGGCTCTCCCTGGACATCGGGCCTGGTGTGACCGGCCTCGTGGGTGCCAACGGAGCCGGCAAGTCCACGCTGATCAAGATTCTGCTGGGACTGTCCCCCGCCACCGAGGGCAGTGCCGCCGTGCTCGGCCTCGACGTCGCCACGCATGGCAGCGCCATCCGTGAACGCGTCGGGTACATGCCCGAGCACGACTGCCTGCCGCCCGACGTCTCGGCCACCGAGTTCGTCGTCCACATGGCGCGCATGTCCGGCCTCCCGCCGACCGCGGCCCGTGAGCGCACCGCCGACACCCTGCGCCACGTGGGGCTGTACGAGGAGCGCTACCGCCCCATCGGCGGCTACTCCACGGGCATGAAGCAGCGCGTCAAGCTCGCCCAGGCCCTCGTCCACGACCCCCAGCTGGTCCTCCTCGACGAGCCGACCAACGGTCTGGACCCCGTCGGCCGCGACGAGATGCTCGACCTGATCCGCCGTATCCACACGGACTTCGGCATCTCCGTCCTGGTCACCTCCCACCTCCTCGGCGAGCTGGAGCGGACCTGCGACCACGTGGTGGTCGTCGACGGCGGCAAGCTGCTGCGCTCCAGCTCCACCAGCGACTTCACCCAGATCACCACGACCCTCGCCGTCGAGGTCACCGACTCCGACGCCCACCCGGACGGCACCGCCGCCCTGCGCAAGGCGCTCACCGCGGCGGGCATCGCCCTCCACACGGCCGAGGAGCAGGGCCTGCCGGGCGCCGGGCACATCCTCCTCGTCGAGGCCACGGGCGAGGACACGTACGACACGGTCCGCGACACCGTCGCCGACCTGGGCATCGGCCTGGTCCGCATGGAGCAGCGCCGCCACCACATCGCGGAGGTCTTCCGCGACAACGACCAGCCCTCGTGGCCCATCCAGCAGAAGGGAGCCGGTTCCGATGGCGCCTGACACCTCGACCCAGATCCACAACATCGGCTACCGGTCCTACGACGGCCCCCGGCTCGGCCGCGCCTACGCCCGCAAGTCGCTGTTCTCGCAGTCCCTGCGCGGCGCCTACGGCCTCGGCCGCTCCGCCAAGTCCAAGGTCCTGCCGATGATCCTCTTCGCGGTGATGTGCGTTCCCGCGCTGATCATCGTCGCGGTGGCCATCGCGGTCCCCGGCTCCACCGATCTGCCGATCAAGTACACGACGTACGCCCTGACCACCCAGGTGGTCATCGGCCTCTACCTCGCCTCCCAGGCGCCCCAGTCGGTCTCCCGCGACCTGCGCTTCAAGACGGTGCCGCTCTACTTCTCGCGGCCCATCGAGCGGGTCGACTACGTCGTGGC
The DNA here is from genome assembly GCF_043201175.1 of Streptomyces sp. NPDC048337. Lineage (NCBI taxonomy): Bacteria > Bacillati > Actinomycetota > Actinomycetes > Kitasatosporales > Streptomycetaceae > Streptomyces > Streptomyces sp. NPDC048337. The sequence continues at coordinate 182,800 of NZ_JBICYR010000007.1, forward strand.
CAAGTACGCGGCCATGGCCTCGGCCCTGTTCATCCTCACCGCCACGCCGCTGCTGATCATGTGGATCGGCTCGCTGCTGGCGAAGTTCGACTTCGGTGACCAGACCAAGGGATTCGGGCAGGGACTCGTGTCGGTACTGCTGCTGTCGCTGCTCTTCGCGGGCCTGGGCCTGGTCATGGCCGCCCTCACCCCGCGCCGCGGGTTCGGCGTCGCCGCGATCATCGCCGTGCTGCTCATCCCGTACGGCGCCGTGACCGCGGTCCAGGGCATCGCCTACAACACCGGGAACGCCGGGGCCATCGACTGGCTGGGCCTGTTCTCCCCGATCACCCTGATCGACGGCTTCCAGACGGCCTTCCTCGGCGCGACCTCCGCCTTCCCCGGCGGCGAGGGTCCCTCGGCCGGCACCGGCTTCGTCTACCTGCTCGTCGTCCTCGGCCTCATCGCCGGCTCCTACGCCGCCCTGATGGCCCGCTACCGGAAGGCCGGGCTGTGAGCATCATCGACATCGACCACACCTCCCGCTGGTTCGGGAACGTCGTTGCCGTCAACGACGTGACCATGCGCATCGGCCCCGGCGTCACCGGACTCCTCGGCCCCAACGGCGCGGGCAAGTCCACGCTCATCAACATGATGGGCGGCTTCCTGGCCCCCTCCACGGGCACCGTCACCCTCGACGGCGCGCCGATCTGGCGCAACGAGGAGGTCTACAAGCAGATCGGCGTCGTGCCCGAGCGCGAGGCCATGTACGACTTCCTCACCGGCCGGGAGTTCGTCGTCGCCAACGCCGAGCTGCACGGGCTCGACGACGCGGCGGCCCAGCGGGCGCTCGCCACCGTCGAGATGGAGTACGCCCAGGACCGCAAGATCTCCACCTACTCCAAGGGCATGCGCCAGCGCGTGAAGATGGCCTCCGCGCTGGTCCACGAACCGTCCGTGCTGCTCCTCGACGAGCCCTTCAACGGCATGGACCCGCGCCAGCGCATGCAGCTGATGGACTTGCTGCGCCGCATGGGTGATGAGGGCCGCACCGTCCTGTTCTCCTCGCACATCCTGGAGGAGGTCGAGCAGCTCGCCTCCCACATCGAGGTGGTCGTCGCCGGCCGGCACGCCGCCTCCGGCGACTTCCGCAAGATCCGCCGCCTGATGACGGACCGCCCGCACCGCTACCTCATCCGCTCCTCCGACGACCGGGCCCTCGCCGCGGCCCTGATCGCCGACCCGTCCACGGCCGGTATCGAGGTCGACCTCAAGGAAGGCGCCCTGCGCATCCAGGCCGTCGACTTCGGGCGCTTCACCGAGCTGCTGCCGCGGGTCGCCCGCGCGCACGGCATCCGGCTGCTGACGGTCTCGCCCTCCGACGAGTCCCTCGAGTCGGTCTTCTCCTACCTCGTCGCGGCCTGAAGGAGCTGGCACCCATGTACAACCCCACCGTCGCCCGGCTCACCTACCGGGCCCTGCTCGGCCGCCGCCGGGCGCTGATCCTCTTCCTGCTGCCCGCCCTGCTGATCCTCATCTCCGCCGCCGTCCGCGCGCTCACGGGTGTGGACGACAAGGTCGCAGCCGACCTGCTCGGCGGTTTCGCCCTCGCGACGATGGTCCCGCTGATCGGTGTCATCGCCGGCACGGGCGCCATCGGCCCCGAGATCGACGACGGATCCATCGTCTACCTGCTCTCCAAGCCGGTGAAGCGACCGACGATCATCATGACCAAGCTGATCGTCGCGATCGCCGTCACCATGGCCTTCTCCGCGATCCCCACCCTGATCGCCGGCTTCATCCTCAACGGCAACGGCCAGCAGATCGCCATCGCCTACACCGTCGCCGCCCTCGTCGCCTCGATCGCCTACAGCGCGCTGTTCCTGCTGCTGGGCACCGTCAGCCGGCACGCGGTCGTCTTCGGCCTGGTCTACGCCCTGATCTGGGAATCGCTCTTCGGCAGCCTGGTCTCCGGTGCCAAGACCCTCAGCGTCCAGCAGTGGGCCCTCTCCCTCGCCGAGAAGATCGCGGGCGACGGATACGTCGACGCCAGCGTCGGCCTGCCCACCGCCGTGGTCCTGCTCTCCGCGGTCACCGTCGGCGCCACCGTTTACGCGGGCCAGAAGCTGCGCCGCCTCACCCTGGCGGGTGAGGAGTAGGCCTGCGGGACCGCTTCGTGCACCGTGCCCCGCCCGGCCCATTCGGCCAGGCGGGGCACAGCTTTACGGGGCATCATCGGGGCATGATCGAGCACCCCGAGCCCGAGCCGTCCAGGCCCCTGCGGTCCTGGATACGCTCCACGCCCGGAACGCACATATGGCTGCTGATCATCGCCGTCACGAGCATCATCGTCGCGATCGCGCCCGACCAGCTCGAGCGCGTACTGCTCCACCGCAACAGCAGCAACATCCACCAGCTCGTCAAATACCCCGTCCGTGCGCTCCTCAGCAGCGCGTTCTGGATCGAGAACCCGGCCTCGCTCGCCCTGTACGCCGTCCTCTTCGAGGTCTTCCACGCCCCCGTCGAACGCTGGCTCGGCACCCTGCGCTGGCTCGTGATCGTCGCGACCGCCCACATCGTGGCCACCCTGGTCAGCCAGAAGGTCCTGCTGACTGCCATCCAGGACCACCGCGCCCCGCGCAGCATGACCCACGTCGTCGACATCGGCGTCAGCTACGGTCTCGCGGCCGCCGTGGGCGTCCTCACCTACCGGCTCCCCAGCCCCTGGAGATGGCTCTACCTGGCCGGGGCGGTCGCCTTCTTCGGTATCCCCCTGGCCACCGGCGGCACCTTCACCGACCTCGGCCACGCCATCTCGCTGGCGGTCGGCCTGCTGGCCTGGCCGCTCACCCGCCACGTTGTTTCACGTGAAACACCGTCCCTGTTTCACGTGAAACCTCGTTAGCCGTCCTCCGCTTTCGCCACGCCGTGCTCCCACGCCCACGCGGCGATCCCCACCCGGTTCCGCCCCTCGAGCTTCGCCTGGACGTTCGCGATGTGGGTCTTCGCCGTCCCCGCGCTGATGAACAGCTCCGCGCCGATCTCGGCGTTGGTCAGCCCCCGTGCGACCAGGCGCACGATGTCCAGCTCCCGCTCCGTCAGCGGATGCGCCGCGGGCCGGGCCACCGGACCCGCCTGCGTCAGCCGGCTCAGCAGCCGCACCGTGATCTGCGGACTGATCAGCGTGTCCCCGGCCATCGCCGCCCGCACGCCCTCGATCAGCAGTGCCGGCCCGACCGCTTCAGCAGGAAGCCGCAGGCACCGTTGCGCAGGGCGGTGTGCACGTACTCGTCCAGATCGAAGTGGTCACCTCGCGCGCGGACCGCCTGCCCGGGATCCTGCTCGGCCACGAACCGGGCCGCCTGCGCCTGCACCACGATCGCGCTCACGTCGGGCGAGACGAAGTCGTGCAGATCCCGCGCCAGTTCCAGCTGCTGGTCGCGCCGCGCATCCCGTACGGCCCGCCGCATCAGGCCCACCTGACGGCGCAGGTGGCCGCCGAGGGCCACCGCGCCGAGGGCGGCGGGCAGTGCCCAGAACGCCGCCGCCCCGCCGGCCTCCAGCCACGACCCCTGGTCCACCACCAGCGGGACCGGCCACAGCGCCACGGCCACCACGCCCAGGACACCCGCGACGGTCCCCGAACGCGCAGGCGACCAGCGGTCGCGGCCAGCCCGGACTCCCCCGAAGAAGGCTTCGGCTACTGGTTCTTCACCCTCTCCTACGCTCCGCTGCTCCTGTGGGGCCCGCTCCTGGCCATCGTGACCGTGGCGTACTGGCGCCGGCGCCGACTCCACGGCTGACGCACGGAAAATCGCTGGTACGGGGAGTGCGCCGGGGGCAGAGTGAGTCGTGCGGGGAGCAACAAAAGGTCCGGGACAGCCACTTCGAGCGCGCCTCGCGGCGCGGGCTGTCCCGGACCTCTCGTACGTCGTGCGACGCGTCTCGTTTGGCTAGGCGGCGCCCAGCAGGCGCTCCAGCACCACCGCGATGCCGTCCTCCTCGTTGGAGGTCGTCACCTCGTCGGCCACTGCCTTCAGCTCCGCGTGGGCGTTGGCCATCGCCACCCCGTGCGCGGCCCAGCCGAACATCGGGATGTCATTGGGCATGTCCCCGAAGGCGATGGTCTCCGCGGCCTTCACACCGAGCCGACGCGCGGCCAGGGACAGGCCCGTGGCCTTGGTCAGCCCCAGCGGGAGGATCTCCACTATCCCGGGACCGGCCATCACGATGTCGACGAGGCTGCCCACGGTCTCCCGGGCCACCTTGACCAGCGTGTCGTCGTCCAGCTCGGGGTGCTGGATGTACAGCTTGTTCAGCGGAGCCGTCCACACCGCGGCGGTGTCCTCCAGGTAGACGGCAGGGAGGCCCTCCTGCACCTGGTAGCCGGGCCCGAAGAGGACCTCGCCGTCCACCCCGTCCCGGCTGGCCGCCAGGGCCAGCGGCCCGACCTCGGCCTCGATCTTCGACAGCGCCAGGCCGGCGAGCTGCCGGTCCAGCGTCACCGAGGTCAGCAGCCGGTGCGCGCCCGCGTCGTAGACCTGCGCGCCCTGCCCGCACACGGCGATCCCCTGGTAGCCGAGATCGTCCAGCACACTCCGGGTCCACGGCACGGCGCGGCCGGTGACGATGATGTGCGCCGCGCCCGCCGCAGTGGCCGCGACGAGCGCCTCACGGGTGCGTTCCGAGACCGTGTCGTCGCCACGCAGCAGCGTGCCGTCGAGATCGGTGGCGACGAGTTTGTACGGGAAGGGGGCCGTGCTCACTTGGTGATCGGCTCCAGGACCTCGCGGCCACCGAGGTACGGACGGAGCACCTGGGGCACCCGTACCGAACCGTCGGCCTGCTGGTGGTTCTCCAGGATCGCGACGATCGTGCGCGGTACGGCGCACAGGGTGCCGTTCAGCGTGGACAGCGGCTGGGTCTTCTTGCCGTCGCGGTAGCGGATCGACAGGCGGCGGGCCTGGAAGCTGTCGCAGTTCGAGGCGGAGGTCAGCTCGCGGTACTTGCCCTGGGTCGGGATCCAGGCCTCGCAGTCGAACTTGCGCGAGGCGGAGGCGCCCAGGTCACCGGTGGCGACGTCGATCACCTGGAACGGCAGCTCCAGGCTGGTAAGCCACTGCTTCTCCCACTCCAGGAGGCGCTTGTGCTCGGCCTCGGCCTCCTCCGGCGCGACGTACGAGAACATCTCGACCTTGTCGAACTGGTGGACACGGAAGATGCCGCGGGTGTCCTTGCCGTACGTACCGGCCTCGCGGCGGAAGCACGGCGAGAAGCCGGCGTACCGCAGCGGCAGCTTGTCGGCGTCGATGATCTCGTCCATGTGGTACGCGGCGAGCGGGACCTCGGAGGTGCCGACGAGGTAGTAGTCGTCCTTCTCCAGGTGGTACACGTTCTCCGCGGCCTGGCCGAGGAAGCCGGTGCCCTCCATGGCGCGCGGGCGGACCAGCGCGGGGGTGAGCATCGGGATGAAGCCGGCCTCGGTGGCCTGCGCGATGGCCGCGTTGACCAGGGCCAGCTCCAGCAGTGCGCCCACACCGGTCAGGTAGTAGAAGCGCGAGCCCGACACCTTGGCGCCGCGCTCGACGTCGATGGCGCCCAGCGACTCGCCGAGCTCCAGGTGGTCCTTGGGCTCGAAGCCCTCGGCGGCGAAGTCGCGGATGGCGCCGTGCGTCTCCAGGACGGTGAAGTCCTCCTCGCCGCCGACCGGGACGTCCTCGTGGACGATGTTGCCCAGCTGGAGCAGGAGCTGCTTGGCGGCCTCGTCGGCCTCGTTCTGCTCGGCCTCGGCCGCCTTGACGTCCTGCTTGAGCTGCTCCGCCCGCTTCAGCAGCTCCGCCCGCTCCTCCGGAGAGGCCTTGGAGACGAGCTTGCCGAGCGACTTCTGCTCATTGCGCAGTTCGTCGAAGCGCATGCCTGAGGACCTGCGGCGCTCGTCGGCGGAGAGCAGTGCGTCGACGAGGTCGACGTCCTCTCCACGGGCGCGCTGCGAGGCGCGGACACGGTCAGGGTCTTCACGGAGCAGCCGGAGGTCAATCACCCCTCCAGGCTACCGGGCCGGGGTTCCTGGGATCACACCGATATCACGCTGCGTGTCGCTATGTCCCAATTGCCGCGGATGTATAAGTCTTGACGGCTGGCCGGAAGTGATCCTTCTCGGGTCGTCAATAAAAGCGGCCCATTCCCCGAAAAGGGGCACAACTCCGCGGGCGGGGAGGCCCTGAGCAGGGCCGGAAGGCGTTCCTCGTCCACAGGAATTCCCGCCGCCTCCACCTTATCCACAGGCTGTGCGCCGCATCTGTGGACACGGAAATAGATCATTCGTGATCGGCGGCCCGCCGAGGCGAATCAGGGTTCAAACCACCCTCACACACTCATTCGGGTGGGAATGACTCGCTCCAAAGAGTTGATCGGTGATACGGGGGTGACGCCGTTCACCTTCCGCTCCCCAACGCGAAACCTGGGCCACCCGACCGATTTGTCGACCTTGTCATGCCGCTCTGTCGACTTGTCCCCAGGTCCCCATCTCGGCCTGTGGATAACTGTGTGGACAGTGGACGAAGTCCTACGGCCGACCGTCGAGGCAGCGTGTCAGCCAGTCCGAGGCGGCCGTGAAATCGCCGTCGGAGGTTCCGGGCCGCGGAGAGCGCACGTCACTCTGAGCGACGCCTGCCCGCGGGTAGGAGCCGAGGAAGCGGACCTGCGGGCACGTGCGCTTGAGGCCCATCAGGGCCTCGCTGACCCGACGGTCGGAGACATGGCCCTCGGCGTCGACCGCGAAGCAGTAGTTGCCGATGCCCTGACCCGTCGGGCGGGACTGGATCAGCATCAGGTTGACCCCGCGCACGGCGAACTCCTGGAGGAGCTCCAGCAGCGCACCGGGGTGGTCGTCGCCGAGCCACAGCACGACCGAGGTCTTGTCGGCGCCGGTCGGTGCCGCGGGCCGGGCCGGCCGCCCGACGAGCACGAACCGGGTCTCGGCGTTCTCCGCGTCGTGGATCTCGGTGACCAGCGGGACCAGCCCGTAGGTGGCGGCGGCGAACTCGCCCGCGAAGGCGGCGTCGAAGCGGCCCTCCTGGACCAGCCGGGCACCGTCGGCGTTCGAGGCGGCCGACTCCCACACCGCGTCGGGCAGATGGGCCCGCAGCCAGTTGCGCACCTGGGGCTGGGCCACCGGGTGCCCGGTGACGGTCTTGACGTCGGACAGGGCGGTACCGGGCCGGACGAGCAGCGCGAAGGCGATGGGCAGCAGCACCTCGCGGTAGATCATCAACGGTTCGCCGGAGGCCAGCTCGTCGAGAGTGGCGGTGACCCCGCCCTCCACCGAGTTCTCGATCGGCACCAGGGCGGCCGCGGCCTCGCCGTTGCGCACGGCGTCCAGGGCGGCCGGCACCGACACCATCGGGATGAGTTCCCGGGTGGCGGCTTCCGGCAGCGTGCGCAGGGCGGCTTCGGTGAAAGTGCCCTCGGGACCGAGATACGTGAAGCGGGTGGCCGACATGCGATCAGCGTAATGCCGGGGCGGTGCCCGTCGGGGCGCTTGTTCACCCTTCGAGCAGGCGTTGCCCCACGTACTCGCCGGTGCGGGGGCCGGGCGGAACCGCGTACAGGCCGCTGGACTCGTGCCGGATGAACTGCGACAGCGCGTCCCCGCGGTCGAGCTTGCGCTGGACGGGGACGAATCCCCGCAGCGGGTCGGCCTGCCAGCAGATGAAGAGGAGCCCGGCGTCGGGGGTCCCGTCCGCCCCGATCCCGTCGTGGAAGGAGAAGGGGCGCCGCAGCATCGCGGCCCCGCCGTTCTGCTCGGGGGCGGAGATCCGGGCGTGCGCGTTGGACGGGATGACCGGCTTGCCGTCGGGGCCGATCTTGTCGAGTGCCATCTTCGTGGTCTCGCTGCCGCCGGTCAGCGGCGCGCCCGTGGCCTTGGTACGGCCGATGACCTGCTCCTGCTGCGCGAGCGACTGCCTGTCCCAGTCGTCGAGGAGCATGCGGATCCGTCGGACCACCGCGTACGAGCCCCCGGCCATCCAGGAGTGCTCGGCCGGACCGGGGCCCGCGCCGGGGACGAAGATCCGCTTGTCGAAGTCGGGATCCGAGGGCTTCGGATTGCCGGTGCCGTCGATCTGGCCCATGAGGTTGCGGGCGGTCATCGGGGTTCCGGTGGCGCCGGGGGACCGGTTGAAGCCGTTCATCTGCCAGCGGACGCGTGCGGCGTCCCCGGCGTCCTTCTGGAGAGCGCGCAGCGCGTGGAAGGCGACGAGCCCGTCGTTCGCGCCGATCTGGACCCACAGGTCGCCGTTGCTGCGCTGGGCGTCGAGCCGGTCGGAGGAGAAGTCCGGCAACGGGTCCAAGGCGACGGGGCGGCGGCTGGTGAGGCCGGTGCGTTCGAAGAAGGAGTGGCCGAAGCCGAAGGTGACCGTGAGGGAGGACGGGCCGGCGTCGAGGGCGATACCGGTGTCCGCGGACCCGGAGGTCTCGCCCGCCATGAGCCGGCGGGCCGTCTCCGACCAGCGCCGCATCAGCGCGGCGGCCTCCGTGCGGCCCGCGCCGGCCGCGAGGTCGAAGGCGACCACATGACCCTTGGCCTGGAGCGGCGTGGTGATGCCGGCCTGGTGGTCGCCGTGGAAGGCGACCTGGGTGGCGCCGAGGGAGCTCAGGCTCCCGGCGGCGCCCGGGGCCGAGCCGCTCCCGGAGTCGGCGAGCGCGGAGTGCGCCAGGGCGCCGCCCGTGGCGCCGAGCGCGAGCCCGGCGGCGCCCGCGGCGCCGACGGTGCCCAGCAGACGGCGCCGGGAGATCTCGATGTCGGGGTTGCTCTCGGTCACGCTGTTCAGCCGATCTTCACTGTCTTCTGGACGGTCGTCTGGTCGATGTCGGAGGTACGGAGGGTCACGTCGATGCGCCATTCGCCGGCGAGCGGCAGCTGTACCCCGGACGCGGTCCAGTGTCCGGGGGCGGCCTGCTCGGGGACGAGAGGCAGGGGACCGATGTCCTTCGCGGGGAGGGTGAAGGCCACCTTGACCTCGGGGAGGTCGAAGGGCTTGCCCTCGCCGGACTCGGCCCACAGGTGCAGGGTGTTGGCTCCGACCCGACCCGGGTCGAGCTCCAGCCGGATGTTCCCCTTGCCGTTCTGGCCACCCGTGTCGAAGGGCAGGGTGATCTTGACGGCCCGGTCGGGAACGGCGGTGGCAGCCCCGCTGCGGCCGGTCTCCCGCTCCACGGTGCGCCCGGGCTCGGTGCTGGTGAGGACCGTGGTGACGGCGAGCAGGACCACGGCGACGGCCGCCTCGGCCAGGACGGAGCGGCGCAGGCCGGCGCGGTCCGGGTCGGCGTCCCGGACCTGCTTCTCGCGGGCGTTCTCGCGGGCGGCCTGCTGCCGGGCGAGCTGCGCGGCGCGCTTGGGGTCGGCCGGCACGGTGACGGGCTGTGTTTCACGTGAAACATCGCGCTGCGCGACGACCTTCGCCGCCCGTCCTGCGCCGGCCTCGTCGACCGCGTTCGCTGCCTTTGCTGTGTCGGCCTCTCGGGCGTCGGCGAGCCGTGCGGTCCACCGCCGGGACACGGAGGCGATCCCGACGAGGACGGCGACCAGGCCGACCTTCAGGAGCAGCAGCCGTCCGTAGTCGGTGCCGGTGAGGGCGGACCAGCTGCCGATCTGACGCCAGGACTGGTAGACGCCGGTGACGGCGAGCACCAGGACGCTGACGAAGGCGACCCGGGAGAAGCGCCGGACTGCCGCCCGCTCGATACCGGGGACCTTGTACAGGGCGACGAGCAGCGCGGCGAGCCCGCCCAGCCAGGTGGCGACGGCCAGCAGGTGCAGGATGTCGGCGGGCATGGCGATGCCGGGCTGGATACCGGTCGAGGCGTGCTCGGACAGGGCCCAGGTGGCGGCGATACCGCCGGACACGACGGCGCCGCCGATGGCCAGGCCGAAGGTGAGGTCGCTGGTGTCCTTGGACTCCTCGCCCCCCTCGCCTTCCTCCTCGGTGCCCTGCACGCGGCGGGCGTAGACCCCGAAGAGGACCGCGATGAAGAGGGCCGCGGCGCCGAGCAGGAGCAGCCTGGAGACCAGTGAGGCACCGGCCTTGGTCTCCAGGACGGCCTTCAGGGCGTCGAGGTCGAAGGCGTCGCTGAACTTCCCCGACCCGGTGTACGGCCCGCGGAGCACCAGCATCGCCAGGGTGGCGGCGGTCAGGGTGACCCAGGCGCGCACGACCAGCTTCTGGAGCGGCCGCTCGGCGGCCCCCCGGCGCCAGCACAGCAGGATGAAGGCGGCGCCGCCGACGAGCACGGTGAAGCCGGCGTAGGCGGCGTAGCGGGCGATCCCGTAGGCGACGCCGACCGGACCACCGCCCGCCTGCCGGGTGGGGAGGGCGACCTCGGTGGCCGAGGGCGCGCCGACGGAGAAGGTGAAGGCACCGGAGATCGGGTGGCTGTCCGCGGAGACGGCCTGCCAGGCGACGGTGTAGGTGCCGTTGGGCAGGCCGGCATGGAGGGCGGTGCCGTAGCGGATGGTGTTCCCGCTGCACATGTCGCGCAGTTCACCGGTGTCCACGCGCTTGCCCTTGGGGTCCAGGACGCGGATGGAGTCGTCGCCCATGGCGACCTGCTCCGAGAAGGAGAGCGTGACCTGGGCGGGCGCCGTGGCGACCACCGCCCCGTCCTTGGGGTCGCTCGCGGTGAGTGCGGCGTGCGCCGCGGCCGGGGAGGCCGCGGTGAACAGGGTTGCCAGCAGGGCTGCGAGGACCAGCGCGAGCCGCGGCAGGAGTGCCGTGGTGCGGGCGCGGGCCAGGGAGGAGGCGGGGGCGGTGGCCGTCATGGCGTGTCGGTACCTCGGTCCGTCAGTGGGCGGTGGAGCTTTGGGCGTTGTACGTCCGTTCCTTCACGTCGAGCTCGACCTTCACGGGGTCGGCCTTCTCGAAGCGCAGCTCGACGGTCACCTTGTCGCCGACCTTCGGGGTGCTCTTGAGCCCCATGAACATGACGTGGTTGCCGCCGCGCTCCAGCTTGAGCTCACCGTTGGCAGGCACGTCCAGGGACGGGACCTGCTGCATCTTCTGGTCCTTGGTCTCGTGGATCTGGAGATCGTCCGAGAGCGTGGAGGTGACGCCGGTGAGCTTGTCGGCGGTCTTGGACTCGTTCTTGATGACCATGAACGCGCCGGCCATCTTGTCGTTGACCGGCTGGGGCATGAAGGCGCCGCTGACCCTCATCGAGGGCTTGGCCGCGTCGTCCGAGGAGGCGGAGCAGCCGGATATGCCGAGGGCTGCCGTCAGGGAGAGGGCGGCGGCCAGGGTGCGGGTGGTGCGGGTGTTCACGGGTTCTCTCCCTTGATGATCTTCGGCAGGTCCTTGGTGTAGTCGTCGACGGTGGTGCCCTCGCCGTAGAGGACGTAGCCCTCGTCGGTCTTGGGCGAGAACGCGATGACCTGGGCGCCGTGCATGGAGACGACGCTGCCGTCGGCCTCCTTCTTGGCGGCCTCGATACCGATGCCGAGCGAGCGCGCGGCGGCCTGGATGGTGGCGAAGTCCCCGGTCAGTCCGATGAAGGACGGGTCCTGGGCCTTGAGCCACGCGCCGAGGGAGGCGGGGGTGTCCCGTTCGGGGTCGGTGGTGACGAAGACGACCTGGAGGTTGTCCTGGTCCGCCTTGGGGAGTGCCTTCTTGGCGACGGCGATGTTGCTCATCGTCAGCGGGCACACGTCGGGGCAGTTGGTGTAGCCGAAGTAGATGAGCGTCGGCTTGCCCTTGGTCTGCTCGCGCAGGTTCCACGGCTTGCCGGTGGTGTCCATCAGGACCAGCTCCGGCTTGGTGAAGGGGCGGTCCAGGACGGTCGCGGGCTTGGCCTTGTTCTGGCCACCGCTGATCTGGGTCACCGAGTCGGTCTTGACGGGTTCACCGCCGCAGGCGGTGAGGGTGAGCGCGGCCGCCGCGAGGAGAGCGGCGACCGTCGCACGTGTGGTGCGCATGGAGATGTCCCTGGGATCGGGGATGTTGAACGGATGTTGAACGGATGGTGTTCCGGTGGATCAGGCGGAGCGGCGGCGCGAGGCGACGCCGAAGGCGACCCCGCCGAGCCCGATGACGATGCCGGCGATGCCGAGGGCGCGCGCGGTCGTGTCCGAGCCGTGCTTGTCGGCGGCCTCGTCGTGGCCGTGCCCGTCGTTCTCGTCCTTGCCGGAGTTCTTGCCGTCGGCCTGCTTGCCACCGGCGTCGTGGTGGTCGTCGGCGCCCTTGGCTGCGGTCAGCTTGAGGACGGGAGCGGGGGTCTGCGGCTCCGGCGCGCCTTCCTTGGCCTCCTCGATCCAGCGGACGACCTCGTTGTTGTCGTACGTCTGGATCGCCTTGAAGACCATCTGGTCGGCGTTGTCGGGGAGCTTGCCGACGGAGACCGGGAACTGCTGGAACCTGCCGGGCTCGATCTTGCCGCCGCTCCAGGTCACCTTGGTGACGGCCTCGTTGACCTGCTTGCCGTGGACGGTGAGCGGCTTGTCGAGCTTGCTCTTCTCGACCGTCACGGTCCAGCCGGGGATGTCCTGCGGCATGACGGACGTGAGCGGCTGGTCGATCGGGAAGTTGACCTCGAGCTGCGTGGTCGAGGCGTTGTCACGCTCGTTGGGGACCTTGAAGTTGATCGTCGCGTAGCCGCCCTTGGTGGCCTCGCCGGGCTGCACGCTCACGTGCGCGAAGGCGGTGCCGGACAAGGCGAGGACGGCACCGGCGGCGAGCGCGGCGGCGAAGGGGATGCGAGAGGTCTTCATGGCGAAACACTCCACGGAAGCAGGGGTGACGGTGGCTCCGCGCACGGGCGCGCGCGGAGTTCGCGGCACCGGTGCTCCCACCGTGTGTCCCGGGGAGGAGGGTGCCGCGTCAGGCTGCGAGGGCGAGTGCCGCGGGCGGCCCGCGCCTGATCACGGTGTGCTGGAGCGACTCCCGGCCGGTCGCGGCCGGGGATGCCGCTTCGGTGCGCGGGCCCCTCGGCGTACGGGCGGGCGCCCCCGGGAGACCTGCGCCGAGGGCCCGTACGAAGGCCAGCGCGGCGCGCAGCGGTCGTACGGGATCGGCTTCGGCGGAGAGCCGGGACAGTTCGACGAGGCGGAAGAGCGCGGCGTCGCCGCGGCCGAGCAGCCAGCCGGCGGCGAGCGCGGCCAGCAGGTGGCCGAGCAGCATGGCCGGGCTGAAGAGGCCGGTCGCGGGCATGGCCGCGGTGGCGGCCTGGGCCAGGTGGGCGTGTGCGCCGTGGCCCTGTGCCGCGATGTGTCCCGCCTGGCCGAGCTCTCCGGCCTGTGCGGCCAGGGCGGCCGGGTCCAGGCCGGCGGTCTCCAGGATCTGCCGCGCGTCGGCCGGGCTGAGCGGTACGGAGTTGCCCCCGCACACCAGCCGCGCCGCGAGCGCCGCGAGCGAGCCGTCGGCGGTCCCGGCCGGGTCCTGGGCCTGGGCCGTCACCGCGTCGTGCTGGCCGAGGCCGAACAGCACGTGCAGGGTGAGCTGTCCGGCCGCGAGCCCGGCGGCGATGCCGGGCAGCGTGCGCCGGCGCCCCGCGAGCGGGGCCGCGACCGCGAAGACGGCGAGGAAGCCGAGGCACAGTGACCACCAGGGCACGGTGGCGCAGGACGCCAGGGCGTGCCCGGCCGCGGACAGCACGACGCAGACCGCGGTGAACACCGCGGCCCGGATCAGTCGGAGGCCGGCTCCGGCGTGCGTCGCGTGGGGGGCAGTCATGGCCGGGCCATCATCGCACTGCGCTTAGGCCTTTCATACGGCAGGTCCGGAAGGTCCCTTGAGTCCCCCTGGAACACCCCTCGAACGCCCCCTCGCAAGGCCCCCGGGCGCCTCCTCCGGCACGGCCGCACGCACCCGCAGCGATCTGCCGGCCCGCATACACCGGTGCCCGGGAGAGTCGCATCGGCCGAACGAGGGCAATGAGGGCTCCCACGGCCGCCGGGGCGCTTACGGCCCCCCGCGGGCGGCAATAGGTAACCGTATGAGCATCTGGTGGTCTCTCCACTTGAGGCGCGAAGCCGCGAGCGTGCCGCTCGCCAGGCGACTGCTGCTGGGGACGATGGAGACCGCGGGGGTGGACCCGGACATCTCCTTCGACCTCTCGGTGGCCCTGAGCGAGGCGTGCGCGAACGCGGTGGAGCACGGCGGGGGCGACGGCATCCCGGACGAGGCCGAGGCGTACCACGTCACGGCCTATCTGGACGGGGACTGCTGCCGCATCGAGGTGACCGATTCGGGTCCGGGGTTCCCGCCCGCGACGGTGGCCCGCCTCAGACCCTCGCTTGCGGAGCACGGCCGGGGCCTGCACCTGATCGCGGAACTCGCCGATCACGTCCGCTTCCGCAACAGGCCGGGCCGCGGCGCCGTGGTGAGCTTCGACAAGGTGCTGAAGTGGCGTGACGACGCGCTGCTGAAGGTGTCGTAGGAACGCCGAGGGCGGGCCCCCGTACCGGGAAGCCCGCCCTCGTCACGCATGATCCGTGCGGTCGGCCCTGTGTCAGCCCTTGAGGCGCGCCATCCAGGCCTCGACCTCGACCGAGGTGCGGGGCAGCCCGGCCGACAGGTTCCGGTTGCCGTCCTCGGTGACCAGGATGTCGTCCTCGATACGGACGCCGATGCCGCGGTACTCCTCGGGCACGGTCAGGTCGTCGGCCTGGAAGTACAGACCCGGCTCGACGGTGAGGCACATGCCCGGCTCCAGCGTGCCGTCGACGTACGCCTCGGTGCGCGCGGCGGCGCAGTCGTGGACGTCCATGCCGAGCATGTGGCCCGTGCCGTGCAGGGTCCAGCGGCGCTGCAGGCCGAGCTCCAGGACGCGCTCGACCGGGCCCTCCAGCAGGCCCCACTCGACGAGCTTCTCGGCCAGCACGTGCTGGGAGGCGTCGTGGAAGTCGCGGAACTTCGCCCCCGGCTTGACGGCTGCGATGCCGGCTTCCTGGGACTCGTAGACCGCGTCGTAGATCTTGCGCTGGATGTCGGTGTACGTGCCGTTGATCGGCAGCGTGCGCGTGACGTCGGCGGTGTAGAGGGCATGGGTCTCCACGCCGGCGTCGAGCAGCAGCAGGTCGCCGGAGCGGACGTCGCCGTCGTTGCGGACCCAGTGCAGGGTGCAGGCGTGCGGGCCGGCGGCGCAGATCGAGCCGTAGCCGACGTCGTTGCCCTCGACGCGGGCGCGCAGGAAGAAGGTGCCCTCGATGTAGCGCTCGGAGGTGGCCTCGGCCTTGTCGAGGACCTTCACGACGTCCTCGAAGCCGCGGACGGTGGAGTCGACGGCCTTCTGCAGCTCACCGATCTCGAAGTCGTCCTTCACGGCGCGGGCCTCGGAGAGGTAGACGCGCAGTTCCTCGTCGCGCTCCTTGGTCACCTTGTCGGTGAGGGCGGCCTCGATGACCGGGTCGTGGCCGCGGACGTTCCGCACCGGACCCTCGGCCTCGGTCAGGGACTCGGCGAGCTCGCGGACGTCCTTGGCGGGGATGCCCAGCAGCTGCTCGGCCTCGGCGAGGGAGTGGCGGCGGCCGACCCACAGCTCGCCCTGGCCGGACAGCCAGAACTCGCCGTTCTCGCGGTTGGAGCGCGGCAGCAGGTAGATGGTGGCGCTGTGGCCGGTCTCCCCGGTGGGCTCCAGGACCAGGACGCCGTTCTCGGTCTGGTCACCGGTGAGGTACGCGTACTCGGTGGAGGCGCGGAAGGGGTACTCGGTGTCGTTCGAGCGGGTCTTCAGGCGGCCCGCGGGGACGACGAGGCGCTCGCCGGGGAAGCGCGCGGACAGCGCGGCGCGGCGGGCGGCGGTGTGCGAGGCCTGGGCGATGGGCTCCAGTCCGTGCAGTTCGGTGTCCGCCCAGCCGGAGCGCATGTTCTCGGCGAGCTCGTCGCTGACGCCCGGGTACAGCCCGTTCTTGCGCTGCTTGTGCGTCTTCTTGGGCTGCTCTTCTTCCGGGGTCTCCGGGGTGAGCTCGTCAGCCACGTCTTCTCCTCAGCTACGACAGACACGGACCTGGGTGTGGACCTCATCCATCGTATGTGCGACCGGACAGCCCCCGGCGGGCCGTGTGCCCTATCACACAAACAGCGACAAACACCACAAGCAATGACAGATCAGTCGAACCGGGCGGCGAGCAGCACGATGTCCTCGGGGAGGTCGGCCGGCTCCCCCTCGGGCAGCACGGTCCGCAGGATGTGGTCGCAGAGGGCGGCCGGGTCCTCCCGGGCGGTACGGGGCACCCCCGCGGCCGCCGCGTGCAGCCGGGCGTAGGCCCGGTCCATCGGGTCGCCGGTACGGCGCAGCAGCCCGTCGGTGTACAGCAGCACCGTTTCTCCGGATGCGGGCTCGAGCTCCACGCTCGGTGCCTCCCAGCAGGACAGCATCCCCAGCGGCGCGGAGAGCGAGGTCTCCACGTACTCGGTGCGCCGCTCGCCGATCAGCAGCGGCGGGGTGTGACCCGCCCCGGCCAGGATGATCTTGCGCTGGGCGGGCTCGCAGTAGGCGAAGAGCGCGGTGGCCGAGCGCGCCGGCTCGGTGAGGCGCAGCAGCAGCTCCAGGTCGGACAGGACGGCGACGGGGTCCTCGCCCTCCATGACGGCATAGGCGCGCAGGGAGGCGCGCAGGCGGCCCATGGCGGCGACGGCACTGGGCCCGGAGCCGGTGACGGAGCCGACGGCCAGTCCCAGGGCGCCCTCGGGCAGCGGCAGGGCGTCGTACCAGTCGCCCCCGCCCAGCGGTCCCGTGTGGTGGCGGGCGGCCAGCTGCACCCCGGGGACCCGGGGGAGCCGGCTGGGCAGCAGTTCCTCGGCGACGGTGGCCAGGCGCGAGCGGGAGCGCTCCACCTCCAGCATCCGGGCCAGGTGCTCGGCGCCGTGCCGTACGTACAGGCCGACGAGGTCGCGCTGGCGGTCGTTCGGCTCGGCCTGCTCGTCGTAGAGCCAGACGGCGGCGCCGAGTCGGCCGGTGGCCTCCGCGGTCAGCGGCAGCGCGTAGCTGGCGGCGTAGCCGAGACGGGCGGCGACCTCGCGGTGGCGGGGATCGACGGGGGCGGCGAACCCGCCTGTGCCGACGGGGGCGTCCGGTTCGGGCAGTACCTCGGAGCCGCCTTGGGCATCGGGCAGCCCGTCGAGGATGCGGCCGTACGAGGTCGCGCTGCGCGGCACGGTCTCGATGTGCCCGAGGTCGGCGTGGCCGAGGCCGAGGCCGATGGTGCTGGTGGGGCCGAGCCCGTCCGAGGGCTCGAGGACGATCAGGCCGCGGCGGGCTCCGACGAGGGCCGCGCCGGCACGGAGGAATTCGTGGAGGGAGGAGTCGAGGTCGCCGGTGCGGGCCAGCCGCTCGGTGAGTTCGTGGAGGGTGGTGAGGTCCGAGACCATGCCCGCGAGCCGGTCCTGGATGAGACTGCCCGGGCCGGGTGCGGGGGCCGGGGCGGGAGCAGTCCGTGCGGGCGTGGGCGCCACAGTGTGCGGTGACGCCGGAACTGTTGGATCGATTCCAGCCACTTTCGGCAGATGCGGAGCGCTCATGGCGTCCGCCTTTCCACCTGGTGCGATTCGCCATATAGCATCGCAAACCCCCAGATCGTGCTGCGCCGCCATCAAGGAATCCACATCTACACGCACACATGGATGCATGTCCAGCATTGCCCAGGTGGGAATCCTGGTGTCCGTGGGGCGGCAACTCACGGTCCGGCCAAGGCTAGAACTTGGCCGGAAAAAGCTGGAAGCCGACGGTTTTTGAGGTCGACTGGACGGGCTCCACAAGGGGTTCGGGTACGTAATCGGTAGTGCCCGGGGCCAGTTGGCCCCACCCTTGCCCGGCCCCTGCCCCGCCCCGGGAACCGTCCGGCGCGGGCCGTCGTCCTTAGCGGCGGCAGCCGGTCTGGGCACCGGTGCGGGTCGCGCTTCGCCCCCGCCGGACGTTTGATGGACCCGTAAGAAAACTGCACGAACCGTGTGAACCTGCTTATAGCGGACAGTGACGCGAAACGTGTACGTGTGGTGAGACACCGCTTACGTGGTGTGATGTGGCCCTCGGCGTTCAACGGAAAGGAACGAGCGCTCATGCGCGAGATCCTCGGAAGGCGTCTCCAGCGGCTCCGCGATCGCTTTCAATCCCTGCGCCCCGCCCCGGGACAGAGCGGCGCCACGCCGGCTCTCCTCGACGCGGCGCTCACCTGCGCCACCGTCTGGCAGTGGCCCGTGTTGCCCGGCGTCGGCCGGTCCGCCGCGGACGGCTCGCGGTGCGCCTGCCCCGACCCCGACTGCGTCGTCCCCGGCGCCCACCCCTTCGACCCCGGACTGCTCGCGGCCACCACCGACCCCCGGATGGTGACCTGGTGGTGGACCAACCGGCCCACCGCCCCCGTCCTGATGGCCACCGGCGGGACCGCCCCGTGCGCGGTGAGCCTCCCGGCCGGTGCCGCCGCGCGGGCCCTCGTACGACTGGACGCGCAGGGCATGCGGCTCGGGCCGGTCGTGGCCTCGCCCACCCGCTGGTCACTGCTGGTGGCGCCGTATTCGCTGGAGCGGCTCGGCGAACTCCTCTACGCCAAGGACCAGGTGCCCTCGTCGCTGCGCTTCCACGGTGAGGGCGGCTATCTGTTGCTGCCGCCCTCCGCCGCGTCCAGCGGCGGCCAGGTGCGCTGGGAGCGGGAACCGCGGCCGGGGCCGGGGCGGTCCGGCGCGGCACGGCTGTGGCTGCCCGAGGTCGAGGCGGTCGTGGACGCGCTGGTCGAGGCGAGCAGCGGCGCGCCCGGCGGCGGCAGCAGGCTCGCGTACTGATCCACCCGAGCTCGCTTACTGATCCACCCGAGCTCCCGTACTGACCCACCCGCCACCGGCAGATCACTCGTACGGGTGCCAGCGGGACGGGTTTCCAAGGGAATTGGGCGCGGGGATCTCCGCGCCCCATTCCCGCATCGCTATCTTCGGCGAATGAATCTCCGCCTGATCGGTATCGGCGCCGGTGTGCTGATCATCTTGTCGCTCCCCCTGGCCGGAGCGATCGCCGGGCCGGATTTCGCCGGTCAGGATGACGGAAAAGGCGGCGGCCTGTTCTCGGCGCTCGGGCTTTCGGACTCTTCGCCCACCGGCCCGGAGAAGCCCGCGCGCTCGCCGGCCGCGGCGGCCGGGCCCCAGCAGCCCGGTCCGCCCGAGCAGCCGCGTACGGATTCCACCTGCGGACCCGAGGTGTCCTCGCCGCACGGAGTGGAGGCGCAGACCTGCGTCCTGGTGGCCGAAGGCCGGACGTGGGGCCGGAGTTACTACCGGAACACCAGTGGGCGCGCGCTGGACGCCGTGCTGACGGTGATGGGGCCGGCCGGGCGGACGGTGCAGATCCGCTGCGCGGTCGGTCCGGGCGACGAGCCGGGGCTGTGCGAGACGCCGCGCGAGGAGTCGACCGGGGCTCCGGACAGCTACTCGGCAGTTGCGGAGTTTGCAGTTCCGGATGACGAAGGGCAGCTGCTGCTGCGGTCCGGGAGCAACTCACCGGCACCGGGCGACGGTTGAGCACCGCCGAAATGGAAGGGCCCGGTCGCTGGCGACGGGGGATGCACCAGCGACCGGGCTACAAGAACGGTAACAAGAGATCGCCTGTTCGCAAATTCGATCTCTGATATTCAGACACCGATTTGCAGACGATTAGCGGGAGTTGTGACTCCTGTCACCGGCTCTGCGCGAGGCGCAGGTCAGCTGAGGGTCACCTGGCGGTTGGTGAGTCCGCCGCGCGCCCGGCGCTCCTCCGTGGTCAGCGGTGCGTCCGAGGCCAGAGCCCCGGCCAGCCGCTCCGCGAACTCCGCGGCGGGCTTCTCGACATCGTCGGCCGTGACCCCGGTGGGCAGGTCCCAGACCGGGACCATGAGGCCGTGCGCGCGGAAGGAACCGACGAGCTTCGTGCCCTCGCCGAGCGAGGACGTGCCCGCCGCGTGCAGCCGAGCGAGGGCGTCGAGCAGCTTCTCCTCGGGGTGCGGCATGACCCAGCGCAGGTGGTTCTTCTCCGGCGTCTCGCACCAGTAGGCCGCGTCCACGCCGGCCAGCTTGACGGTCGGGATGGCTGCCGCGTTGGCGCGCTCGAGGGAGGCGGCGATCTCCGGGGAGGCGCTCTGGGCGCTCTCCGCTTCCGGAATCCAGAATTCGAAGCCGCTGTGCACAACAGGCTCGAAACCGCCGTCGGCATCCAGGAGATCCTGAAGTCGCGGCCCCTCGACCGGAACTCGGCGGGCCGGAAGAGGAGTGCCAGGCTCCGCTACGAGGGCACGCTCCAGGGTGTCGGCCATGTCGCGGCCGAGGTCCCCGGTGGAGGACTCGTTCTGCAGACCGAGCAGGACGGATCCGTCCTCGCGGCGCAGCGCCGGCCAGGCCATGGGGAGCACGGTGACCAGCGTGACGGAGGGGACGCCCTCCGGCAGGCCGCCCTTGAGGGTCAGGGGGACCGTGGCCGCGGGCACGAGCTCGCGCAGCGCGACCCAGTCGCACTCGCCGGGCAGGCCCTCGAAGGGGCGCTGCACGTGCTCGGTGGCGGCGTGCGCCGCGGCCGCGCCGTGGCAGGCCTTGTAACGGCGCCCGGATCCGCAGGGGCAGGGCTCGCGGGCGCCCACCACCGGGATCTCACCGTTCTTGAGCTGCGGCTTTGCAGTCTTGGCTGCGGGGCGCTTCTTGGCCATCGTGCGTGTCTCCCGGTTGCGGCGGTACGGCGTCGTGTCTGGGCGCGAGCCTAGCCGTTCGTACCGCCTGAACCGGTGGGGTGCGGCCGGGAGCACGGTCGGCGTGCGCTCCCGGACGGCCGCTCGTACGGATGACCGGTCATGCTGTGTGCTGTTGTCGGGGATCCCGGATTCACGGATCCAGATCGTCGAAGGCCGTACCGAAGTCGATCGCCGGGGGCGCAACGCGCGTAGCGAAATCCTCGTGCCGGGCCCCACCTGCGACGATCACCCAGACGGTGACCTCGCCTGACGCACCATCCCGGACACCCCAGTCCTGAGCCAGGGCGCTGATGATGTTCAGCCCCCGGCCGCCGCGTGCGGTGACCGAGGGCGTCGCGGGAACAGGGCGAGTGGGCCCGCCCCCGTCCGTGACCTCGACCGTCAGCCGCCCGGCATTGTCGACGCGCCAAGCGGCGCGTATCTCCCCGTCCCCGACTTCCCTGGTGCCCAGTGGCCTGCCGTGTCGGCAGGCGTTGCTGAGCAGTTCGGAAAGGATCAGTACGGCATCGTCCACGACCGATTCGGAAACCCCGCTGATCCGCAATTGCTCGCGCATCCGGTGTCTCGCCTCGCCCACGCCCGCAGGACCATGGCGTACGTCCATGCACGACGACGTGGGCACTTCCTGTGCCACCACCAACGCCACCCCCGGAACCTCCTTAGCCCCACGCATGGTCTGGATGCCCCAATGGCCTGGACCGGAAACCGCCGAAGCGGAGCCCTTGGACGCATTGGCGACGGCCGAATGCGGAGCGGATGCGCCGGGGCACACCCTGTGACGGGTGGGGTGTGGGTGAGGGGTGCGCAAAAGGGGGCGTCAGCGCCCCAGTTGGGACAGAACCTGACGGGGTCTGTTCGTGATGATTGCTTCCACGCCGAGATCAGCGCACAGCTGAACGTCTTCCGGATCGTCCACTGTCCATACGTGTACGGAGTGGCCCGCGGCCTGGAGCTTGCGGATGAAGCCGGGGTGGTTGCGCACGATCCGCATCCCGGGACCGGCGATCCGGACCCCCGCGGGCAGCCGGCCGTCGCGCATCCGGGGCGAGATGAACTGCATGAGGTACACGGTCGGGATCGTCGGGGCTGCCGCCCGTACCCGGTGCAGGGAGCGTGCGGAGAAGCTCATCACCCGCACGGGGTGCGGGCCCTCGGCGGGCGGGGCGTCGAGGCCGAAGCGCTTGAGGAGGAAGAGGAGGCGTTCCTCCACCTGTCCGGCCCAGCGGGTCGGGTGCTTCGTCTCGATGGCGAGCTGCACCGGCCGCCCGGCGTCGGAGACCAGCTCCAGCAGGCGCTCCAGGGTGAGGACGGAGGTCCGCTCGGGGTCCGCGTCCCAGTCGGGGGACTCCTCGCGGTCCTTCCAGGAGCCGAAGTCGAGGGCGGCGAGATCGGCGAGCTCCAGGGCGGAGACGGCGCCGCGGCCGTTGGAGGTGCGGTTCACCCGGCGGTCGTGGACCAGGACCAGATGGCCGTCGGCGGTGAGCCGGACGTCGCACTCGAGGGCGTCGGCGCCGTCCTCGATGGCCTTCCGGTAGGCGGCCAGGGTGTGCTCGGGGGCATCCTCCGAGGCGCCGCGGTGGGCGACGACCTGGATGGGGCGCGGCGTTGCGTGGGTCACCGGGTCATGGTGCCACCGAGAGGCCCCTCGGCGTCGAGGCCGCCTCCTGCGGATGTGTCCGAAATGTCGGATATAAAGAATGACGGGAGATGCACAGGTCCGGCTTACAGTGCTCTGACGGGTGATGGGAAAGGCTTTGCCCAGGAACTTGTGCGGCACGTCGAACGTTCAGCCGGACCGATCGCCAGAGATTTCCGAAGCCGTGTGTGACGAGGAGAGAGCGCTGTGAGCACCGAGAACGAGGGCACCGCGGCCCCCGCAACCCCCGCGGCCCCGTCCGCACCCCCTGCTCCGCAGCCGGCCGACGCACCCCAGGCCCCGGCGCCCGCCGCCGCTCAGGCCCCGGCCGCGCCGGCGCCGGAGCCCGCGCCCGCGGACGGAGCCGCCGAGCCGGTGACCCAGCAGCTCCCGCCGACGCCCGCCCCCGGCACCGAACCGACCCAGCAGATCCCGCCCACCCCGGAGCCCCCGGCCGCGGCTCCGGCTCCGGCCGCTCCCGCCCCGGCCGCCCACGGAGCCGAGGGCTGGCCGCCCCCGCCGCCCACGGTGCCCGCGTACGGCGCCGGCGGCGGCCACGGTGGTGGTGCCTGGGGTACTCCCCTGACCGCGACCGGCGTCCCGCAGCCCAAGCCGAAGGGCAAGGGCGGCCTCATCGCGGGCGTGCTCGTGGCGGCCCTCATCGCGGGCGGCATCGGCGGCGGCGTCGGCTACTGGGCCGCCGACCGCAGCAACAACGGCACCGGCTCGACCACGATCAGCGCGGGCAACACCCCCAAGGAGCTCAAGCGCGAGGCCGGCTCCATCGCCGGCCTGGCCGCGGGCGCACTGCCCAGCGTGGTCACCATCGAGGCCTCGGCCGGCGACGGCGAGGGCGGCACCGGCACCGGGTTCGTCTACGACCAGCAGGGCCACATCCTCACCAACAACCACGTCGTGGCCTCCGCCGCCAACGGCGGCAAGCTCACCGCCACCTTCTCCGACGGCAAGAAGTACGAGGCCGAGGTGGTGGGCCGCGCCCAGGGCTACGACGTCGCCGTACTGAAGCTGAAGAACCCGCCGGCCGGCCTCAAGCCGCTGCCGCTCGGCGACTCCGAGAAGGTCGCGGTCGGCGACCCGACCATCGCGATCGGCGCTCCCTTCGGCCTGTCCAACACGGTCACCACCGGCATCGTCAGCGCGAAGAACCGCCCGGTCGCCTCCGGCGACGGCTCCGGCGGCAAGAACTCGTACATGAGCGCGCTCCAGACGGACGCCTCGATCAATCCGGGCAACTCCGGCGGCCCGCTGCTCGACGGGCGCGGGGCCGTCATCGGCATCAACTCGGCGATCCAGTCGGCCGGCAACGGCGGCTTCGGCGGCGGCCAGGCCGGTTCGATCGGCCTCGGCTTCGCCATCCCGATCAACCAGGCGAAGAACGTCGCCGAGCAGCTGATCAAGACGGGCAAGCCGGTGTACCCGGTCATCTCGGTCTCCGTGGACCTCCAGGCCAAGGCCGAGGGCGCCAAGATCTCCGAGCAGGGCGCGCCCGCCAACGACCTGGTCGACCCGAACGGCCCGGCCGGCAAGGCGGGCCTCAAGCCCGGCGACGTCATCACCGAGTTCGGCGGCAAGCCGGTCGACAGCGGCCCGACCCTGATCAGCCTGATCTGGACCTACAAGCCGGGCGACACCGTCCCGCTGACCTACCTGCGCGGCGGCAAGCCGACCACGGTCGACATCACCCTCGGCTCGCGGATCGGCGACAAGTAGCAGCCGGTGTCTTGATGGTGAGGGGCCGTGGGCGGGATTCCGCCTACGGCCCCTCCCAACGTCCGCTTATGCTTCACGGGTGTTCGATTCCCGGCACATACGGACCTTCCACGCGGTGGTCGCCTCCGGGTCCTACTCGGCGGCCGCCCGCATGCTCGGGTACACCCAGCCCGCGATCACCCAGCAGATGAAGGCGCTCGAACGCGCCGTCGGAACCCCGCTGTTCACCCGTGTGGGCAGAAAGATGCAGCCCACCGAGGCCGGGGAGTCCCTCTTCCGGCACTCCGAAACCATCCTCGGCAGTCTCTCCGCCGCCGAGGCCCAGCTGAAGGCCTACGCACGGCTGCGCACCGGCCGGGTCCGGCTGTGCGGCTTCCCCAGCGCCAATGTCACCCTCGTCCCCGAGGCCCTGAGCGGCCTGGCCAAGGACCATCCGGGCATCCAGGTCGAGCTGCTGGAGGGAGAGCCCCCGGATTCCCTGCGCCGGCTGGAGCGAGGGGAGTGCGACATCACCCTGGCCTTCACCTATCCCGGGCTCCACGAGGAGATTCCCGAGGAAGTCGCCGAGGTCAGGCTGCTGGAGGACCAGCTGACGGTCCTGCTCCCGACCGGGCACCCACTGGCCCGGCGCCGCGCCGTGCACCTGGCGGACCTCGCCGAGGAGCGCTGGATCGCGGGCTGTCCGCGCTGCCGGGCCAACCTGCTGCACGAGTGCGCTGAGCTGGGCTTCGTCCCCGACATCCGCTTCGCCACCGACGACAATCTGGTGGTGCAGAGCCTGGTCGCCCAGGGCCTGGGCGTGGCGATGATGCCCGCACTGGTGCTGCCCTCCCTCTCGCTGACCCGGGTCTGCGGGCGGGCTCTGCAACCCGCCGCCCGCCGCCACATCGCCGCCTACGTCTACCGCGATCACCTACGGATCCCGGCGACGGCCGTGGTGCTCGATGCGCTGAAGCGGGTGGCGGCGAACCGGGTGGGCTGCTGACCGCCCCGTGGCCAATCCATAAGCGGTGCTTGGGATTTCGGGTCATAACTGTCGTTGGACGTGATGGAATGACGGCAGGACGCTGCCGTTATGACCACCACGACACCGGCCCGTACGACCACGAGGATGGCCGCCCTCGTCAGGGAGATCCGCACGGTTGTGGATCGGGGGCTGGCCCCCGATCTGACCGCCTACCTGGTGGGTGAACTGCTGGGCCCGCATCTGGGCGCACCGGACCTCCTGACAGCCGCGCAGCAGGAGGGTGACCCGGAGCGGTACCGGCAGCACATCCTGCACGCCGAGTCCGACGGCAGCTTCTCGGTGGTGGCGCTGGTATGGCTGCCCGGGCAGGAGACCTGTATCCACGACCACGTGTCGTGGTGCGTGGCGGGGGTGCACCAGGGGGAGGAGAGCGAGCGCCGCTACCGGCTCGCGCCCGGCGCGGGCCCCGCCCGGCTGGTGCCCACCGAGGACGTGGTCAACGGCCAGGGCGAGGTCTGCGGGTTCGCGCCGCCCGGTGACATCCACAAGGTGCGCAACTCCTGTCGTACGAAGGCGATATCCGTGCACGTGTACGGGGCGGACGTGTCCCGGCTGGGCACCAGCATCCGGCGCGTCTACACCCAACCTGTCGACTGATGGCCCTCCTCCACCGCCCTCGCAGTGCGGCGGGCCGGCATGTTTCACGTGAAACATCCACTCCCTGGCCCGGGTTGGCGGCGGCAGCGGGCGGCGCGCTGGCGGCCTGGTGCATCCACCGCGTCGCGCCCGCCGTTCCCATGCTGACCGCGTCGGTGGTGCTGGGCATCGCCGTGGCACACCTCCCCGGCCTGCGGACCTTCGTACGGGGAACCGCGCGACCGGGCCTTTCCCTGGCCGGCCGACGGCTGATGCGGATCGGCATCGTCCTGCTGGGGCTCGGACTGGGGCTGGATCAGGTCCTGCGACTGGGCTGGGCGACCGTGGCCATGGTGGTCGGGGTGGTCGTGGCCACCTTCTTCGGCACCCTGTGGATGGGCCGCCGCCTCGGACTGCCGGGCGACCAGCCGCTGTTGATCGCCACCGGGTACTCGATCTGCGGGGCCTCGGCGATCGGCGCGGTGAGCGAGGTGTCCGGCAGCGACGAGGAGGACGTGGCCGCCTCGGTGGCGCTGGTCACCCTGTGCGGGACGCTCGCCATCGCGGTACTCCCGCTCTTCCAGGGGCCTTTGGGGCTGTCCGATCCGGCCTTCGGGCGGTGGGTCGGCGCCGGCGTGCACGATGTCGGCCAGGTGGTGGCGACCGCGCAGACCGCGGGCCCGGACGCGCTCGGCGAAGCGGTTCTGGTCAAGCTGATGCGGGTGGCCCTGCTCGCACCCCTGGTCGCGGCGGTCGCCTTCTCCGTACGGGCCCGGCGGCGCGGGGTGCGCACGCCCTCGGGACGCCGCCCGGCACCGGTGCCGCTGTTCGTGGCCGGGTTCCTGGCCGCGGCCGCGCTGCGTGCCACGGGCGTACTGCCCGAGGTGGCGCTGGAATGGGCGCACACCGCACAGGAGGCGCTGCTCGCGGCGGCCCTCTTCGGCCTCGGGAGCGCGGTGCACCTGCCGACACTGGCCCGCACCGGCGGGCGGGCCTCGGCGCTCGGGCTCGGGGCCTGGGTGGTCGTGGCGGGGGTCTCGTACGCGGGCGTACTGCTCACCGTATGAGCCGCACACGGAAGGGAGTTGGCCAAATCATGGCCGGAACCGACCGAACGTTCTGACTGGCCGCTGACATCGACGCGCGGCCGTGCCACTCTGCCCCCGGCAAGCCGCACAGCCGATCCGCACCGACCGTTCTTCACCCCCCACCTTGCCCTGGTCCGGGCACGGCAGAAGGAGTCATGCGTGAATCGTCATCGCACAGCCTTGTCGGCCCTCTTATCCGCAGGCGCCCTGATCACGGGCGTCCTGACGGCGGCCACCCCCTCGAGCGCGGCGGACACCCCCGCGTCCTTCCGGCAGCAGCACACCCAGGGCTTCTGGACCGCCGAGCGGATGCGGGAAGCCACGCCGCTCGACATCACGGCGGCCCCCGGCACGGCCCGGACCCCGGCCGCCGCCCCGGCCGCGCCGACCAGCATCCCCCCGACGGCCTCCACGGCCGCCTCCCCCACGGCGTTCCCGCAGGCAGGCGGCGCCTGGACGGGCGGCGGAGCCGTCGTGAAGACCTCCGGCCGGGTCTTCTTCACCATGGGAGACCGGACCGCCTCCTGCTCCGGCGACTCGATCACGAGCGCCAACGGCAGCACCGTCATCACGGCCGGCCACTGCGTGAAGTACCAGGGCGCCTGGCACACGAACTGGGTCTTCGTCCCCGCCTACAACAACGGCAACGCGCCCTACGGCCAGTGGTCGGCCACCAAGACCTTCGCCACCGACCAGTGGGCCGCGAGCGAGGACATGAACATGGACGTCGGCCTCGCGGTCGTCGCCCCGCTGAACGGCCAGACGCTGAGCCAGGCCGTCGGAGCCCAGGGCATCCTCTTCAACGGCGGCTACAACAAGAAGATGTACTCCTTCGGCTTCCCCGCGGCGGCCCCGTACGACGGGACCAAGCTGGTCTACTGCAGCGGCAACAGCGGCAAGGACTTCCTGCTCACCAAGGACCACAGCCTGGCCTGCAACATGACCGGCGGCTCCAGCGGCGGCCCCTGGTTCCAGGACTTCAACGAGGCCACCGGCCTCGGCACCCAGGTCTCGGTGAACAGCTTCGGCTACACCTTCCTGCCGAACCGCATGTACGGCCCGTACTTCGGCAACGAGGCGAAGGCGGCCTACGACAAGGCCCAGACCGCCTGACCCCACACCCGCCCCACCGACCCCGCCTGCCCGGTACTCTGTACCGGCCAGGTGGGTTGCCCGAGCGGCCTAAGGGAACGGTCTTGAAAACCGTCGTGGCGCGAGTCACCGTGGGTTCAAATCCCACACCCACCGCAGTTGAACGGCCCCTGACCGGTATTCCGGTCAGGGGCCGCTCGCGTATCCGGTCCGGGGTGGTTGGTTCATCCGAGTGGTGTTTGTCGGAAGATCGGCGTGCGTCGTGGGAGCGGTGCAGTTGCGGATACATCATGACGAATGTATTCAGATCCGCCCGTCGGAACATCGCGAAACGAGGCATTCGTCATGGCTCAGCGCACCACGCTCACCTCGATCTGGACCTCTGTCCTCGCGGCAGTCATGGCTCTGCTCGCCGCTCTCGGTCTCGGTGGGAAGGCCGCTCCTGCCGCCGCCTCCGTCGGTGCCTCCGCCGTCCCGGCCCCTGCGGCCTCCGTGCGCCGGCCGGCCTTCGCGCCCCGGCGGACCTGGCGGGCGATGATGCGGGGCGGTTCGCTCCCGCCGACCATCAAGCAGCGGATCCGCGCCGAGGCGCACGGCAAGAGCCCGTCCGTCCGCCGGTCGACCACCGCCGCGGCCATGGGTGCCGGACCGCGAACCGCCGTACGGGAGCCGGCCCCGGTCGGAGCCACCGCCGCAGTCGCCGCCGGCGCCGCGCGGAACGGGCTCGCGCTCGCCGCGTGAGGAGCCCCGGAGTGGGCCACGGGTGGATTGCCCCGGCGGACGCCGGGGGCGTGCAGGGGGCGTGAAGCTTGGTACTGCAGGGCCGCAGGCCCGGGAGACGGTGGGGTTCCCGGACGGCGCGGCCCTTTTCGGCATGTCCGGAGGTGCCGATCTGGCGGAACGCTTCATCCCTTGTGGGGCGCGGGTTTCAGCTGGTTCGGGGGTGCTGAGCTGGGGCTTCGGGGGCGCGAATGAGGTTTATCCGATGTTGGTCATACTTGCGGGGGAATCGGGGACTCCGGGGTGGTTCGCCGGGGATTCGGTGGGCAACTCTGGTCTCGCGACGTCGTCACCACACGGAACGACCGAGGCGGTCGGCCAACTGCCTTGGAGCAAGTCCCACTTCGGTTTTCTGGAGGATAAAGACATGGCAAGCATCCGTACCGCCCGCGTCATCGCCGCCGTCGCCGCACTCCCCCTGGCCGTCGCGCTCTTCGGCGGAGTTGCCTCGGCAGACAACGGCTCCTTCGCGAACGACGGATCGAATGCGAGCGTCGCCAGCATCATCGGCAGTGGTGTGGGCGGGAACAATCACGGCAACTCGTCCACCTCGCAGCAGGTGGCCACCGGCTCCGGCGCGTCCAACCAGAACAACACCGCTCAGGTGAACGGCTCGGCCTTCACCGCGATCGACCAGGACAACTCGAGCGTCGCGGTCAACTTCTACCCCTGGTGGTAAGCGCGGCCTGAGCCGCCCGAACTGTTGAGGGCGCCTGTGCGACCGGACCGGCTGGGGTCCGGTAGCGCAGGCGCCCTCGCGCATGCCGGCACCACCCTGTGCCCGGCCGAGCCCTTCCCGACCTTGACACCGCCGGTGAATCTGACGGACAGTCAGGTTTACTCGATGATGTGATGCCGGGAGGCCAGCGCCGTGCACCTCGCCCCGACCGAAGGCCAGTTGCGGCTCCGCGCCGAACTGCGGGAGTACTTCCAGGAACTGCTGCCGGACGGCGTCCCCGAGGACCCGGTCCGCCAGCGCGAACTAATGCGCCGCATAGGCGCCGACGGACTCCTCGGCCTCGGCTGGCCCGTTGAGTACGGCGGCCAGGGCCGCGGTCCCGACGAGCAGTTCGTCTTCTTCGACGAGGCCTACCGGGCCGGCGCCCCCGTCTCGATGGTCACGCTCAACACGGTGGGCCCGACCCTGATGAAGTACGGGACCCAGGAGCAGAAGGACTACTTCCTGCCCCGGATCCTCAAGGGTGAGATCGTTTTCGCCATCGGTTACTCGGAACCCGAGGCCGGCACCGACCTCGCCTCGCTGCGCACCCGCGCCGTCCGCGAGGGCGGGAGCACCGGCGACTGGGTGATCGACGGGCAGAAGATCTTCACCTCCAACGCCCAGAACGCGGACTGGATCTGGCTCGCCTGCCGCACCGACCCGGAGGCCCCCAAGCACAAGGGCATATCGATCATCCTGGTCCCCACCGACGCCCCGGGCTTCTCCTGGACCCCGATCGACACCGTCGGCGGCCTCACCACGACAGCGACGTATTACGACTCCATCCGCGTGCCCGCCGGCAACCTCGTCGGCCCCGAGCACGGCGGCTGGGGGCTGATCACCAACCAGCTCAACCACGAGCGCGTGGCCCTCGCCGCCATCGGAATGCAGGCCGAGGACTTCTACGAAGCCGCCCTCGCCCACGCCCGCACCCCCGACCCGGACACCGGCGAGCGCCCCGCCGACCTGCCCTGGGTGCAGTCCCGGCTCGCCGAGGCGCATGCACGGCTGGCCGCCGTACGCCTCCTCAACTGGCGCCTCGTCCAGGACGTGGGCGGCGGCACCCTGGCGCCCGGCGACGCCAGCGGCGTGAAGTTCCTCGGCACCGAATCCACCGTCGAGGTGTACCGGATGTGCCAGGAGGTGGTCGGCGAGCAGGCCCTGATCCGAGGGACGGGGGCCGAAGCCTTCGAGGGCGGCGAACTGGAGCGGATGAACCGGGCCGCGCAGATCAACACCTTCGGTGGCGGGGTCAGCGAGGTCCAGAGGGAGATCGTCGCCATGATGCGGCTCGGCATGAAGGGAAGGAAGCGATGACGGCAGACGCGGCCGGGGCCACCCGGCAGGCGGCCGAGGCGCCCGAGGCAACCGGGCCCGACGATGCGGCCGGGTTCCACGCACTCCTGACGGCCTTCGAGGGCCGGCCGGCCGCGACCGCCGGCCGGGGAAAGGACGCAGTCAACGAGCCGATGATCCGCCACTGGTGCGAGGCGATGGGCGATGCCAACCCCGCCTACACCGGGCCGGACGCCATCGCCCCGCCCACCATGCTCCAGGCCTGGACGATGGGCGGACTCTCCGGCCACACGGACCGCTCCTCCGCCTACGACGAGCTCTTCGCGCTCCTCGACGGCGCGGGCTTCACCTCCGTCGTCGCCACCGACTGCGAGCAGGAGTACCTGCGCCCGCTGCGCCCCGGCGACGCGGTCACCTTCGACGCCGTCATCGAGTCCGTGTCGCCCCGCAAGACGACCAAGCTGGGCACCGGCCACTTCGTGACCACGCGCATGGACGTCCGGGTCGACGGTGAGATCGCCGGGACCCACCGCTTCCGGATCCTCAAGTTCACCCCCGCAGCCAAGGGGGAGAAGAAGCCCGCGGCCCGGCGCCCCCGCCCGGTGGTCAACCGCGACAACCACGGCTTCTGGGACGGTGTGCGCGACCACAAGCTGCTGATCCAGCGCTGCACCGCCTGCGCCACCCTCCGCTTCCCGTGGCTCCCCGGCTGCAACGCCTGCGGCTCCCCCGACTGGGACACCGTAGAGGCGTCCGGAGCGGGCACGGTTTTCAGCTACGTCGTCATGCACCACCCACCCTTCCCGGCCTTCGACCCTCCCTACGCCGTCGCGCTCGTCGAGCTCGCCGAAGGCGTCCGCATGATCAGCAACATCACCGGCGTCCCGTTCGACAAGGTGCGCATCGGCCTGCCCGTCCAGCTGGAGTTCCTGTGTGTCGACGACGAACTCGAACTCCCCGTCTTCCGCGGGAGTGCGGCCTGATGGACTTCCACCCCACCGAGGAACAGGCCGCCGCGGCCGGTCTCGCCGCCCAGATCTTCCGCGACCTCGCCACCCACGAACGCCTCGGCGCCGCGGGCACCGGCAGTGACGCCGAGCTCTGGAAGGCCCTCGCCGCCTCCGGGCTGATCGCCGCCGTCCCGGACATCGGCCTGCTCGGCCTGGTCCTGCTGCTGGAGGAACAGGGCCGTGCCACAGCCCAGGTCCCCTACGCCGCCACCTGCGCGTACGGGATGCTGCCGATTGCCGCGCACGGCACATCCGACCAGCGCGCCCGCCTGCTGCCCGCCCTGGGTACGGGCGAGGCCGTCGCCACCGGAGCCTTCCCGGCCCGCGGCCGCCGGATCACCGCCTCACCGGACGGCCGGCTCACCGGCACCGCCCCCGCCGTGCCCTGGCTGCGCGAGGCCACCCATGTACTGGTCCCGGACGCGGACCGGGCCCTGTGGCTCGTACGGACCGACGCACCCGGCGTACTGACCTCCCCGGTGGAGACCACCGCACCCTGGTCGGCAGGTCGGCTGACCCTGGCCGGCGCCGAGGCGGAGCGCGTCGGAGCGGGCCCGGAGGCGTACGAGGACACGCTCGCCGCCGCCCGCACGGCCTTCGCCGGGCTGCAGGCGGGCGTCTGCGCCGGCTCGCTCGCGCGGGCTGTGGAGTACACCTCCACCCGTGAGCAGTTCGGCCGCCCCCTCTCGACCAACCAGGGCGTCATGCTCCGCGCGGCGGACGCGTACATGGACACCGAGGCGATCCGGGTCACGACCTACGAGGCGGCCTGGCGCATCGACGAGGGGCTCCCGGCGCGCGAGCACGCGCTGACGGCCGCCTGGTGGGCCTCGGAGGCGGGCAAACGGGTCGTACACGCGGGCCAGCACCTGCACGGAGGTATGGGCGCCGATCTCGATCACCCCGTCCACCGGCACTTCCTGTGGGGGCGCCAGCTGGACGCGTACCTGGGCTGCGGCAGCGAGCTGTTGGCCGAACTGGGCGCCGTACTGGCGCAGGAGGGCTGAGGCATGGTCGGCGCGCTGAGAGTCGGCGGGGAACTGCCGCCGCTGGAGATCCCGGTCACCCGCACCCTGATCGTCGCGGGCGCGATCGCCTCCCGCGACTACCAGGACGTGCACCACGATGCCTCGCTCGCGAGCGAGAAGGGCTCCCCGGACATCTTCATGAACATCCTGACCACGAACGGTCTGGTCGGCCGCTACATCACCGACCACCTCGGGCCCGACGCCGTTCTGCGCAAGGTGGCCATCCGTCTCGGTGCCCCCAACTATCCGGGCGACACCATGACCCTCACCGGTACCGTCACCGCCCTGGACGGGGACACCGCCGAGATCCGCGTCGTCGGCGCCAACGGCATCGGCCACCACGTCACCGGCACGGTCACGGTGACCCTGGCCCAGGGAGGCGCGGCATGAGCGTCCACCACCGGGACGAACTCGGCGGTCGCGCCGCCATCGTCGGTATCGGCGCGACCGAGTTCTCCAAGGACTCGGGCCGCAGCGAGCTCAAGCTCGCCGTGGAGGCCGTCCACGCGGCCCTCGACGACGCCGGGCTCACCCCCGCCGACGTCGACGGCATGGTCACCTTCACGATGGACACCAGCCCCGAGATCACCGTCGCCCAGGCCGCCGGCATCGGGGACCTGTCCTTCTTCTCCCGGATCCACTACGGCGGCGGCGCGGCCTGCGCCACCGTCCAGCAGGCCGCCCTCGCCGTCGCCACCGGGGTCGCCGAGGTCGTGGTCTGCTACCGCGCCTTCAACGAGCGCTCCGGGCGCCGCTTCGGCTCCGGCGTGCAGCAGCGAGAGCCCTCGGCGGAGGGGGCGGCGCTCGGCTGGTCGCTGCCCTGGGGGCTGCTGACACCCGCCTCCTGGGTGGCCATGGCCGCCCAGCGCTACCTGCACACCTACAACCTCACCCCCGAGGCCTTCGGGCACGTCGCGGTCACGGACCGCCGACACGCCGCGAACAACCCCGCCGCGTACTTCCACGGCAAGCCCGTCACCCTCGCCGACCACGCCGCCTCGCGCTGGATCGTGGAGCCTCTGCGGCTGCTCGACTGCTGCCAGGAGACCGACGGAGGCCAGGCCCTCGTCGTCACCACGACCGAGCGGGCGCGCGACCTGCGGCACTCGCCCGCCGTGATCACCGCGGCCGCCCAGGGCGCCGGCCGCCGCCAGGAAGGCATGACCTCCTTCTACCGTGACGACCTCACCGGGCTGCCGGAGATGGACGTGGTCGCCCGCCAGCTGTGGCGGACCAGCGGGCTGCGGCCCTCCGACATCGACGTCGGCATCCTCTACGACCACTTCACCCCCTTCGTCCTCATGCAGCTGGAGGAGTTCGGATTCTGCGAGCCGGGCGAGGCCGCCGATTTCGTGGCCGCCGACGCGCTGCCGCTCAACACCCACGGCGGCCAGCTCGGGGAGGCGTACCTGCACGGGATGAACGGCATCGCCGAGGCCGTCCGCCAGCTGCGCGGCACTTCCGTCAACCAAGCCGCAGGGGCAGAGCACGTACTGGTCACCGCAGGCACCGGGGTGCCGACGTCCGGGCTGATCCTCGGAGCCGACCACTGAGATCCACATGAGATCCATCTGCCGCCGGTGCTCCCTCTCCTCCACCTTCAGGAGGTGGAGCACCTGCCGGCCCTACAACCTGAGGTGGACCCCCCTTCGGCACTTGCGGCCGATCCCAGGGCGTTCGCGCGCTCCTAGCGTGGAGCCATGACCACGCCTGTGTGCACACTCGCCTCGAATCCGACGCCGTACCCGTCGTTCTCGGCGTACGTCCGGACCCGGGGCACGGTCCTGATGCGCACCGCGCGCTCCCTCACCGCCAACCCCTGCGATGCCGAGGACCTCCTCCAGACGGCCCTGGCCAAGACGTACGTGGCCTGGGACCGCATCGAGGACCATCGCGCCCTGGACGGCTACGTGCGGCGGGCCCTGGTCAACACCCGCACCTCCCAGTGGCGCAAGCGCAAGGTCGACGAGTTCGCCTGCGACGAGCTCCCGGAGCCTGAAGAGGCCCCCGCAGCGGACCCGGCCGAGGCGCAGGCCCTGCGGGACGCGATGTGGCGCGCGGTCACCCGGCTGCCCGACCGGCAGCGGGCCATGGTCGTCCTGCGCTACTACGAGGACCTCAGCGAGGTGCAGACCGCCGAACTGCTGGGGGTCTCGGTCGGCACGGTCAAGAGCGCCGTCTCCCGCGCACTGGTCAAACTCCGTGAGGACCCGGAGCTCACTCCGGTCAGGTGAGCCTGAGCCGGTGGATGTTTCACGTGAAACACCGCTCCGCACTTCACCGCGAGGGATGTTTCACGTGAAACACGGCCCGGTTTCTACCCTCGGGTAGTGACATGCCGAGCGGTACGTGCGCAGAATCGCAGCATCCGTAGCCGCCGCAGCGCCGCAGCGCTCACCGGGAGGACGCTTTGCTGAGCACCATGCAGGACGTACCACTCCTCGTCACCCGCATACTCCAGCACGGGATGACGATCCACGGGAAGTCCCAGGTCACGACCTGGACCGGGGAGGCTGAGCCGCATCGCCGCAGCTTCGCCGAGATCGGTACCCGCGCCACCCGCCTCGCGAACGCCCTGCGCGATGAGCTCGGGGTGCAGCAGGACGACCGTGTCGCCACCCTCATGTGGAACAACTCCGAGCACGTCGAGGCGTACTTCGCGATCCCCTCCATGGGCGCGGTCCTGCACACCCTCAACCTGCGGCTCCCTCCCGAGCAGCTGGTCTTCATCGTTAACCACGCCGCCGACCGCGTCGTCCTGGTCAACGGCACCCTGCTGCCGCTGCTCGCGCCGCTGCTGCCGCACCTGCCGACCATCGAGCACGTCGTGGTCTCCGGCATCGGCGACCGCTCCGCACTCGAAGGCCTCGACGTGCGTGTGCACGAGTACGAGGAACTCCTCGCGGGCCGTCCCGACAGCTACGACTGGCCCGAGCTGGACGAGCGCCAGGCCGCGGCCATGTGCTACACCTCCGGCACCACCGGGGACCCCAAGGGCGTCGTCTACTCGCACCGCTCGATCTACCTGCACTCGATGCAGGTCAACATGACGGAGTCGATGGGGCTGACCGACAAGGACACCAGCCTCGTCGTGGTGCCCCAGTTCCACGTGAACGCCTGGGGCCTTCCGCACGCCACCTTCATGACCGGCATCAACATGCTGATGCCGGACCGCTTCCTGCAGCCCGCCCCGCTCGCCGAGATGATCGAGCGGGAGAAGCCCACGCACGCCGCTGCCGTTCCCACCATCTGGCAGGGGCTGCTGGCCGAGGTCACGGCCAATCCGCGCGACCTCACGTCGATGAAGCAGGTCACCATCGGCGGAGCGGCCTGCCCGCCGTCCCTGATGGAGGCCTACGACAAGCTCGGCGTCCGCCTCTGCCACGCCTGGGGCATGACCGAGACCTCCCCGCTGGGCACCATGGCGCACCCGCCGGCCGGCCTGAGCGCCGAGGAGGAGTGGCCCTACCGGATCACCCAGGGCCGTTTCCCGGCGGGCGTCGAGGCCCGCCTGATCGGCCCGGGTGGCGACGTCCTGCCCTGGGACGGGGAGTCGGCGGGCGAGCTGGAGGTACGCGGCAACTGGATCGCGGATTCCTACTACGGCGGCGCGTCCGGCGAACCCTTCCGGCCCGAGGACAAGTTCAGCGCCGACGGCTGGCTCAAGACCGGCGATGTCGGCGTCATCACCTCCGAGGGCTTCCTCACGCTCACCGACCGCGCCAAGGACGTCATCAAGTCGGGCGGTGAGTGGATCTCCAGTGTGGAGCTGGAGAACGCGCTGATGGCGCACCCCGAGGTCGCCGAGGCCGCGGTCGTCGCCGTCCCCGACGAGAAGTGGGGCGAGCGCCCGCTGGCCACCGTCGTCCTCAAGGAGGGCGCGAGCGTCGACTACACGGGACTGCGCGCCTTCCTCGGCCAGTCCATCGCCAAATGGCAGCTGCCGGAGCGCTGGACGATCATCGAAGCCGTCCCGAAGACCAGCGTCGGCAAGTTCGACAAGAAGGTGATCCGCAAGCAGTACGCGGACGGCGCGCTGGACGTCACGAAGCTGGACTGACCTGCTCTCAGCCCTTGGTGAGCCATGGCCGCAGCAGCTTGCTGACGGCGGGCATGGCCACATAGGTCATCAGGGTGCTGAAGACGACGGCGAAGGCGGCCGTCCGCAGCACGAAGGGAAGGTCCACCAGGTACGGCCCGAGCACCGCGTTGCCGGCGAGCGAGATCGGGAAGATGGCCAGGCCCGAGCTGATCGCCATCTTCCACCTCGGCGGCGCGGGCCGGGTCGTACCCGGCTTGGCGAACCACGTCTCCATGCCGTGCAGTTCCCGGCGGGCTATCTCCGTGTGGTGGTGGCCGAGGCAGTTGGAGAACCACTGCGCCCGCTCCGCGGAGTCCTGCCAGCGCTGGAAGGCCGCCTGGTTGCGGAAACGGTGGACCAGGAACCACGGCCCTCCTTCGGCCGCCGGGCGGAAGAGCCCGTAGCCGAGGTGGTCGGGAAAACTCGCGGCCGTCTCCAGGATCCCGTGGGCCCAGGCCTCGAAGGTTTCCTCGTGCCCCGGTTCGACCTGCCGTGCGATGAGCAGGTTCACCTCCCCGTTGTCGGCGGGGACGGTGTGCTCGCTCGTGTCGATGATGGCCATCGGGCCAGGATTACTAGTTGGTGCCGATCTTGGCCAGCAGGTCCACGATGCGGCCCTGGACGTCGGCGGTCGTGGCCCGCTCCGCGAGGAAGAGCACGCTCTCACCGGAGGCCAGCCGGGGGAGGTCGGCCGGGGCGATGCCGCTGGTTGTGTAGACGACCAGCGGGGTGCGGTTCAGCTGCCCGTTGGCGCGCAGCCAGTCCACGATCCCGGCCCGTCGGCGCCGGACCTGCATCAGGTCCATGACGACCAGGTTGGGCCGCACCCGCGTCGCCAGTTCCACGGCGTCGGTGTCGGCGCCCGCGCGGGCGACCTGCATCCCGCGCCGCTCCAGGGCGGCGGTCAGCGCGGTCGCGATCTCGTCGTGCTCCTCGATCAGCAGCACCCGGGAGGGGTGCTGCTCGCTGTCGCGCGGCGCGAGCGCCTTCAGCAGGACGGCCGGATCGGCGCCGTACCCGGCCTCGCGCGTGGCGTGCCCCAGCCCGGCCGTGACCAGTACGGGCACCTCGGCGGCCACCGCGGCCTGGCGCAGGGACTGCAGGGCGGTCCGGGTGATCGGACCGGTCAGCGGGTCCACGAACAGTGCGGCGGGGAACGCGGCGATCTGCGCGTCCACCTCCTCGCGGGAGTGCACGATCACCGGGCGGTAGCCGCGGTCGCTGAGCGCCTGCTGCGTCTGTACGTCGGGCGCGGGCCACACCAGCAGCCGGCGCGGGTTGTCCAAGGGCTCCGGAGGCAGCTCGTCGTCGACGGGCCGCGGCACGGGACGGTTGACGACCTCCACGGCGCCGCCCGGACCGTCCAGCGGCTCGGGACCCTCGTCGGCGCCCGCCTCGGGGGCTCCTATGGCGAAGGCCCGCCCCTGGGGCGCGGGCTCGGAGAGCCGCCGACGGCGGCCGGAGCCCGAGCCGGCGGGGTCCACGGAGATGCCCTGACCGAGGGTGCCGAGGGCGCGCACGCTGATCGGCTGCGCGGCCTGGCCCTCGGCCGGGGTGTCCTGCGGCTGCCTGGCCCCGGGAAGGGCGACCTGGCCGGAAGCCCGGTCGTCCTCGGGAGCGGTACGGGCCGCGGGCACGGGCCAAGCCGGGGTCGCCGGCAGGGCACGCCGCCGACCGGTGGGCTGCACGGGCTCTGCGGGCTCCTCCGCGCCCCCGGCCGACGGCAGGGCGGGCGCCTCGCCCCCGGTTGCGGGCGCGCCCAGCACCCGGCGCCCGCGCCGCCCGGCCTGGGCGTCGGCATCGGCCTCGGCGGGAGTGGGGGCCGAGCCTGCCATCGCGGGGGTCTGCGGAGCAGCCGGAGCCGGGATCGGCCCGGCGGGCAGCGCGAAGCCGCCCTCGGGCGCGATGGGCCGCGGGGCAGCCGGGATGGGCACTGGCGTCGGCCCGAGTCCGGTCGCCGGGACGGGACCACCGGACTGAGCGGGACCGGTGGGGCCTGAAGGACCGGCCGGACCCAGGGCCCGCCGCCGCCCGGCGGGATGCTCCGTCACCGGAACCGAGGGCACCGCGGGCACGGGCGGCAGCGCGGGCATGGCGGTGCCCTGCGGGGGTACCGGCCGGCCGGGACCGTCCTGGCCCCCGCTCGCGCCGCTGCCGCCGGGCCCACCGGTCGCGTCGGACTCACCGCTGCCGTCGCCGGCCCGGCCGCGCCTGCGCCCGGTGCCCAGTCCTGCCGGATTCACCGGGGACTGCGCGAGCTCCAGGCCCGCGTCGGGGGCACCGGCCTCACCCGCCCGCCGCCGCCCGGACGGCAGCGCCAACGCGCCCCCGCCCTGGGCGGCGTCGCGTCCCGAGTCCTCGTCGTCCAGGAAGGCGTCCACACCGCGTCGGCCCCGGCGCCCGCCGGAGACCTTGCCCGGGGCCGCGCCGCCGGACGTCCCTGTGGCATCCCCGGCCGGACCGGTAGGGGGCTCCTCCGCCGGCTCCGGCAGGGTCACCGTCCCGGCTCCCGCGCCCAGCGGCAGCTCCAGCACGTACGCCCCGCCGGGCGCGCCCGGCACCTCCACGGTCTGGAGCACACCCCCGTGCGCGGCCACGATCCCCCGCACGATGGGCTCGTGCACCGGGTTGCCACCCTCGTACGGCCCGCGCACCTCGATCCGTACGACGTCACCGCGCTGTGCGGCCGCCACCACGATCGTCGAGTCGCTGTACCCGCTGCCCTGGCGGGTCTTGCCGGTGGCGTCCACTCCGGCGACGTCCGCGACCAGGTGCGCGAGCGCGGTCGAGATCCGCTCCGCGTCCACTTCGGCCTCGATCGTGGGCGCGTGGACGGCGAACTGCGCGCGGCCCGGTCCGATCAGCTCGACCGCTCCGTCGACCCCGGCCGCGACGACGCCGTTGATCAGGACCTTCTTCTTGCCGAGCCGTTCGGTGCCGGAATCCAGGCGCTGGAAGCCGAGTACGTTGTCCACCAGCGTGGTCATCCGGGAGTACCCGGCGGCCAGGTGGTGCAGCAGCTGGTTGGCCTCGGGCCACAGCTGCCCCGCGTCATCGGCGGCCAGCGTCGCAAGCTCCCCGCGCAGCTCGTCCAGCGGCCCGCGCAGCGACTCGCCCAGGACGGCCAGCAGCTGTGCGTGGCGCGCGGCGAGGGCGTCGTAGGGCCGCCGGTCGGTGAAGGTCATGACGGCGCCGACGAGCTGCTCCCCGTCCCGTACGGGAGAGGTGGTCAGGTCGACGGAGACCGGCTGCCCGGCCTTGTTCCACAGCACCTGCCCGCGCACGCGGTGCTTGCGTCCGCTGCGCAGGGTGTCGGCGAGCGGGGACTCGTCGAAGGGGAAGGAGGAGCCGTCGGCGCGCGAGTGCAGGACCAGCCCGTGCAGTTCGCGGTTGCCGAGGTCGGTGGCGCGGTAGCCGAGGATCTGCGCGGCGGCCGGATTGACCAGCACCACCCGTCCCTCGGTGTCGGTGCCGACGACGCCCTCGGCCGCGGCCCGCAGGATCATCTCGGTCTGCCGCTGGGAGCGGGCCAGCTCGGCCTCGGTGTCCACGGTTTGCGAGAGGTCCCGTACGACGAGCATCAGCAGCTCGTCACCGGTGTAGGCGGGTTGCGGCTCGCGGTAGGCGTCGCGCCCGTCGAGGTGGGCGCTGGTGACCTCGACGGGGAACTCGCTGCCGTCGGTGCGGCGCGCGATCATCCTTTTGGGCTTGGACCGGCCGCCTTCGTCCTCGCCGGGCCGGCGCATGGAGCCGGGGATCAGCTTGGAGTCGAACTCGGGCAGAAGGTCGAGCACACCCCGGCCGACGAGGCCGGTGCCCGGGCTTTCCATGACCTCGAGAGCGATCGAATTGGCGTTGACGACAGTGCCGTTGGCGTTGACGAGCAACAGCGCGTCGGGAAGAGCGTCGAGTATTGCTGCGAGGCGAGCAGCGCCTCGGGATGGCCTGCTGCTCACGACGAGCTTCCTCCCTGACCACAACTACCGGCATGTCACGGGAGGAGTCTAAGGCCACAGCCTCCCGGCGGGGTGGCCGATGTGGGGTGGATACCGCCCGTTCCGCGCATCCTCCCAGGTCAGGATCGCCCACTCGGAAGGAGAGGTTCCAACTTGTCCCAGCGGCTGATTTCGCAGCCGTTCGTCCGGCGGAAGGTCGCGTCCACCGTGCGCCCGCGCCAGCTCCCGCTGATCCGGGCGGTGGCCGGGCCGCCGTCCTGCGTGGTGCAGATCTGGTCCGGGGCGACGGCCGCAAAGGGGTCCTTGCCCTCACGGGCGAGCTGGTCCAGCCGCGCGCAGGCCCGCTCCCTCTGGGGGTGGTCGCCGCCGACAGGGTCGCACTCGAGCTGGTACTCCCGCTTCAACTGGGGGTTGCCCGTGGCGGTCATGGAGATGGCGAGTCGGTCGGGGGAGGCCAGCAGCCGCCCCAGGGGCAGCGGGGGCAGCGGCCCGGCGGCCGCGGCGGCCAGGGCGGAGGTGACGGCGAAGGCGGCGAGACGCAGCATGGGGCACTCCAGGTCGTCCGTACGTCGTACGCCTGACCAACGACACGGGCGCGCCGACGTTGCGTGCCGCCGGGGCTTTAAGGCTTTGCCCTCCGCCCGTCCCTGCTAGTACCGTGGGAGCGGATTGGTGAGGGGCCCTGCGCCTGTGTCATCATCTGCACGCACCCTCGTACGCGGGGGTGTGCTGGAGGCGTCGCCTAGTCCGGTCTATGGCGCCGCACTGCTAATGCGGTTTGGGGCTTACACCCCATCGAGGGTTCAAATCCCTCCGCCTCCGCACTTCACGAAGCCCCGGTCCGTACGGACCGGGGCTTCGGTGCGTTCGGGGTGCGAACTCGGGAGCCGCCGCCCGCCGCAGGGTGCTCCGGCTCGCGAGTGAACCTCCGGGACAGCCCCCCGCTCCAACCGGATGATCTTCTTCCAGGGCGTTTCCGCAGGTCAGAGCTGGTTTGGCTAATGGATTTCGCGTCCCGGCGAGGTCCATGTATTGTTGTTCTCGCAAGGCCAACGGGGCGCAAAACCCCAGGAAGCCAAGCACTCGTAGCTTAACGGATAGAGCATCTGACTACGGATCAGAAGGTTGCAGGTTCGAATCCTGCCGAGTGCACAGCAGGCCAGAGGCCCCCGGGAGAAATCCTGGGGGCCTCTGGCGTATGTCCTGTCGTATGTACTCCTCTGCTCCTCCTTGATGGGGAGGGAGTACCCCGGAGGTTGTCAGGGGTGGGATGGCTCTGACGGGGGACGCGGGTTACGGACGGGCGTCGGTACGGTCTTTTCAGATCGTTCGAGCATGATCGTTCGAACCTGAAGGGCGGGGGCTCTCATGGGACTGTTCGGAAACGCGCACAGCATCGACCACGCGTCGGCGCAGCGGGACTACGCGCGACTGCTGGGGCAGGGCGAGCAGGTGCACGCCGCCTATCTGCTGATCCGGGACACGATCCTGTTCACCGACCGGCGGCTGGTGCTCGTGGACAAGCAGGGACTCACGGGCAAGCAGGTCGAGTACCACTCCATCCCGTACCGGAGCATCACGCACTTCTCCGTGGAGACCGCCGGCCACTTCGATCTCGACGCCGAGCTCAAGATCTGGATATCCGGGAGCTCGGAGCCGATCGAGAAGACCTTCACCAAGGGGGTCGACATCTACGAGGTGCAGGCGATCCTGACGCAGTTCGTCGCCCGGTAGGAGGGTGCGGGGCTGCCCTCAGAGGACGCGGAGGCGGCCGAGCAGGGTGCCGTCGTCGGTCACCTTGAAGGCGCGGATGTGTCCGGCCCGGGTGTTTGAGGCGTACAGCTCGCACTCGTCGGGGGAGAAGACCACTCCGTTGGGGCCGAGGAAGCCGTCGGCCACCATCCGGACCTCGCCGGTGGCGGGGTCGGCCCGGTAGAGGTTGCAGGCGCCGATCTCGCTGGGAGCGCGTCGGCCCTCGTAGTCGCTCGTGATGCCGAAGTCGGGGTCGGAGAACCAGATCGATCCGTCCGAGCGGACGACCACGTCGTTCGGGCTGTTGAGCCGCTTGCCGTCGAAGCGGTCGGCGATCACGGTGAGGGTGCCGTCGGGTTCGGTGCGGGTGACGCGGCGGTTGCCCTGCTCACAGGTGATCAGGCGGCCTTCGCGGTCGAGGGTGTTGCCGTTGGAGTGGCAGGCCGGGGAGCGGAAGACGGAGACGGCGCCGGTCGCCTCGTCCCAGCGCAGCATCCGGTCGTTGGGGATGTCGCTCCACACCAGTTGCCGCCAGGCCGGCAGGTACAGCGGGCCTTCCGCCCAGCGGCAGTCGTCGTAGAGCCGCTCCAGTCGGGTGTCGCCGTTGGCGCAGCGGCCGGTCTGGAAGCGCTCGTCCAGGATCTCGTACAAGGTGAGGTCAGCTATGGCAGACGTGATTCCCATTGAGAGCAGATTGCCGAATTATGTTCGGTGTGATGGCGAGATTGCAGGATCCGGTACCGTCTTCGCAAGGGCCGACGGGCCCATGGGAGGAAAATCGCGTGGACGACATCGACCGGGCGCTCGTCCTGCGCCTGCAGGAGGACGCCAGCCAGTCGTACGCCGCTCTCGGCACGGCCGTCGGGCTCTCGGCCGGGGCCACCCACGAGCGTGTACGCAAACTCCGCGAGCGCGGGGTGATCCGGCGGACCACCGTCGAGGTCGACCCGGCCGCGGTCGGCAGCGGAGTGCTCGCCTACGTGATGGTCGACTCCAACGCCTGGATGGGTGAGTCCGGCGCCGCCTTCGCCGCGATCCCCGAGATCCAGGAGGCGCACATCATCGCGGGGAGCGCCTCGGTGCTGGTCAAGGTGCGCACGGCCTCGACCGGGCAGCTGCAGGATGTCCTGCGCCGCCTCTACGCCATCGACGGGGTCAGCGGTACGCACGCCACCGTCGTCCTGGACACCTTCTTCGAGCGGCCGCTCCCGCTGTGACCTGGTGGTGCACCGGGATCCGGTGGAACGACGGGCGGCCCGCCATCGGGTGGTACGGGCAGGGGCGCGGCGAGCGGGCGAGCGTGCTCGCCTACGGGCAGCGGCTGGCCTTCGTCGCACACGGGGAGCGGCACTGCCTCGGAGTGCGGCGGGCGGGGAAGCGGACGCCCTGCCCCACCGCTGCCGGCGTGCCCGGCCGCGCGGGGAATGCCCAGTGCCCCGAATGCGCGCGCCTGGACCGGTCGTTCTCGGTGGCCGCCGACACCAACGCGGCCGATCCGCGCACCTATCGGGTCTACCTGGCCTGGTTCGGGCCCGGGATGGTCAAGGTCGGCATCACCGCCGAGGAGCGGGGCCCGGCCCGGCTGCTGGAGCAGGGGGCGGTGGCCTGGGCCTGGCTGGGGCGCGGGCCGCTCATGGCCGCACGGCGCACCGAGGAGCTGCTGCGGGCGGCCCTCGGGGTGCCCGACCGGATCGCGTACGTCCGTAAGCGGGCCGTACGGGCGCACCTGCCGGCCGCGCCCGAGCGGGCCCGGGAGGTCGCCGAGCTGCACGCGCGGGCGGCCGCGCTGCCCGGGTGGCCGGAGTCGCTCGAACGGGTGGGCTGCGAAGTCGTCGACCACGCCGGGGTGTTCGGGCTGGCAGGGCTGCCCGCGCCCGGGCGGGTGATCACCGAGATGGTTCCCGGCGGGGCGGTCGTGGGCCTGCTGGCAGGGGCTGCCGGTCCCGATCTGCACCTCGCGGACGGGCTGGTGGTGGACACCCGGCTGCTGGCGGGCTGGGAGCTCGTCGGCCCGCCCGACGAGGCCGTGACCACCGTCCCGGTGGCCCAGGTCCCGGTCGCCGCCACCGCTCCCGGCGAGCAGGACGGGTTGTTCTGAGGGGTTCGTGGTCCCGCCCACCGCGACCAAGGTCAAAACTTGGATCCCTTTGGGCTTCCGGGGCGAATTCCGGTGGACATGCTGGGGGCCGCCGCCGAGGGTGGTGGGCATGACCACTCAGCCGGTACCGGCCTTCGAACCGCCTTATGTCATGGCCGTCTTCAGCAGCGTCCGCACCTCCGACGACAGCGGATATCCCGAGACCCTCGCCCGGATGAACGAGATCGTCGCGGAGAATCCCGGCTTCCTCGGCTACGAGTCCGCCCGCACCCCGGGAGGCCTCGGAATCACGGTCGCCTACTTCCGCGACCACGAGTCGCTCGGCGCGTGGCGCGAGGACCTGGAGCACCGGG
Source organism: Streptomyces sp. NPDC048337 (assembly GCF_043201175.1). NCBI lineage: Bacteria > Bacillati > Actinomycetota > Actinomycetes > Kitasatosporales > Streptomycetaceae > Streptomyces > Streptomyces sp. NPDC048337. The sequence continues at coordinate 227,696 of NZ_JBICYR010000007.1, forward strand.
CGGCCATGAAGCAGGGCCGCGCCGACTGGTACGAGAGCTACACCCTGCACGTCGCCACCGTCGAGCGGAGTCACGGCTTTGTCCGCAACGGCTGAGGCCGTCCGCGCCTTCCGGGAACGGCTCGGACTACCCGGACTGGTGGACGTCCACACGCACTTCATGCCCGAGCGGGTCCTGGACAAGGTATGGGACTACTTCGACGCGGTCGGCCCGATGACCGGTGTCGAGTGGCCCATCACCTACCGGCACGAGGAGGAGCAGCGCATCGCGCTCCTGCGGGAGTTCGGGGTCCGGGCCTTCACCGCGATGCTCTACCCGCACAAGCCGGCCATGGCCGCCTGGCTCAACGCCTGGTCCGCCGACTTCGCCGCCCGGACCCCCGACTGCCTGCACACCGCGACCTTCTTCCCGGAGGAGGGCGTGGCCTCGTACGTCCGGCAGGCCGTCGAATCCGGGGCGCGGATCTTCAAGGCTCACCTCCAGGTCGGTGGCTACGACCCGAACGACGACCGGCTCGACGCGGTGTGGGGGCTGCTGGCCGAGGCCGGGATCCCGATCGTGATCCACTGCGGCTCCGGACCCGCCCCCGGCAAGCACACCGGGCCCGAGCCGATCGCCCGGCTGCTGGCCGGCCATCCGCGGCTGCCGCTGGTCATCGCCCACATGGGCATGCCCGAGTACGCGGACTTCCTCGACCTCGCCGACCGGTACGGCGAGGTGCGGCTGGACACCACCATGGCCTTCACCGACTTCTCCGAGCAGGTCAGCCCCTTCCCGCCGGGCGACCTGGGCCGGCTCGCGGACCTCGGCGACCGGATCCTGCTCGGCACCGACTTCCCGAACATCCCCTACCCGTACGAGCACCAGCTCGACGCCCTGGAGCGGCTCGGCCTCGGGGACGGCTGGCTGCGGGCCGTCTGCCACGACAACGGCGCCCGCCTCTTCCGCGTCCCCGCCTGAGCGGTCCGCTCCGTTTCTCAGGGAATTCACAGGTAGGGGCAAGAACGCTCTCAGAGGCGCGGGTCAGCGTGGTTGCATGACTGCGACGACCACCTCCCACGCGTCCACGTCCACCATCAACCCCACCGCCCTGGTGCGGCCGGACGGAGGCCCCTGCCGGGTGCTCGTCGTCGACGACGAGGCCTCGCTCTCCGAGCTGCTGTCCATGGCCCTGCGCTACGAGGGCTGCGAGGTCCGCAGCGCCGGCGACGGGGCGGGCGCGGTGCGGGCGGCGCGGGAGTTCCGCCCGGACGTGGTGGTCCTCGACATCATGCTCCCCGACATGGACGGGCTCGCCGTCCTGGGGCAGCTGCGCCGGGAGATCCCCCAGCTCCCCGTGCTGTTCCTGACGGCCAAGGACTCCGTCGAGGACCGTATCGCGGGCCTCACGGCGGGCGGCGACGACTACGTCACCAAGCCGTTCAGCCTGGAGGAGGTCGTGGCCCGGTTGCGCGGCCTGGTCCGGCGTTCGGGAGCCGCCCAGGCGGCGCGCGGCGGCTCGGTGCTGGCCGTCGGCGACCTGCGGCTCGACGAGGACAGCCACGAGGTGGTCCGGGGCGGCCGGGAGATCCACCTGACCGCGACCGAGTTCGAGCTGCTGCGCTACCTGATGCGCAACCCGCGGCGGGTGTTGAGCAAGGCGCAGATCCTGGACCGGGTGTGGTCGTACGACTTCGGCGGCCAGGCCAATGTCGTGGAGCTCTACATCTCCTACCTGCGCCGGAAGCTGGAGAGCGGGCCCGGTATGGCCCCGATGATCCACACCCGGCGCGGGGCGGGCTACCTGATCAAGCCGGCCGAGTAGTGGCGCTGCGTCCGTCCCCGCATGCGCCGCGGCGCCCGGCCCGGCGTCCGGCTCCGCGTGCGGCCCGGCTGCTGCCGCCGGGTCTGGTCCGGCGGCTGCCGGCCCGCCGGCCCTGGTCCCTGCGGACCCGGCTGGTCGTCTCGGCCGTGGCGCTGATCGCCGTGGTGGGCGCGGCCATCGGGGCCGTCACCACCCTCGCGCTGCGCTCGTACCTGGTCGGCCGGCTCGACGAGCAGCTGACCACCTCGGTGGACATGGCCGGCCGGCCCCGCCCCGGGAAGGCGGCCCGCGAGAACATGGCCGACTTCGTGCTGGCTCCCGGCAACCCGACGGGCACCGCCGGGATCCGCCTCGACTCCGACGGCAAGGTCGCCGTCACCGCCCTCACCTCACGCGCCGAAGGGCCCGCCCTGGACCACGTCCGACCCCTGGCCGAGGCCCAGACCGCCGCGCTCGCCGAGGTCGCCCGCAAGGCCGCGCACGGCCGGACCGGGCCGGCGGACCTGGACCTGCCGGGGCTGGGTACCCATCGGGTTCTGGCCGCCCCCGACGGCAGCCTCGTCCTCGGCTTCCCGCTCAACGAGGTCGACTCCACCGTGAACACCCTGATCGCGGTCGAGGTCTGCGTCACCCTCGCCGGGCTGATCGCGGCCTCCCTGGCCGGACAGGCCCTGGTCGGCGTTGCCCTGCGCCCGCTGCGCCGGGTCGCGGCCACCGCCACCCGGGTCTCGGAACTGCCCCTGCACAGCGGTGAGCCGGCCCTCCACGAGCGGGTCCCGGACGCCGAAGCCGACCCCCGCACCGAGGTCGGTCAGGTCGGCGCGGCCCTCAACCGGATGCTGGGGCACGTCTCCTCCGCCCTCACGGCCCGCCAGCAGAGCGAGACGCGGGTCCGGCAGTTCGTGGCCGACGCCAGCCACGAGCTGCGCACCCCACTGGCCTCCATCCGCGGTTACGCCGAACTGACCCGCCGGGGGCGGGAGGAGACCGGCCCCGACACCCGGCACGCCCTGGGCCGGATCGAATCCGAGGCCACCCGGATGACCGGCCTGGTCGAGGACCTGTTGCTACTGGCCCGGCTCGACGCCGGGCGCCCGCCCTCCACCGGCCACACCGACACCGACCTGGCCCCCCTCGTGGTCGACGCCGTCAGCGATGCCCGGGCCGCCGGCCCCGAGCACCACTGGCGCCTGCGGCTGCCCGACGAGCCCGCGCCCGTCCGCGCCGATCCGGCCCGGATCCAGCAGGTCCTGGTGAACCTCCTGGCCAACGCGCGCACCCACACCCCGCCCGGGACCACCGTCACCGCCCATGTTTCACGTGAAACATCCGCCGTCCGGCTGCGGATCGAGGACGACGGGCCCGGCATCCCGCCCGCCCTGCTCCCCCACGTCTTCGAACGCTTCGCCCGCGGCGACGCCTCCCGCTCCCGGGCTGCCGGCTCCACCGGGCTCGGACTCGCCATCGTCGACGCCGTGGTCACCGCCCACGGCGGGCAGGTCGGCGTGCAGAGCGAGCCGGGGCGGACCCGCTTCGAGGTCCTGCTGCCCCTCGCACCCGACACCGACCGGGCGGCCGCGGACTCACAGACGGGGCACAGGCTCACCACACAGCGATGACAGGCCGTCCCACGAGGGTCGGAGCATGCGAACCGACACCTCTCCCGGGGCCCTTCCGGCACGGGCGCCCCTCGCGCCCGTGCCCGGCGAGCCCGTCCTCGACGTGGTGATCCCGGTCTACAACGAGGAGAAAGACCTCGGCCCCTGCGTGCGCAGGCTGCACGACCACCTCACCCGCACCTTCCCCTACCCCTTCCGGATCACCGTCGCCGACAACGCGAGCACCGACCGCACCCCCGAGGTCGCGGGAGCGCTCGCCGCGGCCCTGGACGGCGTGCGCAGCACCCGGCTGGAGGAGAAGGGCCGGGGCAGGGCCCTGCGGACCGTCTGGTCCGCCTCCGAGGCGCCCGTCCTCGCGTACATGGACGTGGACCTCTCCACCGACCTCAACGCCCTGCTCCCGCTGGTCGCCCCGCTGATCTCCGGCCACTCCGACCTGGCCATCGGCACCCGGCTCGCCCGCTCCTCCCGCGTGGTGCGGGGAGCGAAGCGGGAGTTCGTCTCCCGCGCCTACAACCTCCTCCTGCGCTCCTCCCTCGCCGCCCGGTTCAGCGACGCCCAGTGCGGGTTCAAGGCCATCCGGCGGGAGGTGGCCGAGCGGCTGCTGCCGCTGGTGGAGGACTCCGGCTGGTTCTTCGACACCGAACTGCTGGTGCTCGCCGAGCGGGCCGGACTGCGGATCCACGAGGTGCCGGTGGACTGGGTCGACGACCCCGACTCCACCGTCCACATCGTCAGGACCGCCGCCGAGGACCTCAAGGGCGTGTGGCGGGTGGGCCGGGCGCTGGCTGTCGGCGCGCTCCCGCTCGACCGGCTCGCCCGCCCCTTCGGCGACGATCCGCGCGACCGCTCCGCCCTGCCCGGGGTGCCGGGCGGGCTGGCCCGCCAGCTGCTCGGCTTCTGCGCCGTCGGAGCACTGTCCACCCTCCTCTACCTGCTGCTCTACTCCGCGTTCCGTACCGGCACCGGTCCGCAGCTGGCCAACGGAGCCGCCCTGCTGCTCTCCGCCGTGGCCAATACCGCCGCCAACCGACGGCTGACCTTCGGTGTGCGCGGCCGGGACCGGGCCGTGCGCCACCAGGCACAGGGGCTGGTGGTGTTCGCCATCGGGCTGGCCCTGACCAGCGGTTCCCTCGCCGCCCTCGGGGCGGCAGCGGCCCATCCCGCGCACAGCACCGAGCTGGCCGTCCTGATCACCGCCAACCTCGCGGCCACCGTGCTGCGCTTCCTGCTCTTCCGCGCCTGGGTCTTCCCCGAGCGGCGCGGCCCCGAGATCCCTACGACCGAGGACGGCCGATGACCACGGCAGCAGTACCCCTCTTCCCGGCCGCCGAGGCCCGGGCCCATACGGGCCGGCCTCGCTGGGAACGCCCCGCCCTCGCCGGACTCCTGATCGCCACCGCCGCCCTGCTGCTGTGGGACCTGGGCTCCTCCGGCTACGCCAACTCCTTCTACTCCGCGGCCGTACAGGCGGGCAGCGAAAGCTGGAAGGCCTTCTTCTTCGGGTCCTCGGACGCCGGGAACTCCATCACCGTCGACAAGCCCCCGGCCGCGCTGTGGCCGATGATGCTGTCGGTCCGGCTGTTCGGGCTCGGTTCCTGGCAGATCCTCGTCCCGCAGGCCTTGATGGGCGTGGCGACGACCGCGGTGCTGTACGCCGCCGTACGACGCCAGTTCGGGCCGGGGGCCGCCCTGCTGAGCGGCGCCGTCTTCGCGCTCATGCCGGTGGCCGCGCTGATGTTCCGCTTCAACAACCCCGACGCGCTGCTGACCCTGCTGCTGACGGTCACCGTGTACTGCCTGCTGCGGGCCCTGGACGGGGCGCACACCCGATGGCTGGTGTGGGCGGGCGTCGCGGTCGGCTTCGCCTTCCTCACCAAGACCCTCCAGGCCTTCGTCATCCTGCCGCCGCTCGCCCTCCTGTACGCGGTCTGCGCGCCGACCCGGCTGCGCAGGCGACTGGGCCAGCTGCTGCTGGCCGGGCTCGCGATGGTGGTGGCCGGCGGATGGTGGGTGGCGATCGTGGAGTTGTGGCCCGCCTCCTCCCGCCCGTACATCGGCGGCTCCCAGAACAACTCCTTCCTGGAACTGACCCTCGGCTACAACGGCCTGGGGCGGATCAACGGCAACGAGACGGGCAGCGTCGGCGGCGGCACGCGGACCGGCGGGGCCGCGGCCTACGGCATGCCCGAGGGCGGTCCGGTGCTCGCCGGCCGCGGCGGGGGCTGGGGGGAGACCGGCATCGACCGGCTCTTCTCGTCCAACATCGGCGGCCAGATCTCCTGGCTGCTGCCCGCCGCGCTGATCATGCTCGTGGCCGGACTGGTCGTCACCTGGCGGGCCCGGCGGGCCACGGACTCGCTGGAGGGCATGGCCCGGGCGGCCTTCCTGGCCTGGGGCGGCGCGCTGCTGATCACTGCGCTCGTCTTCAGCTACATGCAGGGCATCTTCCACGAGTACTACACCGTGGCGCTGGCGCCGTTCGTGGCGGCGCTGGTCGGCATGGGCGTGGGGGTGCTCTGGGAGGAGCGGGGCAGCCGGGCCGCCCTGTTCACGCTGTCCGGCACGCTCGCCGTGACGGCCGTCTGGTCGTACGTCCTGCTCGGCCGGGCCACGGACTATCTGCCGTGGCTGCGCTGGGCGGTGCTGGTGGGCGGGCTGGTCGCGGCGGCCGCACTGCCGTTCGCGGCCGGGGCCGGGCGGCGGGTGCTGCTGGCCACCGCGGCGCTGGGGCTGGGCGCGGCCCTGGCGGGTCCGCTCGCGTACTGCCTGACCACCGTGAGCACCGGGCACGCCGGTTCCATCGTGACGGCCGGGCCCGCGGTGGCGGGCGGCCGGGGCGGGCCCGGTGGGATGAGGTTCGGGCCCGCCGGGGAGCAGGGGACGGTGGAGGGCGGGCCGGGTGGCGCTCCGCAGGGCGGCCGCCAAGGCGGTCAGCAGGGCGGGCCCCAGGGCGGTCCCGGTCCGATGACGCCGAACGGCCAGGGCGGCCAGGGCGGCCAGGGCGGTCAAGCAGGTCAGGGCGGTCAAGCAGGTCAGGGCGCTCCGGGCGGCCAGGCGGGGCGGGTCTTGGAGCGGTTCGCCGGGGGCCAGGGCGGGCCCGGCGGCCTGCTGAACGGCACCAAGGTCGGCGCCGAGGCCAAGGCGGCCCTCCGCGCGGACGCCGACAAGTACACCTGGGCGGCGGCGGCCATCGGCTCCCAGAACGCGGCCAGTTACCAACTGGCCTCGGAGGCACCCGTGATGGCCATCGGCGGCTTCAACGGCAGCGACCCCTCGCCGACCCTGGAGCAGTTCAAGCAATACGTGCGGGACGGCAGGATCCACTGGTTCATCGGCCAGGGCGGCCTCGACGCGGCCGGCGGGACAGGCGGGACCGGAGAAGCGGCCGGGACGGCCCAGGGCGCAGCCCGGATGGGTGGCCCGGGCGGAGCCACCGGCACGGCCATCGAGAACTGGATCAAGGCCACCTTCAAGGCCACCACGATCGGCGGAGCCACCTTCTACGACCTGACGGCCCCTACGAGCGCAGTCGCGTCCTGATCCGGCGTCACAGGTGGCACACCGCCTAGCATCAAGAGGGCGGACCGGGCATTCCGGGCTGATCCACCTGGCGCGAGGAGGGTGCCTCCATGGTGACCGCGGGCGATTGCGGGGAGATCCGGACCAGTGTGTGGCTGGCCGCCAGGCGCGCCGCTCCCGCCAGACGCCGCAGCGAGGCGCCCTGCGGGCTCGACCGGGAGCGGATCACCGCGGCCACCGTGCGGCTCCTCGACTCCGAGGGGCTGGGGCGGTTCTCGATGCGGCGGCTCGCCGCCGGGCTCGGGGTCACCGCGATGTCCCTGTACTGGTACGTGGACACCAAGCACGATCTGCTCGAACTCGCCCTGGACAGCGCCCTGGGCGAGCTGGCCCTCGCCCCCGGCTCGCCGCCTGACGGCTGGCCGGGCCGGCTGCGGGCGCTGGCCCGGGGCTACCGGAGGATGCTGGCGGACCACCCCTGGGTGGCCCCGCTCACCGCCGCCTATCCGAACATCGGCCCGCACGCCCGGGCCTTCGACGCCGCCCTCCAGCGGCTACTGGACGCCACCGGCCTGGGGGACTCCGCCCGGACCGGGGCGCACCTGGCCGTCTCGCAGTTCCTGCACGGCTGCGGGGGCGCGGTGCGGAGGGCGCCCGAAGGGGACTTCTGCCTCGCGCTCGACGTGCTGATCGCGGGGATCGAGGCGAAGGCCACCGCCTAGTCCGGGCGGTGGCCTTCGTGCTGTCCGCGGAGCGTGCTCAGGCCTTGGCCGGCACCTCGGAGGTGGTGGCCTCCGCCGACTCCGACTCCGACTCCGACTCCGAGTCCGACTCCGAGTCCGACTCCGAGTCCGAGTCCGAGGCCGCGGCCGGGGCGTGGGCGGCCGGCTTCGACTTCAGCGCGACCTCCTTGATGAACAGGCAGAGCAGCAGGGCGAGCAGCGCGGTGGGCGCCGCGTAGAGGAAGACGTCCCCGACGCCGTGCCCGTACGCCGACTCGACGACCGTACGGATCGGCGCCGGCAGCTTGTCCAGGTCCGGGATGCCGCCGCCGCCCGTGCCGCCGTGGCCGAGCGCCGCGGCCTTGGGGCCGAGGGCGGTCAGGCCGTCCTTCACGTATCCGGTCACCTGGTGCGCCATGACCGCGCCGAGCGCCGAGACGCCCATGGCACCGCCGAGCGAGCGGAAGAAGGTGACGACCGAGCTGGCCGCGCCCAGGTCCTCGGGGGCCACCTGGTTCTGGGTGGCGAGGACCAGGTTCTGCATCATCATGCCGAGACCGAGGCCGGTCAGTGCCATGTAGACCGCGATGTGCCAGTACGGGGTGTCGTAGCGCAGGGTGCCCAGCAGGCCGAGTCCGGCCGTCAGCAGCACACCGCCGCAGACGAGCCACGCCTTCCACTTGCCGGTCTTGGTGATCACCTGACCGGAAACGGTGGAGGAGACGAAGAGCCCGCCGATCATCGGAATGGTGAGGATTCCGGACATCGTGGGGGACTCGCCGCGGGCCAGCTGGAAGAACTGGCTGAAAAACACGGTGCCCGAGAACATCGCGATGCCGACGAACAGCGAGGCCGCCGAGGCGAGCGAGATGGTCTTGTTGCGGAACAGCCGCAGCGGGATGATCGGGTCGCTCGCCCGGGACTCGACGAGGACGAAGAGCAGGCCCAGCACCACCGCGCCGCCGGTCATCGCCCAGGTCTGCCAGGAGATCCACGCGTAGGAGTCACCGGCCTGCGTGACCCAGATCAGCAGGAGCGAGACGGCGCCGCTGATCAGGAAGGCGCCCAGCCAGTCGACCTTGACGTCGCGGCGGACGACGGGGAGGTGCAGGGTGCGCTGGAGCACGATCAGCGCGATGATCGCGAAGGGCACGCCGACGTAGAAGCACCAGCGCCAGCCCAGCCACTCGGTGTCGGTGATGACGCCGCCCAGCAGCGGGCCGCCGACGGTGGCGACGGCGAAGACCGCGCCGAGGTAGCCGCTGTACCGGCCGCGCTCGCGCGGGGAGATCATCGCGGCCATCACGATCTGCGCGAGGGCGGACAGGCCGCCGACGCCGATGCCCTGGACCACGCGGCAGGCGATGAGCATGCCGGTGTTCTGGGACATGCCCGCGACCACGGAGCCGAGGACGTAGACCACCAGCGATATCTGGACCAGCAGCTTCTTGCTGAAGAGGTCGGACAGCTTGCCCCACAGCGGGGTGGCGGCCGTCATCGACAGCAGGGCGGCGGTGACCACCCAGGTGTAGGAGGACTGGGTGCCGCCGAGGTCGGTGATGATCTGGGGCAGGGCGTTCGAGACGATCGTGGAGGACAGGATCGCGACGAACATGCCGAGCATCAGCCCGGACAGTGCCTTCATGATCTGCGGGTGGGTCATGGGCGCGACGCCGTCGGACGTCGTCTCCGACTTGGCCATGTGTTTCCTTCGGTTCTAGAAGCTCGATCGGAGTCGGGCCAGCAGGGTGTTGAGTACGTCGATGTCCTCGTGGGACCAGTCGGCCAGCGCTCTTTCCAGCGCGGCCGTGTAGCGGGCGCCGAGCTCGGCCAGCAGGGCCCGTCCGGCCGGGGTGAGCCGCAGGATCCGGCAGCGGCCGTCGCCCGGGTCGGGCTCGCGCTCGATCCAGCCGCGCTCGGCCACGTGCGTGACGTGCCGGCTGGTGACCGAGATGTCGACCGCCATGAACGTGGCCAGCAGGCTCAGCCGCATCTCGCCGTGCCGGTCGAGCACGGTGAGGACGGCGGCGGCGCCGGGCGGGCAGTCCGGGGGCAGCACGCGGGCGAGGTCGCGTTTGACCGCCCCGATGCCGGTGAGCTGGCGGGCCAGCTCCTCGTGCCGGGAGCCCGGCCTGGGCTGCCTCGTCTCCGATGTCCCCGTCGCTTCCGTCGTCTGCGTGGCCACCGGGCCGCCCCCCATCTCGTTGCTTAGAGCAACCATAGAAGCGGATGGTTGCTACAGGCAAATGAATCCCGGGGGTGGGGCGGTAAAGGAATCGGAAAACCGGCTAGGGTCCTGCTCCATGGCTGACAACCACAACTCACAGGGCCCCGAGGGCAACTACGACCCCGCGGGCAGCACCCAGATGTTCCGTGCGTTCGTCGAGGAGGCCGCACCGGCCAGGCAGACGCCCGCCGGCTCGCGCCGCCAGCGCCGCGAGGAGGAGCAGCAGGCCGCCGGCTCCAAGAAGTGGCTCGGGGTGGGCATCGCCATCGTGCTCGCCTTCGGCGCCGCCCTGTGGGTCGTCCTGCACTGACCGCACGGGCCGCACCGACGGGCCGGCGACGCCACGGGCCCGGACTCAGCTCCAGACGGCCGTGACCTTCCGCGTCTCCACCCGCATGCCCAGTGGGACACGCCAGGCCTCCACGCACACCGTGTAGGTCTGCGTCTTCGCGGCCGAGCCCGCGATGGGCGCGGGAAGCGGCTGGGTGGTGGTGATCGTGGCCCAGTCGATGCCGAGGGCGCCGATGATGTGGGTCGCGAAGCTGACCGTGCCGGAACGCGCCGCGGTCGTCCCGGTGTTGGTGAACGTGACGGTGACCCGCTCGCACCAGCGGTCGGCCGCGGCCGCCCGGGTCGGTGTGGACAGTGTCAGCCGCGCCGGGGTGACCGCGGGCGCCGGCGGGGTCGTGCCCGGCCTGGTCCCCGGGGCCGTCGGCGTGCCGGGGGTTCCCGGGGTGGTCCCGGGGGTCGTGGGGCTGCCCGGACCGCCGGGGCCGGGGCTGCCGGGTGGTGTGGTGGCCGGGCCGGCTCCGGGCGGGGTGCCGGGGGTGCCTGCCGAGCCGCCGGGTGTGGCGGCCGTGGCTCCGCCCGGGGCGGAGCCACCGGGCGGCCCGTACCCCGGGGTACCGGTCGACGTATCGGAAGAGGACTCGGAGGATCCGCCCGCCGCGGACGGGCCGCCGAGCTGCTGGAACTCCACCCGGCCCTGGGGTGCCACGTTCTCCCCCGGTCCCCGTTCGGGGCCCGGGGCGGCGGCGCCCACGGCGACGTAGCCGTCCCGCGCCGGGCCGCCGCAGCCGGTGAGGCCGGCGGCGGCCGTGCAGCACAGGGCGAGGAGGATGGCCGCGCGAGGTCCCTTTCGCATCGCGCCAGTTTTCCTGACGCTCCGTCAATTGGGAACCCCGTGGGGCCCTGTCACTCCCCGATGAGGCCTACGCGCAGCTGCGCGAGCGTGCGGGTCAGCAGTCGGGACACGTGCATCTGGGAGATGCCGACCTCCTCGCCGATCTGCGACTGCGTCATGTTCGCGAAGAACCGCAGCATGATGATCTGCCGCTCCCGGGGCGGGAGTTTGGCGAGCAGCGGCTTCAGCGACTCGCGGTACTCGACGCCCTCCAGCGCGGAGTCCTCGTAGCCGAGGCGGTCCGCGAGCGAGCCCTCGCCGCCCTCGTCCTCGGGTGAGGGCGAGTCGAGCGAGGAGGCGGTGTACGCGTTGCCCACGGCGAGGCCGTCGACGACGTCCTCCTCCGAGACCCCGAGTACGGCGGCGAGCTCCGGGACGGTCGGCGAGCGGTCCAGCTTCTGGGCGAGCTCGTCACTGGCCTTGGTCAGCGCGAGGCGCAGCTCCTGGAGCCGGCGCGGGACGCGGACGGACCAGGAGGTGTCCCTAAAGAATCGTTTGATCTCGCCCACGACGGTCGGCATCGCGAACGTCGGGAACTCCACGCCGCGTTCGCAGTCGAACCGGTCGATCGCCTTGATCAGGCCGATCGTGCCGACCTGGACGATGTCCTCCATCGGCTCGTTGCGGCTGCGGAAGCGGGCCGCCGCGTACCGGACCAGGGGCAGGTTCAGCTCGATCAGGGTGTCGCGTACGTACGCCCGTTCCGGGCTGTCCGCGTCCAGGGCGGCGAGGCGCTGGAAGAGGGAGCGGGACAGGGTGCGGGTGTCGATGGCTTCCGAGCGGTCAGGCACGGCAGGTGCTGCCGGCGCCGTGCTCTTGACGAGCGTGAGCACCTTGGAGCTGCCCTGGTCTACGGACATGCCACCCCCTTGAGGTCGCGGACGGTCGCGTGCGGTGCGCCCGTCGGAGGAACGCAGCCTCCACCTGAATACCGGAGGCGGGGCTGCGGCAAACGCGGTTCCAGCAGAATGTCACATGTCGGCAACACGCTGTAGCGCCAAGTCGACATATATCTCCAGCGACAGACGAGATCAGACGGACGGTCAGCCCGTTCTGTCGGGAAACGCGTGAATGATCTCCACCCGATCCGGTTACGCCTCGATCCTGTTTGCGGATCTCAGTCGGGCGAAGCTCCGGGCGAGCAGCCGGGAGACGTGCATCTGGGATACGCCCAGCTCGGCGCTGATCTGCGACTGCGTCAGATTGTTGTAGTACCGCAGGAGGAGGATCCGCTGCTCCCGCTCGGGCAGTTGTACGAGGAGATGGCGGACGAGGTCGCGGTGTTCGACCCCGGCCAGCTCCGGGTCCTCGTAGCCGAGGCGGTCGAGCAGGCCGGGCATGCCGTCGCCCTCCTGGGCGGCCTCGAGCGAGGTCGCGTGGTAGCTCCGGCCGGCCTCGATGCAGGAGAGCACCTCGTCCTCGGTGATGCGCAGCCGCTCGGCGATCTCGGGGGTGGTGGGGGTGCGGCCGTGGAGGGTGGTGAGGTCCTCGGTGGCGGCGTTGACCTGCACCCACAGCTCGTGGAGGCGGCGCGGCACGTGGACGGTGCGGACGTTGTCGCGGAAGTAGCGCTTGATCTCGCCCACGACGGTCGGCATCGCGAAGGTCGGGAACTGCACGCCGCGGTCGGGGTCGAAGCGGTCGATCGCGTTGATCAGGCCGATGGTGCCGACCTGGACCACGTCCTCCATCGGCTCGTTGCGGCTGCGGAAGCGGGCGGCCGCGTAGCGGACCAGGGGGAGGTTGGCCTCGATGAGGGCTCCGCGCACCCGGTTGTGCTCGCTGGTGCCCGGCTCCAGCGCCTTCAGCTGCCCGAAGAGGACCTGGGTCAGGGCCCGGGTGTCCGCGCCCCGGCTCGGCGGTCTGGGGGGCGCGGGGGCGGTCGCAGGGGCCGCCGGGGGTTCCTCGGGCGGCTCCTGCCGGAGCTCCTGCCTCGGCTCGGGGGGCGGCTCGTGCCGGGGCGGTACCTGGGGGTCCTGCTGGGGTGGCACCTGAGGCGCAGTACTGGCCGGCACGGTCACGCCACCCCTTCGGTCAACTCGGTCAACTCATCCGTCAAAAGCGGTCATAGCATCACAAGACATGTGCACTGTGTGCAAGCACCGGATATCACCGTGTTGAGGGCAAGTTGGGCATATCGGGGCATTGCGTCCGATGGTGGGTATGCAAAAAACCCCCCACCCGTCGGAGTGGGGGGCCGGGAAGTCCGGGAACCGGTTCAGAGTACGGGCTCAGCGCACCAGTTCGGTCATGAACTCGCCGATGCCGGAGGCGGCATCCGATATCCCCTGGAAACCGATTCCCACCATCTCGGCCGCCCGCTTGGGCTGGGTGATGATCACGAAGAGGACGAACACGGTGAGGGCGCCCGTGATGAGCTTCTTGGTGTCCATGAGCGGTGACGGCCTCCCCAACCGGTCCTGCACGGTCGGGTGAGTCTAACCGGTCAAGTTTGGACACTCACCCGGCCTTTAAGGACCAATGACCCGCCACTCCGGGTCCTTTGCCGCTGTGTCCCCGGTTGCGGTGGGCGCAGGATTGATGTGAGCCCACCGGTTCTGGCAGGAAATCGGTGGGTGAGGGACAGGACCTCACTGCGGGGTCCGAGCCGCAAGCTTCCCCCCTGACTGCGGCTCGGGCTGGCAGGTCCGTCCTCATCGGGGGAAGTGGCTTTGTCCCCCCGATGCCACTTCCCCCGTCCCACACGTCGAAGGCCCCGACCCCGGTCGGGGCCTTCTTCGCGTTTCCGGGGTCCCGCCGCTACTGGACGGCGCCGGCCAGGTCGAGGATCGGCGCCACGGGGGCGATCACGGGCTCCAGCTGGTTGGGCAGCTGCGTCAGCTGGTTGAGCTGGTTGGCGCCTTCGGTGAGCTTCCCGCCGATCTCCTGCACGGAGGCGGGCTGGGCCCCCGCGGGCATGCCCGGAGCGGCGGTGGGGAGGTCCGGGAGGGTGAGGGGGGCGATGGGCGCGGCCGAGGCGGCGGGTGCGGCGAGGCCCGCGGCGGCCCCCGCGAGGGCGATGGCGGCGAGCATGCGCTGGGTCTTGGTCATGCCGTGACAACGGCCGAGGGGGCGGGCGGTCACGGCGCTGTCCTCCGGACGATTGCGATGATTGCGACGATTGCGCGGGCGAAACGACGAGAGCCCCGACCCTTGCGGGGCGGGGCTCTCGATCGGAGCGGTAGTGGAGGGATTTGAACCCCCGATGGGTTGCCCCATACTCGCTTTCGAGGCGAGCTCCTTCGGCCACTCGGACACACTACCGAGATGGATCCTAGCCTAAGGAGCCTCATTCGCTGAAATCGGAATCCGCCGGGGCGGTCACAGGTCCCGGAAGAAGTCCGTCAGCTGCCGTGCGCACTCCTCGGCGAGCACGCCGCGCACCACCTCGGGCCGGTGGTTGAGCCGGCGGTCCCGTACGAGGTCCCACAGCGACCCGGCCGCGCCCGCCTTCTCGTCGTCCGCGCCGTAGACGACCCGGGCGACGCGTGACTGCACGAGCGCGCCCGCGCACATCACGCACGGCTCCAGGGTCACCACCAGGGTGCACCCCGGAAGCCGCCATTCCCCGAGCCGGGCGGCCGCCCGGCGCAGTGCGACCACCTCGGCGTGCGCCGTGGGGTCGCCGGTCGCCTCGCGCTCGTTGTACCCGGTGGCCAGGATCTCGCCGTCCGGGCCGAGCACGACGGCGCCGACCGGTACGTCACCGGCCGGCACCGCCCGGGCGGCCTCCGCGAGCGCGAGGCGCATGGAGGCCCGCCACGGGTCCCGTACGGGATCGGGGTCGGCATCGGGTCCGTGTTCGAGGTCGTGCGTGTGGATCACTAGCGGACGGCCTCCAGGACGTCGGTGGCACCGAGTGACTCGGCGATCTCCGAGAGGGCGTCCCCGTCCAGGTTCTCCAGCTGCTTGTGGGAGACCCCGAGGTCGTCGAGCAGCCGGGGGTCGCCGAGCGGACCGGACGGCACCGGCTCCGCGCCGGTCCCGCCCGCCTCGTCCTCTTCGTCGTCCTCGTCGGTGAAGGCGGTGATGGCGTCCTCCTCACCGTCCTCGGTGCCGTCCAGGTCCAGCTCGTCGAGTTCGTCGTCCTCCTCGTCGGTGCCCAGCAGCTCTTTGGTCAGCATCGAGCCGTAGGAGCTGCGGGCGGCCGCGGAGGCGTTCGATACGAAATACCGCGGGTCCTCCTCGCCGTCCACGCGGACGACGCCGAACCAGGCGTCCTCCTGCTCGATGAGGGCGACCACCGTGTCGTCGTCGACAGCGGCGGAACGGGCGAGATCGATCAGATCACTGAGGGACTCGACGTCGTCGAGTTCCATGTCGCTCGCTTCCCACCCGTCTTCGGTGCGCGCGAGCAGTGCGGCGAAATACACCGTGACTCTCCCACTGGTCTTAGGCGTGCCGGTTGGAGGTCCCCCCGGCCGGAGGTTGGGGCAAAGCGGCTGTGGTGCCCGCCGTCCTGCTCCGCCCAATCGGCATCGTGGCAGAAACGGCGGCGTTGCGAGAGGTCTTCCGCGCTTGCGTCGTGTCGTACCGGGGCGACACCCCCGACAACGGCGGGGGGCGTGGTCACCAGCGGAAGGTGCGCATGCGCATTTGTTGGCGCATGCGGGCCGCGCGGGCGCGGCGGGGCTGGACGCGGTCGCGGAGTTCGCGCGCCTCCATCAGGTCGCGCAGGAACTGCGCGCGGCGCGCTCTGCGCTGGGCCGCGGTTTCCGGCGCGTCGTCGCTCGGCTGTGTGTCGGGCATCGGCCACCACCCCAGGCTGGTCGGTCGTCCCCCTCCGCTCCCACCTTCCCCCGGACGGGCCGTTTGATGCCACCCCTGTGCAGGTCAGGCATCGTCCGTGAGGGTCGGGACCACCGCCACCGGGCCGTGGGCGTGCTGGAGCACCGCGTTCGCCACCGAGCCGATCAAGAGCGACATGGCGGTGCGCCGCGGGTGGTGGCGGCCCACGACCACCAGGGCCGCCGACCGGGAGGCCTCGACCAGCCGGCCCGCCGGGTCCCCGGGCACCGCGGCCTGCTCCACCGGGACGTCCGGGTACCGGGTGCGGAAGGGCGCCAGGCGCTCGGTCTGCGCCCGCAGCATCTCCCGTTCGGCCGGTACGCCGTCCCCGTCGTCCGCCAGCCCCTCGGGCGGGATCACCGCGAACGGGCTGTCGATCACCATGGTCGGCGCCGGCGGGACGGCGTACGCCGAGACCACCTGGACGGTGGTCCCCCGCACGGCCGCCTCCGCGAAGGCGAAGGCCAGTACGTCGTCGGGCGTCTCTGCGGCGTGCAGGCCGAGCACCACCCGTCCGGCGGAAGCCCCCGTCTCGGCATCGGCGCTCCGCTCCGCGTGCGGAACCACCACCACCGGGCACGGGGCCGTCGTCGCCACGGCCCGGCTGTTGGAGCCGAGCAGCAGGCTGGCGAAGCCGCCGCGCCCCCGGGACCCCATCACCAGCATCCGCGCCTCCGCCCCGATCACCCGCAGTGCCTCGGGGACCGAGCCCTCCAGCGATTCGTACTGCACCCCCTCCGGCAGCTCGGAGCGCCCGCCGAGCAGCGCCCGGATCCGCTCGCTCACCGGGTCGGTGAACTCCTCCGGCTCCGAGCGGTCGTGCAGTGCCGAGCGGCGGCCGGCATACAACTGGGCGTGGTCGGGCAGTACATGGGCGATCAGGAGCCCCGTATCGTGCCGCAGGGCCGCGGCCCTGGCCCATTCGAGGGCCTTGAGGCTGTGTTCGGATCCGTCGACGGCTGCGACCACCGGTGCGTTGCTCGTCCCGTTGCTCATCAGTCCAGCCTGCTGGGCTCCTGCGCGGGTCGCATCCCCAGACGGACACGAAGGGCCCGCTCCAGCGCGTAGCCTTTTGTGTGTGGGTCGCGTCTCGCGGCCGTTTTTGCAGGTCGCAGGCCGAGTTTTGGAGGATGTTGTGCGTTTGCAGGTCGTCGATCACCCCTTGGTGGCGCACAAACTCACCACCCTGCGCGACAAGCGCACCGACTCCCCCACCTTCCGGCGCCTCGCCGACGAGCTGGTGACCCTGCTCGCGTACGAGGCCACCCGGGACGTGCGCACCGAGCAGGCCGACATCGAGACCCCGGTCGGCCCGACCACCGGCGTCAAGCTCTCCCACCCGCGCCCGCTGGTCGTGCCGATCCTGCGCGCCGGCCTCGGCATGCTCGACGGCATGGTGCGGCTCCTGCCGACCGCCGAGGTGGGCTTCCTGGGCATGGTCCGCAACGAGGAGACCCTGGAGGCCTCCACGTACGCGACGCGCATGCCGGAGGACCTCTCCGGGCGGCAGGTCTACGTCGTCGACCCGATGCTCGCCACCGGCGGCACGCTCGTCGCGGCGATCCAGGAGCTGATCAAGCGCGGCGCCGACGACGTCACCGCCGTGGTGCTGCTGGCCGCGCCCGAGGGTGTGGACGTCATGGAGCGCGAGCTCGCCGGCACGCCGGTCACCGTCGTGACCGCCGCGGTCGACGAGCGGCTCAACGAGCACGGCTACATCGTGCCGGGCCTGGGCGACGCGGGCGACCGGATGTACGGCTCCGCGGAGTAGATCAGCACTTCTTGACGGGCGCGGGCTCGGGGTTGGCCAGGACGGCCAGCGCCTTGTCCGCGTCCGCCTTCGTGTTGAGCTCCTTGAAGGCGTCGCCGAGGATCAGGTCGATGTCGGCGGTCTCGCGGGCGTCGGTCTGCTGCGTGACGCCGGCGAGCTGGGTGCCCAGGACGGAGAAGGCGGCCTTGTCGGTCGCCGGGGAGCCGAGCAGTATCCCGGTCCCGGGGACCTTCTTGTCGAAGTCGGCCGGGGCGTTGCCGACGTTGCCGATGACGAAGCCGCGTTTCCTCAGCTCGTCGCCGACGGCCTTGGCCAGGCCCGCCCGCGGGGTCGCGTTGTAGACGTTGACGGTGATCTCGCCGGGCTGGGGGAGGACGACCGCCGGTTTCGCAGCGGCCGGGGAGGCGGCGGCGGGGCCGCCCTTGGCGGCGGATCCGGGGGAGGCGGTCGGGCAGTCCCTGCCGCCAGCGGCCGTGTTCCGTTTGGAGCTGTCGCCCCAGAACACGTCGATGAGCTGCAGCGCCCCGTAGCCGACCAGGGCGAGGGCGAGGACCGAGCCGAGTACGGCGAGGACGATGCGGCGGCGGCTCCGCTTACGGCTCATCCGCGGGTAGGCGGCTCCCGTGACGCGGTACTTTCCGCCCATGCCGGGGGGAGTGAGCATGCTCATGGGCGCAGCGTAGTGCCGCCCGGGAGCGATGCCTACTAAATGATCTGCTGATAGGTCAATGCTGACCCGAAAGGCGCAATCTACGCGAAGCGCCGATCAGCCCGGTGCGTTCCGTCAGTCCATTTCGAGGACGCGGGCGTGCAGGACCTGGCGCTGCTGGAGTGCCGCGCGGACGGCGCGGTGCAGCCCGTCCTCCAGGTAGAGGTCGCCCCGCCACTTCACGACGTGCGCGAAGAGGTCGCCGTAGAAGGTCGAGTCCTCGGCGAGCAGCGTTTCGAGGTCCAGCTGGCCCTTGGTCGTCACCAGCTGGTCGAGCCGGACCGGGCGCGGCGCGACGTCCGCCCACTGCCGAGTGCTTTCCCGGCCGTGGTCGGGGTACGGCTTTCCGTTACCGATGCGCTTGAAGATCACACGGAAAGCCTACCGGGCCGGTGGCTGCGGGCGCAGCCTCGCGACGTTGGTGCAAAAGTGTCAAACAGCACCAATTCGGGAGTGATGCATGAGTGAGAGCACCGACCCTGCCGTCGCGGCGGGTCCGGCGGACGAGATCGCCGCCGGATACGCCTTCACGGGACCCGCGCTCGACCTGGGGGCCCTGCTCTGGGACGGCGGCTGCCTGCCCGACCGCCAGATCCGCATCCCCCTGTCGATGCTCAACCGGCACGGACTGGTCGCGGGCGCCACCGGCACCGGCAAGACCAAGACGCTCCAGCTCATCGCCGAGCAGCTGTCCGCCAACGGCGTCCCGGTCTTCCTCGCCGACATCAAGGGCGACGTCTCGGGCATCTCGGCGCCGGGCACGGCCAACGAGAGGATCGAGGAACGGGCCCAGGACGTGGCCCAGGAGTGGGAGGCCACCGGCTTCCCGAGCGAGTTCTACTCGCTGGGCGGGATCGGCCCCGGCATCCCGGTCCGGTCGACCGTGACGAGCTTCGGCCCGGTGCTCATGTCGAAGGTGCTCCAGCTCAACCAGACGCAGGAGCAGTCCCTCGGGCTGATCTTCCACTACGCCGATTCCAAGGGCCTGGAGCTGATCGACCTCAAGGACCTGCGCGCGGTCGTCGCCTTCCTCGTCTCCGATCAGGGAAAACAGGAGCTCAAGGGCATCGGCGGGCTGTCCACGGTGACGGCCGGGGTGATCCTGCGGGCGCTGACCGCCTTCGAGCAGCAGGGGGCCTCGGAGTTCTTCGGCGAGCCGGAGTTCGACACGAGCGAGTTCCTCCGTACGGCGGCGGACGGGCGCGGGCTCGTCTCCGTACTGGAGCTCCCCGCGGTCCAGGACAAGCCGCAGCTCTTCTCGACCTTCCTGATGTGGCTGCTGGCCGACCTCTACACCGACCTGCCGGAGGTCGGCGACCTGGAGCAGCCCAAGCTCGTCTTCTTCTTCGACGAGGCCCACCTGCTCTTCAACGGCGCCTCGAAGGCCTTCCTGGAGTCGATCACCCAGACCGTGCGGCTGATCCGCTCCAAGGGCATCGGCGTCTTCTTCGTGACCCAGACCCCCAAGGACGTACCGGCGGACGTGCTCGCCCAGCTCGGCAACCGGGTGCAGCACGCGCTGCGGGCCTTCACCCCCGACGACGCGAAGGCGCTGAAGGCGACCGTGAAGACCTTCCCCAACTCCGCCTACGACCTGGAGGAGCTGCTCACCGGGCTGGGGACGGGTGAGGCGGTCATCACCGTGCTCAGCGAGAAGGGCGCCCCGACCCCGGTCGCGGCGACCCGGCTGCGCGCCCCGCAGTCGCTGATGGGGCCGATCGAGGCGACGGCCCTGGACCGGGCGGTGAAGTCCTCGCTGCTGTACTCGCGCTACGCGGAGGCGGTCGACCGCGAGTCGGCGTACGAGAGGATCAGCGCCGAGCAGGCCGCCGCGGAGGCGGAAGCGGAGGCTGCCGCGGCGGCGGCAGCGGCCGAGAAGCAGGCCAAGGAGGCGGAGAAGGAGGCCGCGCGGGCGGCGCGCAGCGCCCCGAAGCCGGATCCCTCGCTGGCCGAGCAGGTGGTGGGGAGCGGGCTGTTCCGCTCGCTGGCCCGGTCGATCGGGACCCAGCTGGGCCGGGAGATCTCGCGCTCGATCTTCGGAACGGCCCGCCGGCGTCGCTGACCTCCCGGTCGGGGTACCGCCACCTGCCGGTCGCAGGCGCGGACACCCCGGCCGGCCGGGGGCGGACGCCTCGGGCCCGCCGCGCGCGGACGGCTCGGCTCGCCGCAGGCGTTCCGTACTCCAGACGGAATCGAGGAAACCTGGTGCCGCCACCCGGGCGGGCGCTGACAGACTCGGAGCATGCGGACCGAACTCACCGACACCACGTCAAGCAAGGTCAACCGGGCCCTGCTCGAAGCCCGCCGGGCCATAGGCAGCCCCGCCACCGGCCTGGTCCTGACGCTCGTCATAGCCACCGACGAGGAGAACGCCTACGACGCCGTCCGCGCGGCCTCCGAGGCCTCGCGCGAGCACCCCTGCCGCATCATCGCGGTGATCAAGCGGACCTCGCGGGGCCCGCACAGCCTGCGCACGAGCCGGCTGGACGCGGAGCTGCGGGTCGGCTCGGACGCCGGGACCGGCGAGATCGTGCTGCTGCGCCTGCACGGGGCGCTGACCGGGCAGGCCGGCTCGGTGGTCCTGCCGCTGCTCGTGCCGGACGCCCCGGTGGTGGCCTGGTGGCCGGCCGACGCCCCCGCCGATCTGGCCCAGGACCCCCTGGGCGCGCTGGCCCAGCGCCGGATCACCGACGCGAACGCCGCCTTCGACCCCGTCGCCGTACTCGACGAGCGGGCCGCCGGCTACCAGCCCGGCGACACGGACCTGGCCTGGACCCGGCTCACGCCGTGGCGGGCGCTGCTGGCGGCCGCCCTGGACCAGAAGCCGCTGCCGGTGACCGGCGCGACCGTGGAGAGCGAGGCCGACAACGTCAGCGCCGAGCTGCTCGCGCGCTGGCTGGAGGACCGCCTCGGCGTGCCCGTCACCCGGCTGGAGAGCGCGGGCCCGGTGATCACCCGGGTCAGCCTCCAGACCACGGGCGGGGAGATCCGCGTGGACCGGCCGGCCGGCAAGCTGGCCACCCTGAGCCTGCCCGGGAGCCCCGACCGCAAGGTGGCCCTGAAGATCCGCAGCGACGCGGAGCTGATCGCGGAGGAGCTGCGCCGCCTCGACGCGGACGTGGTCTACGGCTCCGCGCTGCGGCGGCGGCCGCTCCAGGCGGAGCTCTCCGCGTAGTGGTTGTCGTAGGTGGCTGAGCTGTCCTTGATGTCCTGCACGGTGGCCTCGCCCGCGTTGACGCGGCCGAGGAGCCGGTAGTAGTCGAAGCGGCCCATGCCGGGGGTGAAGCCGACGAAGACGCCGGCCGTGTGCCCGGCGGCGGGTGCGAAGGCGTGCTTGACCCCCGGCGGGATCGCGATGAAGTCACCGGCGTCGAGGGTCTGGATCTCGTCGCCGACGAGGACGTCGAGGCGGCCGGCCGTCACGTGGAAGAACTCGGTGGCCTTGGTGTGGAAGTGCACCGGGGCCCCGGCCGCGCCCTCGTCGAAGGTGGCGGTGTTGCAGGTGAGCTCGGCGGTGTCGGTGAGCAGCGTGATGAGGCTGCCGGGGGCGTCCTGGATGGCTTCGGCGGTGGCGGCGCGGGTCGCGATCTCTGTCATGTCCCTCAATCTACGGTCCGGATAGACCGGTGACAGGGGTCAATCGACAGTCCATCAGATCGGTCAATTCGGCGCGGTGACCAGGTCGGTCAGGGCGGTCAGGGCGATCAGGGCGTCAGGACGTCTTCGCGGCCTTGGCGGCGGCCTTCATCTCCTGCTTGTGGGCCCGCACCTTGGCCAGCGACTCCGGTCCGGTGATGTCGGCGGCGGAGCGGTAGACGTTCGCCGGCCCGTAGGCGCCCGCGGCCTCCCGCCAGCCCTTCGGGCGGACCCCGAACCGCTTGCCCAGCAGGGCGAGGAAGATCTGGGCCTTCTGCTCGCCGAAGCCGGGCAGCGCCTTGAGCCGCTTCAGCAGCTCCTCCCCGGTCGCGGCGTCGGCCCAGACGGCCTCGGCCTCGCCGCCGTAGTGCTCCACGAGGTACGCGCACAGCTGCTGGATCCGCTTCGCCATCGAGCCCGGATAGCGGTGGACGGCGGGCTTCTCGGAGAGGAGGGCGGCGAAGGCCTCCGGGTCGTACGCGGCGATGGCGTGCGCGTCGAGGTCGTCGGAGCCGAGCCGCCGGGCGATCGTCCAGGGCCCCGAGAACGCCCACTCCATCGGCACCTGCTGGTCGAGCAGCATCCCGACGAGTGCGGCGAGCGGGCTCCGGCCGAGCAGCGCGTCGGCCTCGGGCTGTTGCGCGAGGCGGATGGTCTTGTCCATGGCTCCAGGTTCCCGCGCGGCGGGGCCGGGCGCGCGGTCGGCGCGCGGTTGTCAGACCCCCCGCCTAGCGTGGATCCGTACCGTCGGCGTAGACAGGACACAGGAGTCGATCATGACCGATTTCCCGGAAGGCGCTCCCTGCTGGGTGGACGCGATGTTCAAGGACGTGGAGGGGGCCAAGAGCTTCTACTCCGAGGTCCTGGGCTGGACCTTCGGCGAGGCGGCGAGCGAGTTCGGCAACTACACGCAGGCCTACTCCGGCGGCAAGGCGGTCGCCGCGGTGGTGCCGCCGATGCCGGGGGCCGACGCCCCGTCGCAGTGGTGTCTCTACCTCGCCTCCCCCGACGTGGCGGCGACCGCGGAGAAGATCAAGGCGGCCGGCGGCGAGCTGCTGATGGAACCGATGCAGGTCGGAACCTTCGGCTCGATGGCGATCGCCAAGGAGCCGAGCGGCGCGGTCTTCGGCGTCTGGCAGCCGGGGGACCACAAGGGCTTCGAGAAGCTCGGGGAATCGGGCTCGTACGCGTGGGCCGAGTTCTTCAGCCGGGACGTGCAGAAGGTGGACGCCTTCCTGCCCCAGGTCTTCCCGTACGCCACCCAGCAGATGGACATGGGTGACAGTCCGGAGGCGGAGGGCATGGACTACAAGATCTACAGCCTGGGCGGCAAGGAGAACCCGGTGCTGGGCCGGATGAACATGGGCTCCGACTTCCCGCCCGAGATCCCCTCCTACATCCAGGTCTTCTTCGGCGTGGACAACTGCGACGAGGCGGTCGCCAAGGCCAAGAAGCTCGGCGGAACCCTCCACTTCGGGCCGATGGACAGCCCGTTCGGCCGCTTCGCCGCGATGACCGACCAGCAGGGCGCGGCCTTCGCGGTCATCGACATGTCGACCACGGTCGGGGAGATGCCGACCTTCGGCTGAGCCACTGTTGCGTGTGGTGCCGCGTGCCCCTGCCGGGAGTTCCACGGCAGGGGCACGGGCGTCTGGGGGGCGACCCCGCTCAGCGCAGGCCGTAGTAATAGACCGCGTGGGCGGGGTGGTCGAGCAGCGGCGCGTGCCAGAAGGGAGTCGCCACCAGGGTGTATCCGAACGGCGGCAGCGGGAAGGACGTGGGCGCCGCTGCGGCCTGGGCGGGGGCGCAGGCGAGCAGGGCGGTACCGAAGGCGAGCGCCGCGGCGGCGGCGATGTTCTTGATCATGGCTGGAGGAATAGCGCCCGCCCATGACCACACGCCAGTTCCGGTTACCCCTGATCACCCGTATGCCTCAGCCGATTCACCGCAGAATCGATCGTCCATCCCCTGCCGGTCCGTCCGTCCGGTCAGATCACCTGAGCTGGGGGGCGGTCAGGCGCCAGTTCTGCGCCTTGGCCCCGTTGCAGTCGGTGACGACGGTGGGCTCCTGGTCCGCGGCCTTGGTCAGGCACTGGCCCTCCTCCCGGAGGTTCTCGAAGACCGTCTTGGAGCCGTGGCGGTTGACGTACCAGTGCTGGGCGAGGTTCTTCCTCTCGCACGGCTGGGTGAGGACCGCGCCGTGCGAGGTGGGGGCGGTGGCACAGGCGCCGGTCCTGGCCTTGATCTGGAAGGTGTCGTCGGTCATGTCGATGAGCTCCCACTGCTGGTTGAGCCCGTCGTGGCGGTAGTGCGACAGGGCGTAGCCCCGGCCGTCGTCGAGCACTTGGTCCGGGTTGAGGTCGCTGACGATCACGTTGAAGACGGCCGCCGAGGCCCCGGCCGGCCCGGCGTGTGCGACGGGGACGGCGAGGAAGGGCAGGGCGAGTGCGGCGACACCGGCTGCGACCAGGGACGCACGTGCGAACTGCATGCTGAGCTCCTTGTCGTTGGGGGCTGACGGGTCAGTCCATCGGCATTTGCGATGCGACCCATGTGCAGGTTTCTCCGGCCCGCAGAACCGAGAAACGGAATCCCCGGCCCCGAGCAATGCACACTCCGGCGCACCCCGGCGGGCTCCGGTGTGATGGCGCACTGACCTGCGAGAACGGCGCACGCGCGGGCGCGAGGGGCGCACCTGTGACACCGACTGCGGTCAGCTGAGCCGGAACGCGCCCTTCGCGTCGGTGCAGTCGGCGCACCGGCCTGGGGCCGGGCTTCTGAAGGCTCGGTCGCACGTGTCGCAGGTCTGGAAGGGATCCGGAGGCACGAAGGCGGCTCTCCGGAACAGGGGTTCGAGTTCCGGCGGCAGTTGGGCCGCGAGGCGGTGGGCGATCAGCCCCGCCGGGTTCCGGACCGGATCCGGGACCCTCGCCGTCAGCACGGCGGTCACCGCATCGAACGTCGCGCCGCGGTCCAGCCAGGCCTCGACGCCGCCGGCGAGCCGCTCGATGTCCCGCTCGCCGAGCAGCAGTCGGGGATCGGTCCGGCGCAGCCCACCGAGCAGGGCGACGGCGGCCCGACGGCCGGGGGACGGCGGCGCGGGCGGACCGGGCGGACCGGCGGGCCAGGGCTCCGGTACGGGCTCCGGTTCCGGCTCCGGTGCGGGCTCCGCTACGGGCTCGGGCGCAGGGGGCTCGGACTGCGGAGGTGGCGGCGGAGGAGAGGCCGGGCGGCCCTCGGTGGCGGCCTTGGGGTGGTTGTAGGACACCGTACGGGTGACAATCCGCCCGTCGGGGAGCTGCTCCTTGATCCGCCTCAGGTAGCCGTGCGCCTCCAGCTCCCGCAGGGCGGAGGCGATCCGGGCCTCCCCCTCGGGGAGCCGCCTGGCCAGGTCCTTGATGCCGATCCGCGTGCCGGGCGGCAGCGACTGGATGTATCCGCCCAGGCCGCGGGCGGTCAGCGTCAGCCGGGGGTTCTGGAGCAGGTGGTTCCCGATCACGGTGTACCGGGTCGTGTGCCGGACGTTCGAGTGATGAACGCCGTACGGCGTGCGCGAGGGCGCGCTAGTCTGCTGGGGAGCCATAGGGAAGTTGGGTTTCCTGGTTGGTTAGGCCCTCGCCCGGGATTGCCGTCCCGACGGGGGCCGTCTCATGTCTGGGGTTGTCGCGGCGAGCATATGCCCCGCAACGGGTCGGAAATCCAGCCCAGTTGGCGCCTTTCACCCGTGCGAGTGAGGCTTGGCCCGGCGGGGAGGCTGGTGGGGTTGGGCGGGGTTCTTTCCCCCGTTACTGCGAAGCAAAAGAAGCGTACGGTCCCGCCGGGTCGCGGTTTTCCGGGACCCGGCAGGGGCATGAAGGCACGGCGTTCCTGACGGCATCAGCGGGCCGCACGGGTGGTTCCGGTTGGCGGATGCGAGGGGCTGAACGCACGTCAGCGCGAAGGCTCGTACGGTCGATCTCGTGCGGTTCTTTCCCGGCCGCACGAAGTGTCTACGTAAGAGGTCGAACCACCCATGAGCCTGAGCATCCGCAACCAGATCGCCGGGACCGTCACCGCCGTCACCTCTGGTGAGGCCATGACGACGGTCAAGGTCCGACTGGAGGGCGGCCAGGAGATCACCGCCGCCATCACCACCGACGCCGCCAAGGACCTCGGCATCTCCACGGGTTCCTCGGTCAAGGCGCTGGTCAAGGCCACCGAGGTGGCCCTGGCGACCGGTCCCGTCGAGGGGCTGTCCATCCGCAACCAGATCGCCGGCACCGTCGTCGACGTTGCCGCCGGTCCGGCCATGGCCTCCGTCAAGGTGGACGTGAACGGCGGCGGCCTCACCGCCGCGATCACCGCCGACGCCGTCGAGGCCCTTGGCCTGACCGCCGGTTCCTCCGTCGTCGCGCTGATCAAGTCGACCGAGGTTTCCCTCCAGGCCGCGTAAGGCCCACGGGCTCACTCGATGAAGACGCTGCGGCCGTGCGCGATGGTGACCTCGCCGGGCACGATCGGATGCACCACGTGCCCGTCGCAGGACGGGCCCGACCACACCCAGGCCACCTCGTCCGTGAAGTTGGCGACCTCCGACGGGGCGAAGTCGCCCAGCGGGTAGCAGCCGCTCGGATCCGGGTTCGGAGCACGATCGATGAAGAGGATCCCCTGCGCCGCCTGGGCCGTGCCCGGGGTCGCCAGGGCCAGGGTCGCGGCCGCCGCGCACGCCCCGAGGAGCCTTGCCGTACGTCGCATAGCCATCGCCATCATTCGCCTACCTCTTTCGCCGTCACCGTGCGTGACCGATTGCTGTCGCTCAAGGTATGCTCGCGATTACGTTCCGTGATGCGGCGCATGGTGGTGAAAGAGGGGCGCATGGATCTTCAGGAGGCGGTCGACGCGCTCGTCGGGTCCGGCGCCGAGAGCGGGCTCCAGGTGGCCGCGTACCGGAACGGCCGGCCGCTCGTCGAGGCGTACGCGGGCGTCCCCGGGCCCGGGGCACTGATCCACGGCTTCTCCACCGGCAAGGGCTGCACGGCGACCCTGGTGCACGTCCTCGCGGAGCGCGGGCTGCTGGACTACGAGGCTCCGGTCGTGCGGTACTGGCCGGAGTTCGGGGCGCACGGCAAGGCGGCGATCACCCTCCGGCACGCCCTGACGCACACGGCCGCCGTTCCCCAGCTCCCCCGCTCACTCACGGTCGCCGAGCTGTGCGACTGGGACACCATGTGCGGGATCGTCGCCGGGGCGCGGCCGCTGTGGGAGCCGGGTTCCGCGAGCGGGTACCACGGCTGGACCTTCGGCTGGATCCTCGGGGAGGTGGTGCGCCGGGTCACCGGGCTGACCCCCGGGCAGGCGCTGCGCGCGTACGTCGCCGAGCCGCTCGGGATCGCCGACGAGCTGTACTTCGGGCTGCCGGAGTCCGAACTGCCCCGGGTCGTCCCGCTGGTGGAGGGCGACTGGGAGGCCTACCTGACGGGCCTCCCGTACGGCGCGGCCTTCACCCGCCTCGTGGCGCCGAACCGGGGCGTGTGGACCACCGCCACCCTCGCCAACCGCCCCGCCTACCTGAGGGCCGACCTGCCCGCCTGCGGCACCATGACCGCCCGCGCCGCCGCCCGGATGTACGCGGCGCTGCTGGGCGAGGTCGACGGGGTCCGGCTGCTCCCGCCCGGGCGGCTCGCGCAGGCCGCGGCGATCGCGGTGGAGGGCCGGGACCGGATGCTGATGCGGCACCACGCGAAGGGGCTCGGCTACTTCCTGGCCCTGCCCGAGATGGGCGGTGAGCCGACCGCCTTCGGCCACCACGGCAGCGGCGGCAGCATCGCCTTCGCCGACCGGGAGCGCGGCCTGTCCTTCGCCCTCGCCCGCACCCGCCTGGTCGAGCCGGCCAATCCGACCACCCGGCTGCTGGCCGAGGCCGTGCGCGCGGGAACGGGCCGGGCCTAGACCCCGGCCAGTGCCGGGACGAGCAGCGAGCCGAACCACACGTGCGTGACCGCGCTGACGTACCGCGCCCCGCACCGGTCCGCCGGCACCACCAGCTGGCTGCCCGCCTCGTCCAGGTCCACCCCGTCCAGCCGGGTGGCCAGCAGGACCGGGCTGTTGCCGAAGTCGGCGTCCAGTTCGGCCCACGAGAGGACGGAGTGGTGGCCGTCGCCGCCGCTGATCGCCAGCAGGAAGCGGCTGCGGTCCTTCCGGCGGCGGACGTCGAACACCGGGCCCGCGTCCGAGACGACCTCGCGCAGCAACGGGCCCTCGAAGACGTGGTGTTGCGGCCCGTTCGTCGCGCAGTCGAAGGTGACCGCGGCCCGGTGCTGTTCCCATTCCCGCAGGTCGGCGACGCTCAGGGTCGCGGGATGGTGCAGATCTCCGTGGAGGATGAGTTTGGCCATGGGTATCTCATGCCCGGGACCCGCCATTCCGGAACCTCATCTGCAAGGTTGAGGGGTTACTCCAACTGGCACCTGTGCACACTTCAGGCGTTTCCTCCTTGCATCTTCTGCCACACCACATCGCGTGTCACCGGCAGCTCCGTGAAGCGGACCCCCGTCGCGTCCCGCAGCGCGTTGGCGAAGGCCGGGGCCACCGGGTTGAAGGGGCTCTCGGACATGGACTTGGCGCCGAGCGGGCCGATCGCGTCCGAGGTCTCCATGAAGTGCACCTCCGTGCGCGGGACGTCCGCGTACTGCGGGAGCCGGTAGCGGCGGAACGCGGCCGTGGTCACCTCCCCGCGCTCGTCCACCCGTACGGTCTCGAAGAGGGTCGCGCCCAGCGCCTGGGCCACGCCGCCTTCGACCTGGCCGCGGCACTGCATCGGGTTCATGACCTTGCCCGCGTCCGCCGCGTGCACGCTGCGCAGGATCTTCATCTCGCCGGTGTCCGGGTCGACGGCGATACGGAACCACTGGGCGTTGAAGGCGACCGAGCGCGGGGAGCCGCCCCAGTGGCCGTCCGCCGAGACCTCCTCCAGCCTGCCCTTGTCGTAAGCCGCCTCGTACAGCTCCTTGAGCGTGACGGTCCGGCCCGCGCAGTCGAAGGCCTCGGCCTCCAGCTTGCACAAGTGCCGGGCCACGCCCGTGTGGTGTGCCGCGAAGGTCTGGAGGCGTTCCGCGAGGGAGCCCGCCGCCAGCATCACGGCCTTGCCCGCCACCACCGTGCCGGCCGAGCCGAAGGCGCCGGTGTCGTGGCGGACGACGTCCGTGTCCGACTGGCGGATCGTGATCCGGTCCACCGTGGTGTTCAGCGCGCCCGCCGTGATCTGCTTGTGGACGGTGGTCGTTCCGTTGCCGAACTCCGCCGTGCCGACCGCGATGTCATACGTACCGTCCCGCAGCAGGCTGACCTTGGCGTCGGCGAAGTGGCCGCCCGGCGGGCCGGTCGCGATCATCGCGACCGCCGCGCCCGTCCCGGTGAGCCAGCCCTCGGGGACGTCCTCGTGGCTGCGGTCCTCGGCGATGGCCTTGCGGACGACGTCCATGCACTGCTTCATGCCGTACGAGGCGATGAAGAGGTCCTCTTCGTGGCCGATCGGGGTGACCATGTGGTCGCCGGCGCCTATGACGTTCTTCTCGCGCAGCACGAGCGGGTCCATGCCGAGCCGGACGGCGAGTTCGTCCATCACCGATTCGAGGGCGAAGAGGACCTGGCCGAGGCCGTAGCCGCGGAAGGCGCCCGCGGGGACGGTGTTGGTGTAGACGGAGTACGCCTCCACCTCCTTGTTCGGCGCCTTGTAGACGGCGAAGGACTCGCCGGCGCTGTGGAACATCACCGCCGGGCCGTGGTTGCCGTAGGCGCCGGTGTTGGCCACGATGCGGATGCGCAGTGCGGTGAGGGTGCCGTCCTTCTTGGCCCCGATCTTGATGGTGATCTTGAAGGGGTGGCGGGTGGTGGCCCCGTAGAACTGCTCGGCCCTGGTGAATTCGAGTTTCACCGGCCGCCGCAGCTTCAGGGCGGCGAGGACCACGATGTCCTCGGTCAGCATCTCCTGTTTGCCGCCGAACCCGCCGCCCACGCGGCCCGCGACGACGCGGACCTCGTCCTCGTTCAGGTCGTACAGGGCGCACAGCGCCCGCCGCGTCAGGAACGGCGCCTGGGTGGAGGAGCGGACGGTGATGCGCTCGCCGTCGCCGTCCTCCTTGGGCTCGAAGTACGCGACGCTGCCATGGGTCTCCAGGCTGGCGTGCTGTACGCGCTGGGTCCGGAAGGTCTCCTCGTGGACGACGTCCGCCTGCGCGTACCCCTCCTCCATGTTCCCGATCGTGCCGTGCACCTCGCCGCACACGTTGTTCTCGGCGCGGAAGATCCCCGATTCGGGGCCCTTGGGGTGGATGACGGGGGCGCCCGGGAGCATGGCCTCCTCCGGGTCGATCACGTACGGGAGTTCCTCGTACGTGACGACCACGCGGCGGCAGCCCTCCTCCGCGGCCTGCTCGCTGTCGGCGACGACGGCCGCCACGCGCTGGCCGACGAAGCGGACCACGTCGTCCAGGACGCGGGTGTCCATCGGGTCTTCGGTGGGGTGCTCGTGCCGGGCGCTCGAATAGAGGGTGGCCGGGGCGTCGTGGTGGGTGAAGACGGCCTGCACGCCCGGGACCTGGAGGGCGTCGGTGGTGTCGATGGAGACGATGCGGGCGTGCGGGTGCGGGGAGCGCAGCAGCTTCATGTGCAGCAGCCCGGGCACCTCGACGTCGAAGGTGTAGCGGGCGGTGCCGGTGACGACGAGGGGGCCGGCGGGGGCGCCCAGGGACTTGCCGACGGCCTGCCCGGCCTCGGGGCTCTCGGTGTGCTTGACGCCGCGCACGGCGTCCTCAATGGCGCGGTAGCCCGTACAGCGGCAGATGTTGCCCTTGAAGGCGCGCGGGAGGTCGTCGAGCTTGCCGTCGTCGTGGGCGGTGCCCTGCTCGGCCTGGAGGGCGGAGGTGGTCATCAGGAAGCCGGCCGTGCAGAAGCCGCACTGGAAGCCCTGGGCGTCGAGGAACTGCTGCTGGGCCGGGTGGAGTTCGCCGCCCTCCCTGGCGAGGCCCTCGACGGTGGTGACGGAGCGGCCCTCGGCGCGGACGGCCGGGTACAGGCAGCTGTGCACCGGCTGCCCGTCGACGTGGACCGTGCAGGCCCCGCAGTCGCCCTGGTCGCAGCCCTTCTTCACGCCGAACCAGCCGCGTTCGCGCAGGTAGGTGCGCAGACACTGGCCGGCCCGGGGCTCGTCCTCGAACCGCTGCTTGTTGATCTCGATCTCGTAGCTCATCGGGAACCTTCCGGGGCAGTGAGCTCGCGGCGGATCTCCTCGGCCAGGCGCAGGGCCATGTGGCGCCGCCAGGCGGGCAGTCCGTGGATGTCGTCGAACCACTCGTCGGGGCGGACGGTGTCGTCGATCGCCGTACGCACCTCGGCGGCGGTGGGCGGCAGGGCGAACCAGAAGCGGAACGGGCGGGTCGTGGCGGCCGTGACGGTCAGGGCGAAGGAGCCGTCCTGGGGGTCGGCGGTGCCGATGACCAGGGCTCCGGAACGGCCCAGTCCGTAGAGGGAGGCCTGTCGGAAGGCCGTACGGCACTCCAGGGAGCGGGCCGGGACGCGGACCGAGCGCAGCAGGTCGCCCTCCCGCAGGTCCTTGACGCCCGCGCCTTTGATGAAGTCGGTGACGGGCATCCGGCGGGTGGCGCCGTCCTGGCCCTGGAGGAGGACGGTGCCGTCGAGGCCCGCGGAGAGGGAGATGACCGGGCCGGCGGGCAGGCCGTTGCAGAGGTTGCCGCCCACCGTCGCCATGTTCCAGATCTTGAAGCTGGCCAGGAAGGCCCGGCAGCACTGCTCGAAGAGCGGGGCGGCGGTGGCGGGCAGGGTCCGCCCGAACCGCGACAGCTCGGTGATGGTGCAGGTGGCGGCGATGTCGAGGGAGCCGTCGGGCTGCCAGGACAGCGGCGGCCAGCCCATCCGGGAGAGGTCGACGAGGCGGCGGATGTGCGGCTGCGGCTCGGAGAAGAGGTACGTGCCGCCGCCGAGCCAGGCGTCGCCGGGGCGCCAGGGTTCGCGGCGGCGCGCGTCGCGCACGTCGAGCACCGTGTTGAGATCCAATTCGCGCCACCGGCCTCTCCGTACGGACGTGTTTCCGTCAGTGAAGCAACGGGGGCGGGGCCGAAACGACTGGTCCCGGACATGGAAACCGGGCCGCGTCGGACGGGTTTCCCTGGAGGATCAACCAAGAGCCTATAGGGGCTCTTGCCTTGCATTTACGATGGCCTTTCTCGTATTCACCTGGCGAATGTGGGTGGTAGCCCACCGCAAGGAGCCTGCCATGCACGTCCTCGACCTGCTCCACACCGACAATCTCGGCCTCACCCTGCTCTGGGGCGAGGAGACCCTTCTCGGCCAGGACATCAGCGGGGTCACCGCCACCGACCTGGAGGACCCGGGGCGCTTCCTGGGCCCCGGCGAACTGGTCCTCAGCGGGCTGGTCTGGTGGGCGGAGGGTGAGGCGGCGGAGGTGAAGGCGGAACGGTTCGTCGCCGCCCTCGCCGAAGCCGGGGCCACCGCGCTGCTGGCCGGTGAGGAGACCCACGGACGGGTCCCCGACGAGCTGGTCGCCGCCTGCCGAGCCCACCGGGTGCCGATCGTGGCCGTCCCCGCACGGACCAGCTTCCGCGCCGTCACCGAGGCGGTGTACCTGCGGCACTGGGGGGACCTGAGCCGCCGCCCGGCCAGGATCTTCGCCCTTCCCGAGAACGTGCGCGGCGAGCTCAGCCGCCTCCTGGAGGGCGGCTCGGGACCGGCCGAACTGCTGGACCGGGCCTGCGCCCACCTGGGCCGGGTGAGCGGCTACGTGCTCACCGCGAGCGGCCGCACCGTCGCCCGTACGCCCTCCGCCCCCGCCCTCGCGCCCCGGCGGGCGGTCTCCGCGCCCGCGCGGGGCGGGGTCTCGCTGCGCATCGAGGCCGAGGGCTCCCCGTACGACGCATGGCAGCTGCACCTCCCGGACGCGGACGCGGCGCCTCCGCGGGTGCTCCACGAGATCGCCGAGGTCCTCGCCCAGTACCGCGACGGCCAGGCGCGGCGGGCGGCCGGGGCGCGGGAGGCGGGGCAGGAGCTGATCGCCCTGCTGGAGGGGGCGGGACCGGCCGACCCCACGGCGCTGGAGGAGGCGCTGGGCGCGGCCGGGCGCTCGCCGCGACCTCGGGGGACGCCCTGGAGGAGGCGCTGGCGCACCTGGAGGGGGTCCCGTACGCGGTCGGGCGCTCGGCGGCCGTCCTGTACGGGGACCCGGGCGCGGCGCCCGACGTGGCGGCCCGGCTGCGCGAGGTGTGGCCGCTGCTCCAGGCGTGCGTCGGCCCGGAGGCCGATCTGCGGTTGGGCGCGGGCGCGGTGGCCCCGTCGGCCGAGGCGCTACGCGCGTCGCTCAGCCAGGCCCGGTTCGCCCTGACGGCGGCGGACGGGGAGGGCCCCGTACGCGGGGTCGAAGAGCTGGACACCTTCGCCGAGCTGCTGGCGGGGGTGCCCTCGGAGGTGCGGGCGGAGTTCCGGACGCAGATCCTGGGGGCGCTCGGGGACGGGATGCTGCGGGAGACCCTGGAGGTCTTCCTGGCGAACAACTGCTCCTGGGCGCGCACGGCGGAGGCCCTGCACCTGCACGTGAACACCGTGCACTACCGGATCGAGCGGGTGGAGGTCCTGACGGGCCGGGACCTCTCGCGGCTGGACCACAAGCTGGACCTGTACGCGGCGCTGCGCTGCGCGTAAGCCCCTGTTCCGGTTACCCGAGGTCGACGTGGACCTCGGTGGACTTCACGCGCGCCGTGACGGTCACCCCGACCGCGATGCCGAGCTCCTCGACCGACTCGCGCGTCACCAGGGACACCACGCGGTGCGGTCCGGACTGGATCTCGACCTGGGCCGCCACGTCGTCGAGCCGCACGCCGGTGACGATCCCGGCGAAGGAGTTCCGTACGGAGGTCGCGGGGGCGTTCGAGGGCACCGGGTGGAGTCCGGCGGCCCGCTCCCGGGCGAGGGCGGCGAGGGCCGTGCCGTCGACGGTCCGCGTTCCGTCGGGGGCGCGGTGCGCGGGCAGCCGCCCCGCGTCGGCCCAGCGGCGGACGGTCTCGGGGCTCACACACAGCAGGTCGGCGGCCTGGCCGATGGAGTACGACGGCACGCCCGCAGCTTAGGCGGCGGGAGCTCCGCCGTGGGAGTTGCGAACGCTGTACGCATCGGCGTACGTTGTTCTCCGCGAAGCGAACACTGTACGCAGACGGTGTTCGGATCTTCGGACATCCGGACATCCGGACATTCGGACAGGGGAAGGAACCGCCATGGACGAGGCTCGCAATCCGCGACGCTGGCTCATCCTGATCGTGCTCTGCCTCAGCACCCTGGTGCTGGTCGTCGACAACATGGTCCTGACCGTGTCGATCCCGCCGATCGCGCAGGACCTGGGCGCCGGCGCCGAGGCCATCCAGTGGATCATCGAGTCGTACATCCTGGTCTTCGCCGGACTGCTCCTCACGGCGGGCAGCCTCTCCGACCGCTTCGGCCGCCGCCGTGTGATGATCATCGGACTGGCCCTCTTCGGGCTCGCCTCGCTCCTCGCGGCCTACGCCGAATCCCCCGCCCAACTCATCGCGGGCCGTGTGGTCATGGGCATCGGCGGCGCTCTGGTGATGCCGAGCACGCTCTCGATCCTGATCACCGTCTTCGACGAGGAGGAGCGCCGCAAGGCCATCTCCGCCTGGGGCGCGGTGGCCGTGCTCGGCCTCGTCGGCGGCCCGGGCCTGGGCGGCGTGCTCATCGCCCACTTCTGGTGGGGCGCCGTCTTCCTGATGAACGTGCCGATCGCCCTGCTCGCCATCGTCGCCGCGCTCATCCTGATGCCGGAGTCCAAGGGACCCTGGCGCAAGCCCGACTTCGCCGGCATGGCCCTGTCCGTCACCGGCATGACCGCCCTGATCTGGACGATCATCACCCTCCCGAAGGACGGCCTGACCGCCCCCGGCACGCTCGCCTCGCTCGCCGTCGCGGTCGTGGCCCTCACCGCCTTCGTGGTCCACGAGTTCCGCAGCGACTCCCCGATGGTGCCGCTCGCCCTCTTCCGCGACCGGATGTTCAGCGGAGCCAGCTTCTCCCTCGTCCTGCTGACCTTCGCCAACGGCGGCCTGATGCTGGTCCTGACCCAGTACCTCCAGTTCGTCGGCGGCTACACCCCCACCGAGACAGGCCTCTCCTTCACCCCGCTCGCCGTCGCCACCCTGCTCTTCAACGGCCTCGGGGCCACCCTCGGCAAGAAGATCGGCAACCGGGTCATGACCGCCATCGGCCTCGTGGTGATCGCCTCCGGCTTCGCCGTCCTGACCACCCTGGAGGCGGGCGACGGCTTCGCGCCGCTGGCCACCGCCATGGTGCTGATGGGCATCGGCAGCGGGCTCGCCATGCCGGCCGCCACCGCCGCCCTGATGGGCGCCGTCCCCGAGGAGCACGCGGGCGTCGGCTCCGCCCTCAACGACACCGTCCAGCAGGCCGGCGCCGCCCTCGGCGTGGCGGTACTGGGCGCCGTGCTCTCCACCACCTACGCCGCCGGGATGCCCGACTCGGCCCCGGGGACCGCCCGCCACTCCGTCGCCGCGGCCCTCACCGACCCGGCCCTGGCGGGCGCCGCCCGCGAGGCCTTCACCTCGGCGATGTCGGCGACCTTCACGGCCGCGGCGGCGGGGGTCCTGGCGGCCGCCGCGCTCGCCCTGGTCCTGATGAAGGACCGCGGGCCGGCCGAAGCCCCGGAGCCGGCGGTGGCCGCCGCGCGCTGATCGGCGTACAAGGCAGGAAGAAGCGGGGGAGGCCTTACGGGTCTCCCCCGCTTCCGTGTGCGCGGGCGGCGTCAGCGCCGCAGGAGGACGATCACCGAGCCCCACATCGTCAGCAGGACGTTGCCGAGGGCGTACGGGACCGTCGTGCCGAGGGCCGGGATCTGGCTGCGGGCGCGCTCCGCCAGGGCGCCGAGCGCGGCGGTCGTGGTCTGGGCACCGGCGAGGGCGCCGAGCAGGATCGGCAGCGGCAGCCGCTGCACGAAGTGCCCGTACAGGAAGCCCGCGAGGAGCGGCACCGTGGTCACGACCGCGCCCCAGAGCAACAGCGGCCAGCCGGCTTCGCGCAGGCCGGGGACGAAGCTGGGGCCCGCGTTCAGGCCGACGATGGCGACGAAGACGCAGAGGCCGAGCGTCCCCATGAGCCACTGCGCCGCCGAGGGAAGGTTCCCGTACGTCGGGTACTTGCTCCGGATCCATCCGAAGACCAGCCCCATCAGCAGGGCCCCCGTCGAGGTCGACAGCGACAGCGGCGCCCCGGCCGCGTGCAGGGCGGGAATGCCCAGGCAGCCGCCGAGGAAGAGCCCGAGCGCGATCCACACCATGTCGGTGGCGAAACTGGTCGGCACCGGTTTCCCCAGCTCCGCGGCGGCGGCGTCGACGCGGCGGCGAGGCCCCCGTCAGGACCAGGGTGTCGCCGCGCTCGACGGTGTTGTCCAGGCGGACCCGCAGGTCGGAGCCGCCCCGCCAATGGCCCTCGATGAACACGCCCGGCATGAACTCCTCGTGGCGCAGGGTGCGGATGGTGCGCCGGTCGCGCCCGTCGTCCGGGTCCCGGCTGCGGCCCGTGACCACCACGTGCAGGGACTCGGCGCGGTAGCCGAGCAGTTCGCTGTCGTCCGTCTCCATGCCGATGTGGCTGCGCGCGTCGTACGCGACGAGGTCGCCGCGGACCGCGCTGATCGCCAGGGTGTCGCCGAGCTCGATCCGGGTGGCGGGGTCGTGTTCGAGGATCTCGCCCGCGCGGCGCAGGCGGGTGATGTAGAGGCGCCGGCCGGCCGCCTTCTGGTCGGCCTCGAACTCCCCGATCGTGCGGCCCGCGAACCGCGGCACGTCCACGTCGTACGCGCGCAGTACGTGCTTGTAGTAGCCCTCCCCGGCGTCCGGGTCCTCCTCTGCGGCCTCCAGGTCGGCGGCGAGCACGGCGCTCTCCTCGGCCAGGTCCTTGCCGACGAGGCGGGGGAGCACCCCGGCGAGCAGCAGCGCGGGCAGGACCGTACCGAAGGGGTACGTGACGGCGTACGCGACGGCGACGAGGTGGGACTGGTCCTGCGCCTCGGCGGGCCCGAGCCCGGGGAGGTGGGAGATGGCGTCGGAGGCCACGCCGATGACGGCGGACTGCGTGAGCCCGCCGCCGAGCAGCCCGGCGGAGAGCCCGGGGCCGTAGCCAGCGAAGGAGGCGAGGGCCGAGGCGGTGAGGAGCCCGGTCACGCAGACGATCGCGGCGAGGACCACCTGGGGGAGGCCGTCCTTGCGCAGGGCGCGGAAGAACTGCGGGCCGACGTCGTAGCCGAGGGCGAAGAGGAACATCAGGAAGAAGACGGACTTGATCGGCCCGTCGATCTCCACCTTGGCCTGGGAGCCGATGACGAGCCCGGCGACGAGGCAGCCGGTGACCGCGCCGAGGGCGAGCGAGCGGTGGCGGAGCCGGCCGAGCAGGAAGCCGGCGGCGATGGTCAGGAAGATCAGCAGCTCGGGGTAGGGCCGGAAGACGTTCGCCCTGAACCACTCCATCCGCCTACCCGCTTCCCCGCTTCCCCACTTCCACGGCAGCCACCTGCGAAAACGCTAAGGGGAAGCGTGCGGCCCCGCATGCGGGAGGAGCGCGGGGAGGGGGATATAGGGCGGCCTTATGGGTCCATCGATCCGCGGGTCCTACCGGTGGCCGGCGCCCGGGCGGAGGCTGAGGACAAGAGCCTTTCGATGAAGCAAGGACACCATGTACACCCTTCTCTTCCTCCTGATCTCACTGTGCGTGTGGGCGGTGCTGCGCGACTGGTCGCGCGGGGCGCGGCTGTCGGTCTGGGCGGGCACGCTGGCCGTCACCACGCTGGCGTTCCTCCCCCACCTCGACCGCGCCTTCGGCCTGAGCTTCTGAGGAGGAGCCGACCATGACCACCGCAACCGCCACCTCCGTCGCCCGGCCCGCCTCGGCGGCCCGGCTGTCGAACCGCCTCGGCCTCTGGTTCGCCCACGCCTACGTCCTGGGCATGTGCGCCACCATCGGCGGCGCCTACGTCTTCCAGTTCGGGATGTGGGAGTACCCCTGCCCCATGTGCCTGCTGCAGCGGATGTTCATGCTGCTCAGCGCCATCGGGCCCGCCATGATCATCGCCCGCTCCCGCAAGGGCCCCGTGAGCGCCGCCGAGTTCGCCTCGGGCTGGGGCGTCGCCATCGTCTCCGCCCTGATCGGCAGCACCGTCTCGGGCGCACAGGTGCTGATGCACATCGTGCCCCCCGACCCCGGCTACGCCGGCGCCCTCTTCGGCCTGCACCTCTACACCTGGGCCGCGGTCACCTTCCTGACCGCCGTCCTCGCCGCCGGGGTGAACCTGGTCCTGGCCCGCGACGCCCAGCCCCTCGACGCCGCGCAGACCTCCCCCGCCCTGCGCCGCGCGGCCACCGTCACCCTGGCCGTGCTGGCCTTCTTCGCGGTGAGCAACCTGGTGGCCTGCTTCCTCCTGCAGGGCTTCCACTGGCAGATGCCCGGAGACCCCACCGGCTACCGATTCTTCACCGACCTGTTCTGAGCCGGAGCTCGCCGGAACGCGGAAGGCCCCGGCCGGTTTCCCGGTCGGGGCCTTCACGTGCCCGGTGAGGCACTGGCGGAGGCGAATGCAACCAGAACCGCAATCGCTGCCCGACTACTGATTCACGTCGGCATGACGCCGTGGATCCGGGAGAGAGTGAAGACGCGTTCGTCTTCTCGCAGGTGGCACCAGGCTTCGAGGTAGGGCGGGGCGAGTTCGAGGCGGCTGAGGGTGCGTACGGTGCGGTTGCCGGAGGTGGCGACGTATTCGACGGTGATCGGCGTTCCGGCGTCGATGGCATGGGCGAGCTGGCGGACATCGGTGTAGGGCAGCCGCTTCGCGTACCCGGCGACGATCTCCTCGGTGTCCGTTCCGAAAGGGACTCCGCTGCCGAACGGGTCGGGGTCAGGAACCGTTGGCGGGGCGGTGAGCAGGCGGGCGGCCAGGGCGCCTGGATCGGCGGCTGCCGGCGTTCCTGCGGCGGAGCGGACCGTGTTGCGGCGAGCTGAGCCTGTGGCGGCCTTTCGCGGGGTCGGTACGGTGGCGGCCCTCTGCGGTCGGGTCTTCTCGATGCGTACCGTTCCGTCGGCGGCCTCGGCGATGGGGGCGTAGCCCTCGGCGCGGAGCGCGGCCAGGACCGTGTCGAGCGGGCTGCGGCTGACCAGCACCGTGGGCGCGAGCTGTCGTAGGCCGAGTTTGGCGAGTTTGCGGTGCGCGGCGAGCTCGGTGAGCAGCGCCGGCTCCTCGCCGTGGATGACGCAGGCGGCGGGGGCGATGCGCACTCGGCCGTGGCTGCGGGCGGTGTCGGCGATGAGATAGGACAGCGGCTGGGGCAGGGGTCCGGCGGTGACGGCGGCCAGGCCGGCTGTGAGCTCGTCCGGCGTGTGCCCGGCGTCCAAGGCACGGCGGACGCTGCCGGTGCTGAACCGCCATACCGAGGCGGTGCCGCTGGTCTCGCGGTCGGCGACGGAATCCAGCAGCGCGGCGAGCGCCGCCGATGGCGTGCCGGTGACGACAGCGGTGAGGTCGGCACCGATCCGGGCCGTTCGGGTAGCCGGGGGCAGGAGCCGTCGGCAGGTGGTGGCCAGTCCTGCCGGGTCGTCGTCCATCAGGGCCGTACCGAGGGGAGACAGCGCGCCGCGACCGAGCACGCCGAGCAGCTCGGCTTCGCGGATGAGAGCGGCGAACGGCGTCCCGTCCTGGGGTGACGAGTCGGCGAAGGGGCGATACCAGGCCACCAGCGGCCCCAGATCCGAGCCGGTGGTCGCGCCGTGGCAGGCCGGGAGCCGTGCCGCCGCGTGAAGCAGCCCGTGCCGGGCCTGCAGGCAGCCGCCGCAGGGAGGTGCTCCCGCGAGAGCGGGGAGCGCCTTGTTGTCGTCGTCCCGCGCCTGGGTCGGCGTGAGCGCCAGGTCATGCCATGACTGGAGCAGCGCAGCGAGCCGTTCGGCGGGCTCCTGCTCCGCCCAGGCGTCGTATGCCGAAGTGGGTGCCACGCGGTCGTGGTCCCGGCCGAGCAGTCCAGCCGCGTACGCGGTTTCCAGGGTGAGACGCACGACGGCGTCGTCGGCCTGAGCGGCCCTGCAGATCCTGGCCAGTTCGCGGGCGCCGATCCCGCCGGATTTCAGTCTGGCCGGCGGCGACGCGGAACAGGCGGAGAGGACCGACGCGGCCTTGGCGGCGAACACCGTGGCCGCGGCTGCCGCCTCCCCCTCCACCTCGGCAGAGCCGATGGACACCAACTGCGCGGAAGGCGGATGGGGATCGAACGGGGCGTGCCAGCCCGGCCCGCGCAGTGCCAGCGCGACTTCGCCGGGCATGCGTGCGGGGCCGTACCGGTGGCGGTCCACGAGCAGGAGTCCCCGGTCGAGTGCCCATCGCGCGCCCGGTTCGAGGTCGGGGCCGGGTGACCCGAACATGATGAACTGTCGCTGCCCCCCAGTGGGGTTCGCGCGGCGGGCGAGCAGCTCCTTGGTGATCGCGGGTGCCCGTGCCACGACTTCGGCGACGGCCACCGGGTCGCCGTGGTGTTCCATCAGGGCCACCATGCGCTGCTGCCTGGTGCCGGGGGGCTTGACCCCGAGGGCCACCAGCATGGCGCGCAGCTCGTCCGACGTGGCGCCTGCCAGCAGCGTCTCCAGAGGGGCGTCCAGCCCCAGAGGTGCCTCCCACGCCTGCCGCAGGGGAGAGGCCATGCGGAGTGCTCCGGCGGCGTCCGGCCACACCAGTGCGTGATCGGCCAGCGTCTCCAGCGCGGCGTCCAGCCCGCGGGAGGCTTCGCCGTCGGCCGCTCCCAGCAGCTCCGTCAGGTCGTCGCGCGACGCCGGTCCGCCGAGGGCCGCGAGCGCCTCGGCCACCTGCAGGTGCGGCAGCGCGAGCCGTGGCAGGGCCAGGGCCACCGACCCGGGGCGCTGGAGGCGGTCTGCCAGCTCCCCCATGGTGCGCGGCTCGGGAGACGCCGTCGCGTCCTCGCGCGTGGCAAGTACGCGTGCCAGGTGTGGAGCGTCGAGGCTGCCCAGCCAGGCTGTCAGCGTTGATCGGGACTTCATCGGACACCTCGTCGGACCGGGCCGCAGCAGCGCCCGAGGGTCGCAGGCGCAGGGCTCAAGCATGGTGCATTCGCCGACAGCGAGTGCGCCGAACGAGAGCGGGTCCCTCCTTGGGGCGGCATCTCGCGGGCGGTGTCGCACAGGGATGCGCCGAAATGTGCTGCTCATGGCGATGTAAACGCAACCCGAAATGCAACCCCGACATGCCGAAGAGCCGGACCGCAATCAGCGGTCCGGCTCTTCGTTTCGCCTGTTCAGGCGGCTGCGGAGGATACGAGATTCGAACTCGTGAGGGGTTGCCCCCAACACGCTTTCCAACTGTCCGCATGGCCGTACGGGGCGGTTCATTGGCGTCCACACGTCAGGTGAAGGAAGGGAGTGGACGACTGCGAACCCCAGCGTCTGGCAGCGAACTGGACAAAGACCAGGACAACGGATCGCGGCGACGCCCGTGGCACTCTTGGCAGAGAGCCACGGAGAGACGAGGAGCCGACGTGCCGGAGGCCAGTCCGCGAGGAACGTACTTGCTCATCTCGGAGTCGCTGCGAGCGAGGATCGCAGAGGGCCGCTACGCGGACGGTCTGCCGTCCGAGGCCGAGATCGGGCGCGAGTTCGGGGTGGCTCGTACGACCGTACGGCGAGCCTTGCGCGCCTTGGAGGAGTCCGGGGTTGTCGCCACCGTCGCCGGGGTCGGCCGGCAGGTCCCTGGGGGTGCCCAGGCCGCACCATACGAGCGCATCATGGCGGACCTGCTGAAGCAGATCCGGGAAGGCGCCCTTCCCGCCGGCGCCCGTCTGCCCAGCGAGGCCGCAATGGCCGAGACCTACGGCGTCGCCCGCGGCACGGTACGCCGTGCCGTCCGGGAACTGGAGACGTCCGGGCACGTCCGGGCCCAGCACGGGGTAGGAAGATTCGTCAGCAGCGCCACCTGAATTCCAACGACCTCGGAGGCAAGTACATGCAGCTGGCCAAGTGGGCCCATGACCTTGCGGAGTCACTGCTCGCCGAGAGTCTGCCGAACCGGTGGGCCCACTCGCTGCACGTCTATTCGCAGGCCCTGACGCTGGCCCCGGCCCTTGGCCGCGACGCCGAGCTGTTGGCAGCGGCAGCCATCGCGCACGACGTCGGCTACGCCCGGGTCGCCGTCGATACCGGGCAGCACATGATTGACGGGGCCCGGTACCTGCGCGATGTGGTCGGAGCCGATCCACGGTTGTGCAGTCTCGTGGCCTTCCACACGTCGTCGCCGTGGGAGGCGTCCGAGCTGGGGCTGAACGATGCTCTCGCCGAGTTCGGTCCCGCAGAACCCGATCTCGTGGATGCCATCACTTTCTGCGACCTCACCAGCAGCCCCACCGGCGCCCTAGTCGACCCGGGCGAGCGGCTGACGGAAGTGCTTGACCGATACGGCGACGAGCACGTCGTGTATCGGGCCGTCTCCGCAGCCCGGCCCGAGCTCCTGGCCAGGGTGGCTCGGGTGAGGCAGCGTCGCGCCGAGGCGGACCGGCTGGCGATCAGCTGATTCGTGGAACCGGGGACTCCCGGAAGCCTTCTGCGAGGCGCCGGCGCGTGGTCGGCGACATGTCGAGCGAATCGACCTCGGATCGAGGGACCCATCGGACCTCAAGGGATTCTGAACTCACCTTGATCTCCCCACTCACCGGCCGGGCGCGGAAGCAGAGCGAGAACTCCTGGCGAACCTCGCCGTCCGCGAACGCGATGACGTGCCCGGGGTCGGTGAAAATGCCCACCAGGCCGACGACCTCAACGGTGATGCCGGTCTCTTCTCGGACCTCTCGGACCACCGTTCCGGCGATGTTCTCACCGATTTCCTGAACGCCTCCCGGCATTCCCCAGCGTCCGTTGTCCGACCTGCGTTCCATCAGGACAGCGCCCGCGTCATCGACGACAAAGGCCGTGACGGCGGGCACGATGCTGTTGGCCTTGGGGGCGGAAGGGTCGTTGAAGTAATCGGTGCGGCGGCTCATGGTCACCTTTCGAGGGGGACGGCTTCGGTCCAGACTTTCTCGAAGCTCTGCTGATATGTCGAGACCAGCTCGGCGCCAGCCACTCTGCGAAGGTGGAGGACTGGGGTCAGGGGCGCGCTTACCCCGTACACCTGCGTGTTCACCAGCCACTCGTCATCCGAGCGATACAACGAGTTGTGCAGGGTCGATCTGTGTTGGCGGAACTCGATGCCCGGTACCGAGTAGAGCGGGCGGTAGAGCTTCATGACCTCGCGGACCTTGTAGGCCACGCCTTCTCCGATCTCCTCTTCCATGCCGCGGCGCTGGATCTCCGGGCTTTCCGGGTCGCCGAGCAGGATGCGCGCCCGGACTCCCT
This sequence comes from Streptomyces sp. NPDC048337, assembly GCF_043201175.1. Taxonomy (NCBI): domain Bacteria; kingdom Bacillati; phylum Actinomycetota; class Actinomycetes; order Kitasatosporales; family Streptomycetaceae; genus Streptomyces; species Streptomyces sp. NPDC048337. The sequence goes on from NZ_JBICYR010000007.1 coordinate 271,136, forward strand.
GAGCGGCTTTCAGCTTGAGGAGCTGCGTCCATCGAGGGTTTTCGGCAAGGAAGACGCCCGCGTGTACCAGTACGCCGATTTCCCGCTCGGCTCTGCCGAACATCTGAAGCCACAGTTCGGCCGGCACGTAGGACCGGTGCGGGTACACCTTCAAGACCTCGGCGTCGGCAGCGTCCTGGCGCTGCCCGTCGGGCAAGCCGTCCGGCCACAGGTACGACTCATCCTCATGCAGCATCGCCGCGATCGTCAGGCGATGACGGCGGTATGGCGCTCGACCCTTGGTGATCCAGCGTTCCACGGTCTTGGGGTCCACCCCGACGTGCTCTGCCAGGGCTTCCACGGTGATGCCTTGCGTCAGCATCGCGGATCGCAAGCGCTCGTTAGCCATCCCACCCCCAGGGACGTCCAGGGACGTACTCGACCCCCGGAACGCTACCGAGGACGTCCCAAGTCGTCCAGGGACGCGGTGACTTCGTCCCGCCCCCTGGCGGCACTCTGAAGGCACATCGAGCGGAACCCCGTTGAGCGAAGAGCTTGACAAGCGCAATCAGGGCCGCCAATGTGAGATACACGTTCAAGCATGTATCGGATGCAGTTTTGAGGCGGTTCTCTGGCCGCTGACCTGCATCGATGCCTGTAGCGAGCGGTGCCCGGAGGGCCCTCGAAAGGGGTCTGAAGGAAGCACTCGATCCTTCAGAACTGAACAGCGTGCCAAGTGAGACGAGGCGGGGCGTGACCCCCGTCCCCATGGCGACGGGTTGTCGCCGGCGGCCACTTCCTCCGCGCGCTGGCTCTGGAGAACGTCCCCTCGGGGGCGCCACCCGGTACGCGCCGCCCTGCTGGCGTCAGAGCAGTGACGATGACGCACCCGATTCTCAGGCTCGGGACCGGAGCGCCGTGGCAACGGCGTGCCGGTGAAGCCTCGCCCCTCCGACCTGGAGGCTGCTGTGTTCCTTCGACATCTGTGGGCGCCCGCCGTACTGGACCGGTACGGCGGGCCGCGCCCCTTCCGCGTCATCGCATGACCGCCGCGCGAGGCGGCCCCGGACGTTCCGTCCGGCGCCGCTCGCCCGGCCTCTTCACCCTCCCGCAGCGCCTGCGCTGTGGCCGGTTGCCCGCCCCGCCCGTCATGCACGGGCGGGGTGGAGGGGAGCCGCGAAGTTCGGGCTTCACCTCCGGGGCGCTGCCTCTCACCACGGACCGAGGCGCCCCGGTTCCCTTCGCTCATCAGGAGAGATCGACATGCGTTCGTACATCGGTAACCACCAGATCGTGAACCCGGCCGAGTTCGAGGAGCTGGCGCTCGGCTTCGATGAACTGCCCCTGGGGCTAGACCGCGACCTGTTCCGCGGTCCGCTCACCCCGGAGACCGCGCAGGAGCGTGCGGCCCGTGAGGCGGTGGCCCGCGAGGTCATCGCGGAGCTGGCCGCACTCGGCGAGGGCGGCGACGAGATCGCCGCATGGGACGCGCTCTACGCCGACGCGCTGACCCGAACGGTCCCGTTCCTGCGGGCCGCTGCCCGTGGCGCCGGCCGCTCCGCCCGGACGGGGGAAGCGGCATGAGCGCCCGAGCGATGCAGGACCTGCACCGGGTGCTGATCTGGCTCGGCTCGCTCGCCGTCGTGATCTGCACCGTGAGCGCCGTGGCGGTGCACGAGGGCTGGCTCCTTGGGGTCGCCGCGCTCGGCTTCGGCGTCCAGCACATCGGCTGGTCGCTCCACCGGCGCCGGATCGGCGGTGCGGCATGAGCCAGACACTGACGGCCCTGTCCGCCGCGCTGCCACTCGCGTCCGGCTGGTCGGTACACAGCCTGTGGATGCGGCGCCGGATCGAGACGGTCCGGCGGGACCCGCTGACCGGTCTGTGGACGCGGGACCCTTTCGAGGAGCGGGCCCGCAAGAGCCTGTCTGGGGGGTCCCAGCGCGCCGTTCTCGTCTTGGACCTCAACCGGTTCAAGGAGATCAACGACAGCCTCGGCCATGCGGCCGGAGATGCTGTCATCCGCACGACCGGCCAGCGACTGGGCCGGTGGGCCGAGGAGCACGCCGGTATCGCCGGACGGCTCGGCGGGGATGAGTTCGCCGCCGTCATCCCTGGCTACGGCATCGACAAGCTGCGCGTGGACCTGTTCATGCTGACCCGCCGACTCGACCAGCCCGTGCCGTTCGATGGCCGCCCGATCGAAGTTCACGCCTCCATCGGCGCCGCGTACTACCGCACCGGCACCGGCGAGCTGTCCACGCTGCTGCGGCGTGCGGATGAGCAGATGTACAAGGCCAAGCAGCTCGGGGGCGGCTGGCGCATCGCGCACCGGCTGACGGTCCCGGAGACGCGCACGGTCAACGGCCGCCGTGACGGCCGTCGGGGCACCAGTGGGGAGGCGGCGTGATGGCGAGCCGCAGGTCACTGACCACAGTGCAGAAGGTCGTTCTGACGGCCGCGTTCGTTCCCATGCTCGCCACCGGCGTCGCCGGTGGTGTGGGTACCTACAGCAACATCAGCCGTGCCTACGGCTCCGGCACGGCGCTGGGCGCGGTGGCGGCTGGTGAGGGTGCGACCGCGGTTCTGGCGCTGGTGCTGCTCGGGCTGACGATGCTGGGCCAGTCCTCCCCGAGGATCATCCGGGTGGGTCTGTGGGCCCTGCCCGCTGCCGCTTCGGTCATGGCGGCGATGGCCGCTGACGACCCGGGCCGGACTGTGATCTACGCCGTGACCCCGATGGGTATGTGCGTGGCGGCCGAGGGCATGGCGTTTCTGGCCCGGCGGATCGTCGTCCACCAGGACGGCCGCGACGCCGAGGCCGAGGCCGAGGCGGCAGCCGTCGTGCGGGCCTTGGCCTACCACCGGGCCCGTGCTGCGAACCACCCGTCGTCGTGGGTCCGCAAGTGGTCCGACCGGACGTCGTGGCGGCTGGCCCGGAAGGTCGGGCTGGGCGACGCGTCGTTGGGAGCCCAGCTCCTGGACGTTCAGCGCGACCGTCTGAGCAGCGGTGCGGATGCCGCGCTGGCCGCCATGTTCACCGCCCCAGCAAACCAACATGAATCGGCTGAGTCCATCGTAAATCGGTTGGGGTCTGACCTGCATGAGTCGGCCCCCGCGGCCCCGACCGTTACGGCCGAACTCCCTGCATCAGAGTCGGCCGACCCCATCCCGGTCATCGAGCCGGTTGCCCTGCCGGAGTCGGTTCCGGTAGTCGAGCCGGTCGAGTCTCGCCAGTTGGCTCCGGTGAAGACAGTTGCCGCTGTTGAGGCGGCTCCGCGTCGGGCGACTGGCCGGGTACCGAAGTCGGCTCGCACGCCGCGGCCGACGCGTGATTCGGATGAGCTGCTGGACGAAGCCCGGTCGGTCACGGCCAACTGGTCCGATGGCGAGCTGACAGCCGATGCCATCCGTAAGGCGGTCCGTACGTCATCCGCCAACGGCCGTCTGCTGCGCGACACGCTCAGGGCCGAGCGCACTGAGCACAGGGCTGCCTGATGGGGCCGTTGACGTACGGCAAGTGCTTCGACCCGGACGGCGCCCGCTTCGGGATACCGACCTACCCGTGGCGCCTGGCCCCCGAAGGCATGGCCACCCGCCGGCAGCTCCGCGCCGAAGGGCTGCGGCCCGGCGGCCAGCCGATCGCGGCGCAGCTCCTGCGGCCCCGGTTCCGGCGCGGACCGCTGGTGGCCTACCTCTACCGCATCGAGCTGGCCAAGCCCGTGCGGCCCATGACCTCGCGCAAGTGGGGCGCGCTCGCTCTGGCGATGCTCGCCCGCCGAACCTGCTCCCAGTGCCGTGCCGACGCCGGATACGTCATCCCGGCCTCGCTCGGCATGTGCGTGCCCTGCGCCTACCCCGAAGAACAGCGCGCCGCCTGAACCCCCGATCACCCCACTCGCTACGAGGGAGCAGACCCACCGTGTCTGATGTCCACGTCACTGAGCAGAGCGAGGACCTGGAACGCCCCGGCGCCGAGGTCTTCGACATCACCACCAAGCGCCCCGCCAACCCCGCCCCGGCTGCTCCGCAGGCTGACCCGGACGACGACGAATACGGCTCGCCCCGGCCGCGGCCGGTTGACTCCCCGGATCTGCCGTCCCCGGGGGTCACCACCTACAAGCGCCTGCCGATCATCCCGACGTGGCTGAAGTCGAAGCCGGGGTTCGTCTCCACCACCCAGCGCGCCGCGAGCAACGCGTTCTACGCCACGGCCTTCCACGGGATCCGCACGCCCTGGTACGCGCTGCAGCTCGGGCTGCACGCCCCGCGCGGCATGGCCCGGCTGGTCCGTGACACGAACCGGTGGGTGTGGGACGCCGAGGCGGCCCCGCTCCGGGCGTACGAGGTCTACAAGGAGAACACCGCCGAGTACCTGAAGCTCTCCCGCCAGCGTGACAGCCGGGTACGCCTGCGGACACTGGTCACCACCGTGGCGCTGATCTTCGGTACAGGCTTTGCACTGACCATGTACGTGATGGCCCCCGGCTGGCTCGCCGTGCTCGCCTCGGCGGCCGTCCTCACCGCCGGTTTTTGGGGGGCACCTCAGGATCAGCCGGTGATTGGGCCGGCCGTGCTGAAGACGGAGCTTCAGAAGCTGACCGGGACGCTCGTGCTTCGGGCGCTGGACAACATCGGCAATGCGAAGCTGTCGGCCGCCATCAAGAAGGGCGGCGACATGAACGGGCTGCGGTTCACCTCGGAGATCACCCGGGACGGGCCCGGCTACCGCGCCGACCTGGACCTTCCCTGGGGCGTCACCCCCGAGGACATCATGGAGGCCCGTAAGCCGCTCGCCTCTGGCCTCCGCCGTAAGGTCGGTTCCGTCTGGCCGTCCGCCGACCCGACAGAACACGAAGGGCGACTGATCTTGTGGGTGGGCGACAAGCCCATGAACGAGACGAAGAAGCCCGCGTGGCCGCTGCTGAAGTCGGGCAGCGTGGACCTGTTCAAGCCGGTCGTCTTCGGCAACGACCAGCGCATGGGCGACGTCGCCGTGACCCTGATGTTCGCGAGCGTGGTCGTCGGCTCCATCCCGCGCATGGGCAAGACGTTCCTGATGCGCCTCTTCCTGCTCATCGCTGCTCTGGACCCGCGCGCCCAGTTGTACGCGTTCGACTTCAAAGGCACCGGCGACTTTGGCGCGCTGGAACCGGTCTGCCACCGCTACCGGGCCGGGGACGAGGACGAGGACATCCTCTACGTCCTCGAATCGCTGCGGGAGCTGCGCCAGGAGCTGCGCCGCAGGGCCAAGGTCATCAAATCGCTGCCGCGCTCGCGGTGCCCGGAGTCGAAGGTGACCCCGGACCTGGCCAACGACAAGAGCCTGGGTCTGCACCCGATTGTCGCCGCGTTCGATGAGTGCCAGGTTCCCTTCGAGCACGACAAGTACGGCGCCGAGATCGAGGAGATCTGCACCGACCTCGGCAAGCGTGGCCCCGCCCTCGGCATGGTGACCCTGTTCGGCACCCAGCGCCCCGACGCGAAGTCGCTGCCCACCGGCATCAGCGCGAACGCGGTGCTGCGGTTCTGCCTGAAGGTCATGGGCCAGCCCGCCAACGACATGGTGCTGGGCACCTCGATGTACAAGGCGGGCTACCGGGCCACGATGTTCTCCCGCACCGACCGCGGCATCTGCTGGATGGCCGGTGAGGGCGACGACCCGCGCATCGTGGCCTCCGCGTTCGTGGACGCGCTCGGAGCCGAACAGGTCGTCGTGCGGGCCCGCAGGATGCGCGAGGAGTACGGCAACGTCACCGGCCACGCCGTCGGCCAGGAACCCGAGAGTGGGGAAGCTTCCTTCGATCTGCTGGCCGACATCCTCAGGGTCGTGCCGGCCGATGAGGAGAAGGTCTGGAACGAGAAGGTCGCCGCCCGCCTCGCCTCGTTCCGCCCCGAGGTCTACAGCGGCTGGAAGGCCGAGACGGTCACGACGAACCTCAAGCCGCACGGCATCACCGCCCAGGACGTCTGGGGCTCCACCACCTCTGGCAAGGGCACCACGAGGCGCGGCATCGCCCGCGCCGACATCACCAAAGCCATCACCCTACGTGACGGAAATCGGTCCGGGGGCTGACTCGCACCGCTGCTAGACCTAGCGGCCCGCGCTGCTAGGTCTAGCACCCCCGCTAGCACCCCGAATCGGCTCCCATCAGCGATCTCGTACCTAGCAGCCGACCTGCGAAAACACCGGAAACCCCGCCCGGAAGGCACCCATGGCCCTCACTCTCCTTGCTAGCGCCTGCCTACTCGCCATCACTCTCGGTTATGTCGGCCTGTGCGCGTCCTCGCCGTTCGGCAACTGCCGCAAGTGCAAGGGCTTCGGCTACGCAATGAAGACCGACCGCAAGGGTCGCCTCAAGCGCGGCAAGCACTGCCGCCGCTGCGACGGCCACGGCAAGCGCATCCGCGTCGGCCGCCACCTCTACAACCTGTGGCTGCGCCTCTACCGCGACGCCAACCCCGCCCCCCGCAAGACGTTCACCCCGAAGGGATAACCCCATGGCCATCACCGTCTCTCTCGTCGCCCTGTTCGGGCTGGTCCTGTTCTTCCTCCTCCGCTCCAAGACCCTGGGCTACGGCTCGGCGTTCATCGCCATGATGTTCGGCTTCTTCCTCGCCTCCACCGGAGCGTCGGGCCCGATCAACGAACTCACCACGGCCGTCCTCAACGCCGTCTCCGACCTCGGGAGCCAGGGATGAACGAGCCCATCACCTACCGGCACTGGGCCCTCGACCTCGCCCCCAAAGCAGCCCCCGCCCTGGCCACGACCACGGTCCTGATCCTGGGCCGGATCTGGAACGCCAACGGCGCCGAACACAGCGTCGGCAACGCGGCCCTCATGGTCGTCCTCGCCACCGGAGCCGCGACGGCCGGCGCGTTCTCCTCCGGCAACCACTCCGGCGGCAGCGTCATCGCCGGAACCGCGTTCGCCGCATCCGGCGGGCTGGCCCTGGCCGGGGTCGCCGGATACGCCGATGGCCTCTCGCTCCCCGTGCTGCTGTGGGCGCTGGCCACGGCGGTCGCCTACGGCCTGGCCGCCCGCTACTGGCGCACCGACCGCCGCGAAGCCGTCACCCACGAGCGGCAGACCCTCAGCCGCCGCGAAGACCACGCCCACGTCGAACGCGTCGAAGCGCTGCGCGCCGGATCACAGATCGAAGTCGCCCGCTCCGGCGCGGCCTACGCCGAACAGCTCGCCAGCGCCCTCATCACCCGCGCCGGCCTCCCCGGCTTCAACCCGCAGGCCATCACCAACGCGGGCCTGCCCGAACTGCCCTCCGCCGAAGGGAAGGACTGGTGACCGGCCCCGAAGCGGCCTACGTCACCGCGCCGAGCGTCATCAGCGAGATCGGATGGACCGTGCGCGGATCCCGCGACTGCCTGAACGGCATCCGCGTCCGTGAGTACTGGCTCCGCAAGGCCGCACTCCTGGACCGCATCGCCCTCACCGACGACGACCCCGAGGGCGGCGACGCCGCGACCTGCGCCACCGAAGCAGCCCGGCGGCTGATGGAGATCGACCACGCGGACGGCCCCCACACGGCCGACCCCCGCGCCTACGTCCGCCAGGAATACGCCCTCTGGCTCCACCACCACTGAGGACCGCCATGACCGAAGCCCGAGAGCCCGTACAGCTCGCCGCAGAAGTGATCCGCGAGGCCATCACCTGCGACCGGCCGCAGTGCACGCCCGACGACCACCACCGGTTCGTCATCGAGAACATGCAGATCGCCCACCGGCTGATCACCAAACAGCAGTAGGAGAGATTCGCCATGAGTTCCAGCCCTGCTTTGAGTACGACGCAGCACCCCACGATGCACACGCTGGTTGACGGTCGCGGCTACCGGCCCGAGCCCATCAGCGTGATCGCGGCCCTGTCGCACATCCGCAGCGCCCGCAAGAGCCCCAAGAACGTGGACACAGTCAACGTCTACGCCTTCACCGGCCGCGACGGCATCCCGCTGCACGTGGTCTACATCCACCACACCCCGGGCCGCTGGCACGGCGTCCGTGACGTCATCGACGTCTACGAGATCCCCACCGCCGCGCTCACCGACCTGTAGCTGTGCCCGGGGCGGTCGCCTCTCACCACAAGACCGCGACCGCCCCGGCTTCTCCGTCCCTTCGCAGAAACAGGAGACCCCCAGCATGACCCAACCCATCGACATTCCGCGAGAGGCCACCGTCCGGCCCCCTCGCCTCCTGGCGTTGGACGCCGGGTACGGCGGCGTCAGGGGCACGGTATGAACGTGCCGACGAACACACGAGGACCACTCCGTACGGCGCTCTGGCTCGCGGGGATCGGCCTGCCCGTGCTGCCGTTGCGGGAGGGCAAGGAGCCGTTCGGGAACTGTCCGGCCTGCACCCGCTCGGCGTGTGGGGACCGGCCCCACATGAAGGCCGCTGGCCCCTGCCAGTGCCCGGCTCCCTGCCACGCCTGGGGCGCCGCCACCACCGACCCCGACGTCATCACCGGCCCGGCATGGGCCCGCGCCTGGCGTCAGGCCGGGGCCGTCGCCTACCACCCGGGCGGTGCCGGTCTGACCGTCGTGGACCTGGACGACGCCGAAGCCGTCGCCTGGGCCCACCAGACCCTCCCCGCCACCACGGTCGTGCCGACGACGCGGGGCGAGCACTGGATCTACCGGGGCGCCATGCAGTCGAAGAACGGGGTCCGCCCCGGGATCGACGTGAAGTCCACGATGTCCTACGTCCGCTGGCGCGGCCCCGGCGGCGGAACGATGGCCGCGCTGCCGGACGACGTGCGCGCGCTCGTGGTGAAGTACCCCACCGTCCGGCAGACCCGCCCTGTCATCGTGGCGGTGCCGGCCAGAGGTGGGCAGTGCCCGCACCGCTCGCCCGCCTACCTGGAACGGGGCATCGCCATGGCCGAGCAGCGCATCACCGCGGCGACCGAAGCCATCCACAAGACCGTGTACCGGACCTTCCTCGCCGTGCTGTCCGCCCATGGCCGATGCGGCTGCCTCACCGAAGCCCACACCGGACGCCTGTTCACCGCCGCTCAGGGCAAGGGCGAATCCGTCCGGCACTGCGAGGACGCCTGGACCAACGCCCGCACCGCATTGGGGATGTGAGCCGTGTCCGAGGACGAGAAGAACCCGGCACGCCAGATCATCACCGACTACGCACAGGACCACTTCCGGTACTTCCGCACCACCGAAGGCACCGTGTACGCGCAGAAGACCGGCCACCCCGTCGCCCGCCCCATCCGCTCCCAGGGCACAACCGGCAGCCACCGGCAGGAACTCATGGTCGGCCTCTACAACGACGGGATCGGCTCCTTCAACGGCACCGCCCTCAAGGAGGCGCTGGACTTGATCGAAGCACTCGCCCTCAGCCAGGACGTCCAGGCCACCCACATCCGCGTCGCCCCGGGATTCGACGGAGCGACCTGGCTCGACCTTGGCCGCGACGACGGCAAGTCCGTCCGCATCCACCCCACCGGCTGGGACATCCGTATCCCCGACCCGCGCGAGGTGTGCTGGCGCCGCACCCAACTCACCGGCGAACTGCCGCTTCCCGAGCGGGACACAGACGGGAAGGGGATCGATGCTCTGCTGCGTCTGTGCAACTTCGCCGGAGCCGAGAGCGAGTGCCTGGCCGTCGCCTGGGTGATCGGCTGCCTAGAGCCGTCCGTCCCCGTCCCCGCCCCGTTCCTCACCGGCCCCCAGGGCGCGGGGAAGTCCACCGCGGCTCGCATGCTGATGCGGATCGTGGAGGGCATGACCGGCGACCTGCGCCGGGCCCCGAAGGACGAGGAGAACCTGATCACGGCCGTCGCCGCCGGATGGATCACCGCCCTGGACAACCTCTCCCACCTGCCCCCGGACCTGTCCGACCTGATGTGCTGCATCGTGACCGGCGCCGAGAGCATCAAGCGGGCGCTGTTCAGCGACGGGGACGTCTACCGATCCCGCTACCGCCGCCCCCTGCTGCTGACCGGCATCGACGTAGGCGTCATCCGCCCCGACCTCGCCGAACGCCTCTTGCCCCTGCGCCTGGTGCGACCCCGGGTCCGGCGGACCGAGGCGGAGCTGTGGGCGGAGTACGCGCAGGTGCTGCCTGTCATCCTCGGCTCCATCCTGGACCTCACCGTCAAGGTCCGGGCCGCCGACGCCGACATCCCCACCGACCTGCGCATGGCCGATTTCGCCCACCTGTGCGCGCAGCTCGACGCCGCGAGCGGCTTCGGGACCTTGAACGCCTACCGGTCGGGCCTGGACGAACTCAACGACGACGTGATCGAGGGCGACCTCATGGCACAGACCGTCCTCAAGCACGCTGCCAGTACCGATCCGGGCGAGGAAGTCCGGATGACCTCGGCGGAGTGGCTGCACGCCATCACCCAGCTCTACGCGGGCGAGGACTTCCGGCCCCTGCCCAAGGGCTGGCCCACCACCGGCAAGGTCTTCTCCGACCGACTCAAGCGCCTCCAGCCGACCCTCGCCGCCCGCGGCGTCCTCGTCGACTGGGGCCGCACCAAAGCCGCACGCTACATCGCGATGACCCGACCGGCCTCCGGGCCTCCGGGCCACCAGCAGGAGGCGTTCTGACCCGCGCCCCAGGGGCCGCACCCGTACAAGCAAGAGGAGCACGCCCTGCCTCGCCGGGGGGGGGGGTGCTCCTTTTGCCTGTCCGGCGGCTTGCCGCCGCCGCAAAAGTCGTGCCGCGCAGCGGCCCCTTCTTCGTCTTGAGCAGGGGCGCACCACAACAGAAACCACCCCGCTCTTTTCCTAAGAGAAGAGATGCTGCGTCACCCGCGTCACCACCAGCCCCGAAACGGCCTGTGACCTGCGAATACACGGGTGACGCAGACGGCCCACGGCTGCGTCATCCCGCGTCACCTGCGTCACCACCTTCGATCCCCGAAGACTCCGGGTGACACAGCCGATGACACACAGCCCCCCACTGCGTCACCCAAAAACCGCAGGTCAGAGCAGTAAATGACGCAGATGACGCGATGACGCAGAAATCCCGGCCTCGGACACCACGACACGACCCCCGCCAAGGAGCGTGCTCATGCACGACGTTCATGTCGCCGCGACCCACTCCGCAGATCCAACGCTCGTTCTACTAACCGTCGAAGAGGCAGCCCGCCGACTCTCCATCGGCCGGACCACGTGCTTCCACCTCATCGCCTCCGGACAACTGGAGTCCGTGCCCATCGGCCGACTTCGCCGAGTGCCGGCGGAAGCCGTGACCGACTTCCTCGCACGACTCCGCACCACCCAGCGCACGGCTTGATGAACGCCAGGACGGTGGGCTGCCCCCGCGGGGGCAGCCCACCGTCCTGACCTACCTGAGACAGGAGTCTGCCTGTGGCAGAGAGAAGCAGGAAGGGCACGCGCCGCGCCAACGGCGAAACCGCGATCTACTTCGGAAAGGACGGCCGCTGGCACGCCAGAGTGCCGATGGGCTACCGGGACAACGGCGAGCCGTACCGGAGGCACATCACCCGGACTACTGAAGATCTCCTCATGGTGGAGGTGAAGCGGCTGGAGAAGCAGCGCGACCAAGGGACTGCCCAGCAGCCCGGGAAGCTGTGGACGGTCGAGAAGTGGCTGTGGCACTGGGTCGAGAACATCGCCAAGGAAGTCGTCAGCGAGAACACCTACGACGGCTACGAGGTGGCCGTTCGCGTGCACCTCGTGCCCGGCATCGGCAAGCACCGGATCGACCGTTTGGAGCCGGAACACCTGGAGAGCCTCTACCGCCGGATGAAGGCGAAGGGCAGCAAGCCCGCCACGGCTCACCAGGCCCACCGGACCGCCCGCACCGCCTTGGGTGAGGCGGTACGGCGCGGCCACGCGGCAAAGAATGCCGCCGCGCTGGCGAAGCCGCCGAGGGTGGAGGAGGCCGAAGACGAGATCGAGCCCTATTCGGTCGAGGAGATCCAAAGCCTGCTGATCGAGGTGAACAAGCGCCGCAACAGCGCGCGCTGGATGCTCGCCCTCGCCCTCGGCCTGCGGCAGGGGGAGACGCTGGGGCTTCGGTGGGCCGATGTGGACCTGGAAAACGAGTACCTGAAGCTGCGCCGGAACCGGCTGCGGCCGAAGTACGCGCACGGGTGCAAGGAGGCTGAGCCGTGCGGCCGGAAGGCGGGGTACTGCCCTCTGCGCAGCCAGGTGCGGCGGGAGACGAAGAACACCAAGTCGCGCGCGGGGCGGCGTGCGGTGCCCTTGCCGAGCCCTCTGGTCCGGATGCTCCGGGCGCACAAGGAGGTGCAGGCCCGTGAGCGGAAGGCGGCCGGCGACCTGTGGACTGAGTCCGAGTACGTATTCACCAAGCCGCTCGGCGGCCCGCTCAGCCCGAACACGGACTACCACGACTGGAAGAAGCTCATCGGGGACGCAGGGGTGAGGGACGCGCGCCTGCACGACGCACGGCACACCGCCGCGACCGTGCTCATGCTGCTGGGGGTCCCGGACCGCGTGATCGACCAGATCATGGGCTGGGAGCCGGGAACGTCCGCCCGAATGCGTGCGCGGTACCTGCACGTGCCCGACGCCATGCTGAAGGACGTGGCCCAGAAGATCGCGGAAGCCATCTGGGGTCCCTCGGAGAAGGGGTCCGTGGACAAAGACCAGGACAACGTGACCTGAGGGACGACGAAGGGCCCCACCGCGAACGGTGGGGCCCTTCGACATATTGCCCGGTGAGAGCAATGGCGGAGGATACGAGATTCGAACTCGTGAGGGGTTGCCCCCAACACGCTTTCCAAGCGTGCGCCCTAGGCCACTAGGCGAATCCTCCGCCGCAAACAATACAAGACGTTGAGGGGTGCTCGCGAACGTGATCGTCTGCGGGGGGTCCTGGTCGGGGGTCCGGTGGGAGCGGGCTCGATTCCGGGGGTGGGGATCCGCTAGGGTGGGGGCCAGCCCCTCACGTGGCGCTATCTCACCCAACTCCCCCAGGGCCGGAAGGCAGCAAGGGTAAGTGGGCTCTGGCGGGTGCGTGGGGGGCCCTTTGCGTTCCCGGGGGCCCTGAGTGGCGTCGGCGGGCCGCTGTTGTCGGTGGGCCCGGATAACCTCGTAGACGTGTCGTCCCTTGCGCTGTACCGCCGCTATCGCCCCGAGTCGTTCGCCGAGGTCATCGGGCAGGAGCATGTCACTGCACCGCTGATGCAGGCCCTGCGGAACAACCGGGTCAATCACGCGTACCTGTTCAGCGGGCCGCGCGGCTGTGGAAAGACGACCAGCGCGCGCATCCTGGCCAGGTGTCTGAACTGTGAGCAGGGTCCCACTCCGGATCCCTGCGGGGAGTGCCAGTCCTGCCGCGACCTGGCCCGCAACGGTCCGGGATCCATCGACGTCATCGAGATCGACGCCGCCTCGCACGGTGGTGTGGACGATGCCCGTGACCTGCGGGAGAAGGCCTTCTTCGGGCCCGCGTCGAGCCGGTACAAGATCTACATCATCGACGAGGCGCACATGGTCACCTCGGCGGGCTTCAACGCCCTGCTGAAGGTGGTCGAGGAGCCGCCGGAGCACCTCAAGTTCATCTTCGCGACCACGGAGCCCGAGAAGGTCATCGGGACGATCCGGTCCAGGACGCACCACTACCCGTTCCGGCTGGTCCCGCCCGGGACCCTGCGGGACTACCTGGGCGAGGTCTGCGGGCGCGAGGGCGCCTCCGTCGAGGACGGCGTGCTGCCGCTCGTCGTGCGCGCCGGCGCCGGGTCCGTGCGTGACTCGATGTCCGTCATGGACCAGCTGCTCGCCGGTGCGGGTGATGCCGGTGTGACGTACGCCATGGCGACCTCCCTCCTCGGGTACACCGAGGGCTCGCTGCTCGACTCCGTCATCGACGCCTTCGCCGCCGGGGACGGGGCCGCCGCCTTCGAGGTCGTCGACCGGGTGGTGGAGGGCGGCAACGACCCCCGCCGCTTCGTCGCCGACCTGCTGGAGCGGCTGCGCGACCTGGTCATCCTCGCCGCCGTGCCCGACGCGGGGGAGAAGGGGCTGATCGACGCCCCCGCCGATGTCGTGGAGCGGATGCAGGCCCAGGCCTCGGTCTTCGGGGCCGCCGAGCTGTCGCGCGCCGCCGATCTGGTCAACACCGGGCTCACCGAGATGCGGGGCGCGACCTCGCCGCGGCTCCAGCTGGAGCTGATCTGCGCCCGGGTGCTGCTGCCCGCCGCCTTCGACGACGAGCGGTCCTTCCAGGCCCGGCTCGACCGGTTGGAGCGCGGCGGGGCCGCCGCCTTCACGGCCGCGCCCGCCCACGCCATGGGGTACGTACCGGCCCCCGAGGCGCACGCCATGGCGCCGACCGGCCCCGGTGGCGGTGCCGCCGCCGCGCGGGCCGCCGTACAGGCCCCGGCCCCGGTGCAGGCTGCGGCGCCCGTGGCGCCCGCCGAGCCGGTACGGGCCCCCGCGCCGCCGGAGCCCGCGGTTCAGGCCGCGCCCCCGTCCGCGCCCGCGTCCGCACCCGCGCCCGGTGCCTGGCCCGGTGCCGCGCAGCCCGGTGCCGGAGCCCCCGGCGCCTGGCCGGGAGCCGCCGCCCCGGCCGCCCCCGCCGCAGCCCCCGCCGCCCCGGCTCAGGCCGCCCCCGCCGCCGGTGCCTGGCCCAGTACGGCCGCGCCCGGCCAGGGGATCCCGGCCGCCGCGCCCGCGCCCGCCGCCGCTCCCGGGGGGCCCGCCGCCACCCCGGCCGCGGCCCCCTCCCCCGGCATGGCCGCCGGGGCCGGGCAGGTCCAGGCGATGTGGCCGGGCGTCCTGGAGGCCGTCAAGAACCGCCGCCGCTTCACCTGGATCCTGCTCAGCCAGAACGCCCAGGTCACCGGCTTCGACGGCACCACCCTCCAGCTCGGCTTCCCCAACGCCGGAGCGCGCGACAACTTCGCGAGCAGCGGCAGCGAGGACGTGCTCAAGGCGGTCCTGGCCGAGCAGTTCCAGGTCAACTGGAAGATCGACGCCGTGGTGGGCGGCGGCGGCCCGGCGGCCCCGGCCGCCCAGGCCTCCTACGCGGCCCCGGCCGCCCCGGCGTACAACCCGCCGCCCCCGGCGCCGGCCGCGCCCGCCCCGCAGTACCAGCCGCCGCAGCCCCAGCCCCCGCAGCAGCCCCAGCAGCCCCAGCAGTCGGCGTCCGCCCCGCAGCCGCCCGTACAGCAGGTGCCGCCGCCGGTCGCGCCCGAGGACGACTTCGCGGAGGAGGACGATCCCGACCTCGTCGAGAGCGCGCTGACCGGACACGACCTGATCGTGCGGGAGCTCGGGGCCACCGTTGTGGAGGAATACACGAATGAGTAGCCCCTCCTCATTGGGTGGCCGCACGAAACGAGCCACTCCGTCCGGGCTACCCTGGGCGGCGTGAAGGTCCTCGTCATCGGCGGCGGCGCCCGCGAACACGCCCTGTGCCGCTCTCTGTCCCTCGACCCCGACGTCTCCGCGCTGTACTGCGCTCCCGGCAACGCCGGCATCGCCGAGGTGGCCGAGCTCCGCCCGGTCGACGCCCTCGACGGCGATGCCGTAGCCGCCCTCGCCACCGAACTCGGCGCCGACCTGGTCGTCGTCGGCCCGGAGGCGCCGCTGGTCGCCGGGGTCGGCGACGCCGTCCGCGCGGCCGGCATCCCGGTCTTCGGCCCCTCCGCCGAGGCCGCGCAGCTCGAAGGCTCCAAGGCCTTCGCCAAGGACGTGATGGCCGCGGCCGGCGTCCCGACCGCGCGCAGCTACGTGTGCACCACCCCGGAGGAGGTGGACGAGGCGCTCGACGCCTTCGGCGCCCCGTACGTCGTCAAGGACGACGGCCTCGCCGCCGGCAAGGGCGTCGTGGTCACCGAGGACCTGGCCGCCGCCCGCGCCCACGCCCTCGCCTGCGACCGCGTGGTCATCGAGGAGTACCTCGACGGGCCCGAGGTCTCCCTCTTCGCCATCACCGACGGCGTCACCGTCCTCCCGCTCCAGCCCGCGCAGGACTTCAAGCGCGCGCTCGACGGCGACGAGGGCCCCAACACCGGCGGCATGGGCGCCTACTCCCCGCTCCCCTGGGCCGACCCGAAGCTGGTCGACGAGGTCATGGCCAGCGTGCTCCAGCCGACCGTCGACGAACTGCGCCACCGCGGCACGCCCTTCTCCGGCCTGCTCTACGCGGGCCTCGCGATCACCTCGCGCGGGGTGCGGGTCATCGAGTTCAACGCCCGCTTCGGCGACCCCGAGACCCAGGTGGTCCTGGCGCGCCTGCGCACCCCGCTCGCGAGCGTGCTGCTGAACGCCGCCCGGGGCAGCCTGGACGCCGAGCCCCCGCTCAGCTGGCGCGAGGACGCGGCCGTGACGGTGGTCATCGCCTCCCACAACTACCCGGAGACCCCGCGTACCGGGGACCCGATCGAGGGCCTGGCCGAGGTGGCCGCCGAGGACGGACCCGACGCGTACGTGCTGCACGCCGGGACCCGGCGCGAGGGCGACGCCGTCGTCAGCGCGGGCGGCCGCGTGCTGTCGGTGACGGCGACCGGTTCCGATCTGGCGCAGGCCCGGGAGAAGGCGTATAAGGCGGTGGCGCGCATCCGGCTGGCCGGTTCGCAGCACCGTACGGATATCGCGGCCAAGGCGGCCGAAGGCCGCTGAACTGCGGCTCCGTGATCCCGCGGGCCCGGTGCGCACGAGGTGCGGACCGGGCCCGCGGGCGTGCTCGCGTGCGACTGCATACAGCCGCGTTCGAACACACCCACCTTTACCCAAAGCCATTCCATCGGGTGATCGTCACCCGGTCTGCCTGACGGCCGGGCGCGCCCCAACTAGGGTGCGGCGCAAGCATTCCGGCACTTGGCCCACCGGCATTGCGATGTCAGTGGCGGGTGTCACAGTGGGGGAGTGAGCAAAGCCGTCGCAGGGCAGAGGGGGTGAGGTCCGGCCGTGTCCGGAACCGGTTCGATCATGGAAGTGGGCGTGCCGTCCGCGCGGTCCCGCGCCCTGGCCGTGCTGCGCGTGCGCAGCAGGGCCCTGGCCCTCGGGCTGGTGCCGGCCGCCCTCGCGGTGGTGCTGGTGGCCGCCCGTATGACGGGCCGGCTGGCCGGTGACCCCTGGCCCGTGGTGACCCTCGCCGTGTGCGTGGTCGCCGTGCTGGTGCTGCTCGTCGGCGGGATCTTCGCCGCGGTGGTGCTGCGGGCCGGGCCCGCCGTGACCCCGACGGTGCCGCTGACCGAGGCCGCCGCGCCCGATCTCTACCGGCTGGTGCGGGATCTGGCCGACCGGATGGACGTGCCGGCCCCCTCCGCGATAGCCCTGACCCCGGACTGCGACAGCTGGCTGGAGGACCGCACCCACACGGCCCACCGTCGCGGCCTCATATCGACCGGCCCGGAGTCCGAGCCCGGTGCGGCTCCCGTGCTGGTGATCGGCTCGCCGTTCCTGTGGTGGATGCGGGTCGCGGAGCTACGGGCCGTGCTCGCCCCGGTCGTCGCCGGTACGGGCCCTTCCGCCCATCCGGACATAGCCGACGCACGCGGCTTTGTACGGGGCCTGGACGCCGCCGTGGACGTGGGCAACCGGCCCGGCCTCGGCTGGATCGCCGGGTCCGCCCGGCTGCTGCTGCGGCTGTGCCGGGTGGACGCGGCCGAGATGGAGCGCGGGGTGGCCGCCGCCGCCTCGGAGCGTGCACAGGGTGTGGACTACGGGCTGCGCATCGTCGCCCAGGAGCAGGTCGGCCTCGCCTACGCGGGCTGGGACCGGCTGCTGACCCGGGTCGCGCTGCCCGCCTGGCGGATGGGCCGCTGGCCCGCGCACCTGGACGCCGGGGTGGTATCGGCGCTGACCGAGCTGTCCAGGCGGGACCGGCTGGCCGAGGGGTTCACCTCGCGGCTCGGCGAGCGCCCCGCCTGCGACCTGCTGGAGCAGCCCGGAGTCGTCGACGAGGCGGCCTCGCTGCTGGCGGCGCGGCTCTTCCACGGCGGTCCGGCCGAGCCCGGGCCGGACTGGTCCCCCGTGGACTGGGCGGCGTATCCGGAGGAGGTCGTGGACCGCAAGTGGCGTACGGAGGCGGCCCGACTGCACACCGCGCTGGACGCCCTGGCCGTCCCGGCGGGTCTGCCGGCCGCTTCGCCCGGATCCGGCCGGCCGGGAGCGGGCGGTTCGTCCGCGGTCGCCGCCTCCGCCCTGCCGCCGGGGCCGACGGAGCCCGCCGATCCCGACCCCGATTCCTTCGCCCCGCCGGAGGCGGATCGCTTCGCCGGGCCCACGCTGGAGCGGGTGCTGGGCTACCTCACCGACCCCGCCGGCGAGGGCGCGGCCGGGGAGGCGCTGGCCGGACGGCTCACCGGGGACCTGGCGCGGGAGGAGCATGCCGCGGGTCCGGGCCCCGGGGCCGGGAAGGCGCGCGGCGCGGATGCCGTGCCGCTGTTCCCGCTCCAGCCGCCGCGCACCGGCCGGGACCTGCTGGCCGACCACGTGACGGCGATGGTGTGCTGCGCGGCCGTGGACTCCGCCGGGGCCGCGCCGGGCCTGGACTGGCTCGACGGCCCGGTGCTGCTGGTCGGCGGCGAGCGCCGTGCCGACCTGGCGCCGCGCGTGCTGTCGCTGGTCGAGGACGGGGACCCGCAGCCCCTGCGCGACTGGCTCGCGGATCTCGGCGTCCGTCCCGAGAAGCCGGTCCGCCTGGTCTGAGCGTGCGAGCCATCGCGAGCCACGGCGCGCCCCGTGTGGGCCGCCCCGAAGGGCTACGACTCGCACACGTAACCGGATTCCAATGTTCCGGTCACGTCAATTCGCGACGAACGGTGACGGACTGCATGCGTTATGTGATGTGCTGGGTCCGATGAATGCCCGTTCGGGGGAGCGAGGGAGGGGAGCGGCCATGGGTGCGGACCAGATCCGGCGCTGGGAGTCAGGTGCGCTCGCGCATGCGGTCACCGACCCCTTCGGGCAGGGCCCCCTGCCCTGGTTCCGGGGCAGCGAGCTCTACTTCGACGACACCGGCCAGGTCGTCCCCTGGTACGTGGACCCGGCCGCCGCGGCCGCCGGCACCGGCCAGATCCCCCGCGCCCGCGGCAACGGCGGCCCCCGCACCGCCGACGACGTGCACCGCCAGATCAAGGGCTTCACCTCCACGGGAGCCGTCGCCCCCGGCGAGGCCATCGACTTCCACATCACTGTCGACCCGCCCCAACAGTTCTCCGTCGACGTCTACCGGATCGGCCACTACGGCGGCGACGGCGCCTCCAAGATCACCACCAGCCCCCGCCTCTCCGGCATCGTCCAGCCCGCCCCCCTCGCCGCCGACCGCACCGTCTCCTGCCACCACTGGTGGCTCTCCTGGCGCCTCCAGGTCCCCTCGTACTGGTCCGTCGGCGCGTACGTGGCCGTCCTCACCACCGCCGACGGCTACCGCTCCCACATCCCCTTCACGGTCCGCGACGACCACCCCGCCGACCTCCTGCTCCTGCTCCCCGACATCACCTGGCAGGCCTACAACCTCTACCCGGAGGACGGCCGCACCGGCGCCAGCCTCTACCACGCCTGGGACGAGGACGGCCGGCTCCTCGGCGAGCAGGACGCGGCCATCACGGTCTCCTTCGACCGCCCCTACGCCGGCGCCGGCCTGCCCCTCCACGTCGGCCACGCCTACGACTTCATCCGCTGGGCCGAGCGCTACGGCTACGACCTCGCCTACGCCGACGCCCGCGACCTGCACGCCGGCCGCGTCGACCCCGCCCGCTACCGCGGCCTGGTCTTCCCCGGCCACGACGAGTACTGGTCCGCCCCCATGCGCCGAACCGTCGAGCGCGCCCGCGACCAGGGCACCTCGCTCGTCTTCCTCTCCGCCAACACCATGTACTGGCAGGTCGAACTCGCCCCCTCCCCCTCCGGCGTCGACGACCGGCTCCTCACCTGCCGAAAACGCCGCGGCCCCGGCCGCCCCAGCCTCTGGCGCGAGGTGGACCGCCCGGAGCAGCAGCTGCTCGGCATCCAGTACGCGGGGCGGGTCCCCGAGCCCGCGCCCCTGATCGTGCGCAATGCCACGCACTGGCTCTGGGACTCCACCGGCGCCGGCGAGAACGACGAACTGCCCGGGCTGGTCGCCGGCGAGGCCGACCGGTACTTCCCGCGCACCCAGCTCCCCGAGCACCAGGACCGGATCCTGCTCGCGCACTCCCCGTACCTCGACAGCGAGAACCACCGCCGCCACCAGGAGACCTCCCTCTACCGGGCCCCCAGCGGCGCCCTGGTCTTCGCCTCCGGCACCTTCGCCTGGTCCCCGGCGCTCGACCGCCCCGGGCACATCGACGAGCGGGTCCAGCGGGCCACGGCCAACCTCCTCGACCGGATCTGCAAGAGGGACTGAGACCCCCTGGCCGGGGCAGGTGCGCCCGTACGGGAGAATGGTTCCGCGCTCGTACAGAACCACAGGGAGTCCCCGTGTCCGGATTCGTCGAAAAGCCCGAGCCGGTCCAGGTGCCCGGCCTCGTCCACCTCCACACCGGCAAGGTCCGCGACCTCTACCGCGACGAGGACGACCGCCTCGTCATGGTCGCCAGCGACCGGATGTCCGCCTACGACTGGGTGCTCCCCACCGAGATCCCGGACAAGGGCCGCGTCCTGACCCAGCTGTCCCTGTGGTGGTTCGACCAGCTCGCGGACCTCGTCCCGAACCACGTCATCTCCACCGACCTGCCGGCCGGCGCCCCCGCCGACTGGGACGGCCGCACCCTGATCTGCAAGAACCTCGACATGGTCCCGGTCGAGTGCGTGGCCCGCGGCTACCTCACCGGCTCCGGCCTCGCCGAGTACAAGCAGACCCGTACCGTCTGCGGACTCGCCCTCCCCGAGGGGCTCGTCGACGGCTCCGAGCTGCCCGCCCCGATCTTCACCCCGGCCGCCAAGGCCGCGGTCGGCGAGCACGACGAGAACGTCTCCTACGAGGAGGTCGCGCGCACCACCGGCCCCGAGACGGCCGCGCTGCTGCGCCAGACCACCCTGGCCGTATACGGCCGCGCCCGGGACATCGCCCGCGAGCGCGGGATCATCCTGGCGGACACCAAGTTCGAGTTCGGCTTCGACCCGAAGGGCGGCACGCTGGTCGCCGCCGACGAGGTGCTGACCCCCGACTCCTCCCGCTTCTGGCCCGCCGACCTGTGGGAGCCGGGCCGTACGCAGCCCTCCTTCGACAAGCAGTACGTCCGCAACTGGCTGACCTCCCCGGCCTCCGGCTGGGACGCGAAGGGCGAACTCCCGCCGCCGGCCCTCCCGCAGGAGGTCGTCGAGCAGACCCGCGCCAAGTACGTCGAGGCCTACGAGCGCCTCACCGGCCTGACCTGGAGCTGAGCCGGGCGGGATACGACGAAGGCCCCGATCGGTGATCGGGGCCTTCGCACTCTGAGCGGACAACGAGACTCGAACTCGCGACATCCACCTTGGCAAGGTGGTGCTCTACCAACTGAGCTATGTCCGCATGCGCCGTAGCGCGGGACCCACTATACCCAACCTCGCTCCCGTGCGAGACGCACTGCTGTGTGCCGGTTCTCGGCCCCCAGCTTCGTCGCCGCCGAGGACAGGTAGTTCCGTACGGTCCCCTGCGACAGCGAGGCCCGCTCCGCGATCTCCGCGACCGGTGCCCCGTCCGCCGCGAGCTCCAGCACCTCGGCCTCCCGGGCGGTCAGCGGCGAGTCCCCCGCGCTGATCGCGTCGGCCGCCAATTCCGGGTCCACATAGCGCCCTCCGGCGTGCACGGTCCGGATCAGCTCGGCCAGCCGCTGCGCCGAGACCGTCTTCGGCGCGAAGGCCCGCACCCCCGCCGCGAGAGCCCGCTTCAGGTGGCCCGGCCGGCCGTGACTCGTCACGATCATGGTCTTGCAGTCCGGGAGCTCGGCCCGCAGCGATGTGGCGACACTCACACCGTCCGCCCCCGGCATCTGCAGGTCCAGCACCGCCACGTCCGGCCGGTGGGCCCGCGCCATGGCCAGCGCCTCCGGCCCGGAGGCCGCCTGGGCGACGACCGCCAGATCGTCCTCCAGGGCCAGCAGCGCGGCCAGCGCCCCCCGGATCAGGTGTTCGTCATCGGCCAGCAGTACCCGTACGGGGCTCAAACCCGCACCTCCAGTTCTTGCACGTGTGCACTCGGGATCTCGGCGCACAGCCGGAAGCGTCCGCCGCCCACAGGCCCTGCCCGCAGGGTTCCGTCCAGGACCGCGAGCCGTTCCCGCAGCCCGGCGAGCCCCGATCCCGGCGGGCCGGCGGGGGAGTCGGGCGCCCCGTCGTTCTCCACCACCAGCGTCACGGAACCGGCCTCCGGCGCCGTCAGCCGTATCAGGCAGCTCTGCGCGTCCCCGTGCCGCAGGACGTTCGTGGTCGCCTCGCGCACCACCCAGCCGAGCGCCGACTGCACCTCGGAGGGGAGCGCCCGCCCGGCCTCGAAGTCGACCCGGCAGTCCATGCCGGCCGCGCTCAGCACCCCGCGCGCACCCTCCAGCTCCACCGCGAGATCCGCCTCCCGGTAGCCGCGCACGACGTCCCGTACCTCTCGTTGGGACTCCTGGGCGATCCGCTGCACCTCGATCATCTGGTCTACCGCCTCCGGGCGTTCGCGGCGCGCCAGCTGTACCGCCAGCTCGCTCTTGAGCGCGATCACCGCCAGGTTGCGGCCCATCACGTCGTGCAGGTCCCGCCCGAAGCGCAGCCGCTCCTCGGCGACCGCCAGCCTCGACTGGGCCTCGCGGGAGCGGTCCAGCTCCCAGACGGTGTTCAGCAGCCAGCCGGAGAACCCGTAGGCCATGCTCATGAAGAGGCCGGCCAGCAGGACTCCGACCGTGTAGCCGACGACCTCGCCCAGGGGCAGGCCGAGGACGGCCGTCGCGGCGGTCGTGCCGAGCGCCGCGGCCGGGGCGACGCCCCACATGTGCCGGACCCTCTTCAGGCACAGCACCACCGCCCCCGTGCCGAAGCAGCTGATGCCGATCACCAGGGACGGGGCCGCCGACGGGTCGATGTGCCCGGTCTTGCGCAGGATGAGGGCGGCGACGCAGGCGACGGCCGTCAGGACCGTCGTGGCCACCGCGAGCCGCACCGGCTGCCCCCGGCGCCCCACCACCCGGTCCAGCGCCCTGGAGGAGAGGAATCCGACCAGCACGGAGTGGGCGCACAGGGCCAGGAAGAAGACGACGGACACGGGACGCGAGGACGTCCTCATCGCCGCCGAGCCGACCAGGGGCAACCCGAACGAAGCGATCTCGATCAGTACGAAGAAGTGGATCGAGCAGCGTGTGTACAGCTCGACCTTCGCCGCGCTGCTGCGGTTGCTCCACCACCCGGTCAGTCTCGACACGGTCCCGTCCCCCGGCTCTCTAGCGGCGCGGTTCCCAGCGGAACCACTTCTGCACAGCAAACACGGTGATCATGACCCAGGCCAGCGTGGTGAGCGCAGCCCCCAGCAGGTCGTAGGCCTCCGCGCCGCCGCTCCACCCGGCCCGCACGAGCGCCATCACCCCGCTGAGCGGCAGCAGTTCGCACACCGAGGCCGCTACGCCGGGCAGCCGGTCCGGCGGGACGAACAGCCCCGAGCCGATCATCGTGACCAGGAGCAGCGGCAGGGTGGTGAGCCCCCCGCTCTCCACATTGCGCGTGAACACGCTGGTCAGCGCCGCCATCCCGGCGAGCAACGGCACCGCCGCGAGGACCGCCGCGACCAGCAGGACCGGCTCGGCCGGCATCGGGGCGTCCAGGGCCGCGGCCCCCGCCACCGCGAGGAGGGCGATCTGCCCGAGGGCGATGACGGCGGCGGGCAGCGCGGTCCCGGCCAGGATCTCCAGGTCGTTCGCCTCGCCGGTGCGCAGCCGCTTGAGCACGAGCTCCTCGCGGCGGGCCACGTAGGCGGAGACCAGGTTCATGTACACGACGAGGAGCAGCACCATGCCGATGCCGCCCGTCAGCGTGGCCTCGGCGACGGCGCCTGCGGTGTCGCCGCTCAGCGTGGAGCGCAGGACGAACACCGTCAGCGCGGGCATGGCCAGGGCCACGCTCAGCGCCGCCCGGTTGCGCACGAGCAGCGTGAGCTCGCAGCGGCCGAGCGCGGCCAGCCGGCCGGGGTTCAGGGGCAGTGCGCTCATCGGGTCCCCGCCATCGTGTCGTCGTTACGGTTCTCGTTACGGGTGTTCGTGCTCCGGCGGTTCCCCGCGATCTCCAGGAAGGCGTCCTCCAGCGAGGCCGACCGGGCGTCGAGCCCGGCCAGCTCCACCCCGGAGTCGTGGGCCCAGCGCAGCAGTTCGGTCAGGTCCGCCTGGAGCCTCTCCGTACGGATCTCCACCCGCCGCCCGTACGCCGCCGCGTGCAGGGCCAGCGGCAGCCGGGCCGCCGGCACCCCGGCCGGCAGCGTGAAGCGGATCCGGGCCGGCCGGGTGGCGGTCACCTCGGCCGGGGTGCCGGACAGGACCAGTTCCCCCTCGTGGAGGATCGCCAGCCGGTCGGCGAGCTCCTCGGCCTCCTCCAGGTAGTGCGTGGTCAGCAGCACCGTGGTGCCCTTCTCCCGCAGCTCCCGTACCAACGCCCAGGTGTCCCGGCGCCCTTCCGGATCCATGCCGGTGGTCGGCTCGTCCAGGAACAGCACCTCCGGCCGCCCCAGCAGGGCCAGCGCCAGGTCCAGGCGCCGCCGTTCACCGCCGGACAGCTGCTTGACCCGTACGGAGGACCGCGCGGCCAGGCCCACCAGCTCCAGCACCTCCGCCGCCGGGCGGGCGCCGGTGGTGACCCCGCCCCACATCCGGACGGTCTCGGCCACCGAGAGGTCCGAGGGGAAACCGCCCTCCTGGAGCATGACCCCGGTCCGCGGGCGGACCTCGGCCCGCCGCGCGTACGGGTCGAGGCCGAAGACGCGGACCTTCCCCCAGCTCCGCTGGGGGGACCCCCAGCCGCTCGGCGCGGCCAGCCCCTCCAGCAGCTCGACGGTGGAGGTCTTGCCCGCGCCGTTGGTGCCGAGCAGGGCGAAGATCTCGCCGCGCGCCACGGAGAAGGAAACGCCCCGCACGGCTTCGAAACCGCCGGCGTAGCCGCGGCGCAGCCCCTGGACGTCGATCACGGTGTCAGTCATGAATCCAGACTCGCGGCGCCCGGGCCGGGTCAGGAGTGCGCGCTGTCATGATCCGCGATGACATTTGTCAGGGTCTTCCGGGGAAACACGAAGAAGGCCCCGGTCGTAATGACCGGGGCCTTCTCCCTTTGGAGCGGACGACGCGACTCGAACGCGCGACATCCACCTTGGCAAGGTGGTGCTCTACCAACTGAGCTACGTCCGCAGGTGTACTGCGCGCATCACTCTACCTGATCCACCGTGGTGGTCGGTAAACCGATGCAGAGCGGGTGACAGGGATCGCACACTGCGCCTTCCCCCTGGAAGGAGGATGTTCTGCTACTGAACTACACCCGCACGACTTCGGGGCCTTGACCTTGCGGCCTCGCCCCTCGGCGTGATCCAGACTCTAGCCGACCCATGGGGGTGGATGGCAAATCGGCCCTCAGTGGGCAGCGTTGTAGGCCTCGTAGATCTTCTTGGGGATGCGACCCCGGGGCGGCACCTCGAACTGGTTGGACCGGGCCCAGGCGCGGACGACCGCCGGGTCGGGCGCGATGGACGTGTGCTTGAAGGTCTTCCCCGAGCGCGCCTGCCGGCGGCCGGCGGCCACGAACGGGGCCAGGCTCTTCCGCAGTTTCTTTGCGTTCGCCACATTGAGGTCGATCTCGTAGGACTTACCGTCCAGAGCGAACACGACCGTTTCCGCCGCTTCCCCGCCGTCGATGTCATCGGAGAGCGTGACCACTACGCGCTGCGCCACGGATATCGGTCCCTTCGTGCGACCGCCGCCACCTGCTGACGTGCGGCGATGTCGCCTGTATGGATGTTTCGGGGCAATGCATCATTCCACGGGAATCCCGGGTGATTCCTTTGTACCCTGATTCCCATTGCATTGCGAAGCCCAGTTAATTGTCTCCGCGTGTCCCGCCGCAATCCCGGGCGCGTGGTTTTCCGGGGGATTTTGCGAAGCGTTGGTGAAGCCGAAACCGCTCGGCGATCACGGTCGAGAGATATCTACCCGCGTAGAAATTTCGGCCGGGTACGCTGAGGGAACCGCCTTCGCACCAACCACCTCATCGGGAGTGCCAGTGGCACGCGTCGTAGTCGACGTCATGCTCAAGCCGGAGATCCTCGACCCCCAGGGCCAGGCGGTGCAGCGTGCACTGCCGCGCCTGGGCTTCGAGGGCATCGCCGACGTCCGCCAGGGGAAGCGTTTCGAGCTGGAAGTGGAGGGACCGGTCGACCAGGCCGCCCTCGACCGCATCCACAAGATGGCCGAAACGTTCCTCGCCAACACCGTCATCGAAGACTTCACCGTGAAGGTCGAGGCCTGACGGTGACCACACGCATCGGAGTCGTCACGTTCCCCGGAACGCTCGACGACCGTGACTCGCTGCGCGCCGTCCGCCTCGCGGGGGCCGAGCCGGTGTCGCTCTGGCACCGCGACAAGGACCTGCACCAGGTCGACGCGGTCGTCCTCGCGGGCGGCTTCTCCTACGGGGACTACCTGCGCGCCGGAGCCATCTCCCGCTTCTCGCCGGTGATGGAGACCATCATCGAGCAGGCCAAGGCGGGCATGCCCGTCCTCGGCATCTGCAACGGCTTCCAGGTCCTCACCGAGGCCCACCTGCTGCCGGGGGCGATGCTCCGCAACAACCACCTGCACTTCATCTGCCGCGACCAGAAGCTGCGGGTGGAGAACGCGGAGACCGCGTGGACCGGCGACTACACCGCCGGCCAGGAGATCTCCGTCCCGCTCAAGAACATGGACGGCCGTTACGTCGCCGACGAGCGCGTGCTCGACGAACTGGAGGCCGAAGGCCGAGTGGCCTTCCGGTACCTGGACGTGAACCCGAACGGTTCGCTGCGCGACATCGCCGGCATCACCAACGCCGCGGGCAACGTCGTCGGCCTCATGCCCCACCCCGAGCACGCGGTCGAGCCGCTGATCGGGACGGGCCGCACCGACGGCCTCCCGTTCTTCACGTCGGTCCTGAAGAAGCTGGTCAACGCATGAGCCTCGACACGGTCAAGAACGCGACGGAGACCCCGGACGCGGCCCAGCCCTGGAAGGAACTCGGCCTCAAGGAGGACGAGTACGCCCGCATCCGGGACATCCTCGGCCGCCGGCCCACCGGCGCCGAGCTCGCCATGTACTCGGTCATGTGGTCCGAGCACTGCTCGTACAAGAGCAGCAAGGTCCACCTGAAGCAGTTCGGCGAGAAGGCCCCCGAGAACGACGCCATGCTCGTCGGCATCGGCGAGAACGCCGGCGTCGTCGACGTCGGCCAGGGCTACGCGGTCACCTTCAAGGTCGAGTCGCACAACCACCCGTCGTACATCGAGCCCTACCAGGGCGCGGCCACCGGCGTCGGCGGCATCGTCCGCGACATCCTCGCCATGGGCGCCCGCCCGGTCGCGGTCGTCGACCCGCTGCGCTTCGGCGCGGCCGACCACCCCGACACCAAGCGCGTCCTGCCGGGCGTGGTCGCGGGCATCGGCGGCTACGGCAACTGCCTCGGCCTGCCGAACATCGGCGGCGAGGTCGTCTTCGACGCCTGCTACCAGGGCAACCCGCTCGTCAACGCCGGCTGCATCGGCGTGATGAAGCACGAGGACATCCACCTCGCCAAGGCCTCCGGCCCCGGCAACAAGGTCATCCTCTACGGCGCCCGCACCGGCGGCGACGGCATCGGCGGCGTCTCGGTCCTCGCGTCCGAGACCTTCGACGACACGAAGCCCACCAAGCGCCCCGCCGTCCAGGTCGGCGACCCCTTCCAGGAGAAGCTCCTCATCGAGTGCACCCTGGAGATCTTCAAGGAGAAGCTGGTCGCGGGCATCCAGGACCTCGGCGGCGCCGGGCTCTCCTGCGCCACCAGCGAGCTGGCCTCCGCCGGCTCCGGCGGCATGCGCGTCGAGCTGGACACCGTCCCGCTGCGCGACGCGACGCTCTCGCCCGAGGAAATCCTCATGAGCGAGTCGCAGGAGCGCATGTGCGCGATCGTCGAGCCGCAGCACGTCGAGCGCTTCATGGAGATCTGCGAGAAGTGGGACGTCATCGCCACCGTCATCGGTGAGGTGACCGACGGCGAGCGCCTGGAGATCTTCTGGCACGGCGAGCAGATCGTGGACGTGCCCCCGGGCACCGTCGCCCACGAGGGCCCGGTCTACCACCGCCCGTACGCCCGCCCGGACTGGCAGGACGCGCTCCAGGCGGACGACGCGAACAGGCTGCCGCGGCCCGCGACCTCGGAGGAGCTCCGGGCGCAGGTCCTGGCCCTGGTCTCCTCCCCGAACCAGGCCTCGAAGTCGTGGGTCACCGACCAGTACGACCGCTTCGTGCAGGGCAACACGGTGCTCTCGCAGCCCGAGGACGCGGGCATGGTCCGCATCGACGAGGAGTCCAACCTCGGCGTCGCCATGGCCACCGACGGCAACGGCCGCTACGCCAAGCTCGACCCGTACACGGGCGCGCAGCTGGCGCTGGCCGAGGCCTACCGCAACGTCGCGGCGACCGGCGCCAAGCCGCTCGCCATCTCCGACTGCCTGAACTTCGGCTCGCCGGAGGACCCGGGCGTCATGTGGCAGTTCGCCGAGGCCACCCGCGGTCTCGCGGACGGCTGCCTGGAGCTGGGCACCCCGGTGACCGGCGGCAACGTCTCCCTCTACAACCAGACGGGCGACATTGCCATCCACCCGACCCCGGTCGTGGCGGTCCTCGGTGTCATCGACGACGTCAACCGCCGTACGCCGATGGCGTTCGCGGAGGCCGGCCAGCTGCTGTACCTGCTGGGCGACACGGCCGAGGAGTTCGGCGGGTCGGCCTGGTCCCAGGTCGTCCACGACCACCTGGGCGGCATGCCGCCGAAGGTGGACCTGGCGCGCGAGAAGCTGCTGGCCGAGATCCTGATCTCGGCGTCCCGCGACGGCATGATCGACGCCGCGCACGACCTGTCCGACGGCGGCGTCATCCAGGCGCTGACCGAGTCCTGCCTGCGCGGCGGCAACGGTGCGCGGATCGTGGTCCCGGAGGGCCTGGACGCCTTCACCTTCCTGTTCTCCGAGTCCGCGGGCCGCGCCATCGTGGCCGTCCCGCGCAGCGAGGAGCTCCGCTTCACCGACATGTGCGGTGCGCGGGGTCTGCCGGTCGCGCGCATCGGCGTGGTGGACGGCGAGGAGATCGAGGTCCAGGGCGAGTTCACCCTCCCCCTGGCGGAGCTCCGCGAAGCCCACGAGGCGACGATCCCGGCCCTGCTGGCCTGATCCCCGCCTTCGGCTGTACGAGGCCCCGTCCACGGTGTGGGCGGGGCCTCTGCGCTGTCGGCGGTGGTTGCTACGGTGCCTTCATCGCATCTGCAAGGGGGGTAGGTCGCCGTGTTCGATCCTTTGCCGCGCCCTTCGGCGCCGTTTCCGGGGCCGCATGAGCGGATCCTCCCGGACCGGGGACCGCGGCGTAACCGGGGCAATTCGCTTCTGTGCACACTCGCCGTATGCGGGATCGTACTGAGCGTCTGGTCGCTCCACGGTTCGTACGAGAGGTGGCAGGACCGCCGGGACAGCCGGGCGGCCATCGAGGAAGGCTGTGCCGGCCTGGTGGATCCGGCAGCGGTCCTTCGGCTGAACGGGGGCACCGACCGCGTGAAGCCCGAACGGCGCGGCAGGCGCCTCGAGCTGGGCCGGCTGCCCAGCTCGTGCAGCTTCGAGAGCGTCCGCGAGGTGGACGGCGACACGGAACACTCGGACCACTTCTCCCTCACCGTGTACGCCTTGCCGCAGAAGCGGGCGCCGTACATCCACGAGATCGGGGTCGACGACAAGCCGTTCGGCGACCGAAGCTTCCGTGAAGACGAGGACGCCACCGCGCAGGTCGACTACCCGAGCCGGTCTCCGCTCGGGGACGGTCTGCTGGGTGACCACGGGCGGAAGAGCGCCACCGTGACCGCCGGCTGCGAGGGAGCGGCGGGCTCACGCCCGACGTCGGTCAGCGTCAGGGTCGGCGGCGAGTACAAGGAAGAGGCGACGGACACCGATCTGCGGGCGCTGGCGCAGATGGCCCGGAAGGCGACGGCGGACGCTGCTCGGCGCTTGGGCTGCAAGACCACGCTGCCGGAGCTCCCCGCCCGGCTCACGATGCCCTCGCTCGACCTCGGTCCGGCCGAGTCGGGTCAGGGCACGTGCGGTTGGTACGCGTCCATGCTGCGCGGTACCGCGGAGCGCGGGAGGCTGCCCGACCGGTCCGTCGGCGCCCCCACCGCGAGTGCCACCCGCGGCGAGTCCTGCGTCCTGGCCATGAGTCCGGACGGAGTCCGGCGGATCTTCCCGGAGCTCACCCCGGCCGAACGAGGTGGTGACGACGCCCGATCCGCCCTGACCAGGCGTCCGTGGTGGATCCGTACGCAGTCCTACTTCGGCGACGAGGCCGAGGCCACCATGGTCACCCATGACTACTCCGCCAAGCCCGTCACCGTGCTGGGAGCGGGCCGGGATCGCACGATCCTGTACGCCTCCGCCACCTGCCAGGGCCGGCCGGCCGCCTTCACCATGAACGCGGACGCGACGTACAGCCGGGTCCTGGGCGGCCGCACGGCAGAGGTGTTCAAGGCCTACGTCGGCGAAGCGGCGGCACGGCGCGGCTGCACCGACCTCAAGCTCCCCGAGTAGGGTCGGGACATGCCGCCCGGGAAGAAGAAGCCGCGTACGTACGACCCCGCCAAGATCCGTGCCGCGGTCACCGCGCAGTTCGGGCATGTGGCCCGGGCCGTCCGGGAGTTGAGTCCTGAGCAGCTGGCGCGGCCCAGCGGGCTCGGGGAGTGGACCGTCGCCGAGCTCGCCGCGCACGTCGCGTGGATCGCGGACTCCCTCGCCGGCGGCCTCGCCCGCCCGCCCGCCGCCATCGCCGAGCTGACGGCCGTCGAATGGCCCTCCGCCACCGCCTCGCTCGCCGGGCAGATCTCCGAGGCCGCCCGGGAGACCCTTGACGGGGCCCCGCTGCCCGAGCTGTACGACCGGGCGGCCGACCGCATGGCGCAGGCGCTGGCGGCCAATCCGGACCAGCGCGTGCTGGACCTGTGGATCGGGGCCATGACCCTGGCCGACTTCCTGGTCACGCGGACCGTGGAGCTGGTGGTCCACACCGACGACCTGAACCGGGCCACCGGACTGGACATCCCGATCGAACGCCAGGCCCTGGCCGCCTGCACCCGGCTGCTCGCCGACTACCTCGCCCTCACGGCGCCCGGCGGTTCCGTCGAGGTGCGGATCCCGCCCTTCGCGGTGGTCCAGTGCATCGAGGGCCCCCGGCACACCCGCGGCACCCCGCCGAACGTGGTGGAGACCGACCCGCTGACCTGGCTCCGGCTCGCCACGGGCCGTACGGGATGGGCCGAGGAGCTGGACGCGGCGCGGGTCAGCGCCAGTGGCGAGCGGGCCGACCTGTCGGCGCTGCTCCCGCTGATGAGCTGAGGGGGGCTGAGGGTGGAACCGCCCGCGGGCCCGGCCCGTCCCAGGAACATGCGTACCCACCGGCACGTCCCGATCGGCCTGGCCCTCGTACCGGCTCTCGCCCTGGCCCTGGCCGCGTGCGGCCAGAGTGTGGAGAGCGGGTCCGGCATGCTCCCCGAAGTCACCGGATCCTGGGCCGTCGAGTCCCTGACCAGCGGCGGCCGCACCCTGCACGCGCCCGGTACCGCCCGTGTCGACCTCGCGGAGAGGGAGGCCACGGGCAACTACGGCTGCAACGGCTTCCAGGCCGCGGTCGTCTTCACGGGTACGTCCGCGGTGACCGTCACCCCCGGTGCCACCACCGCCATGGCCTGCGAGGACATCGAGTTCGAGACGGAGTTCGCCAAGCTCTTCAAGGGCCGGCTGACCATCGACCGCGGCCCCGACCGCCTCACCCTGAAGACCGCCGACGGGAGCACCATCGCGATGACCCCGAAGCCCCCGGCCCCGGACGCCCCGCTGACCGCGACCGAGTGGACGGTCGACTCCCTGATCAGCGGCGCGACCGTGTCCTCCGTCCCCGCCGAGGCGGCCGGCAAGGCCCGGTTCACCCTCGCCGCCGACGGCACCGCGAGCGGCGTCCTCGGCTGCAACCGGTTCAGCGCCAAGGCCACCGTCGAGGGATCCACGCTCACCTTCGGGCCGGTCACCTCCACCCGGATGGCCTGCGAGGGCCCGGCGGGCGAGGTGGAGCGGGCGCTGACCGACCTGTTCGGCAGCGGCCCCCTCACCTGGAAGATCAAGGACCGGGCCCTGACCCTCACCGCCCCCGACGGCAAGGGCCTGACCGCCAGGGCCGCCTCCGCCGTCGAATAGCCCGGCCCAGAGGGCCGCGGGTCAGGCCGGGTACGGGAGGAGCTGCGCGTTCACCGCCTCCCAGGCCGTCCGCAGCTCCGCCAGCCGGGCCGGTTCCACCGCGGCCCTGTCCGCCTGTTCGCGGATGTCCCCGGCCAGGTTGAACAGCTGGTCCTTGCCCGCCTTGCCGCGGTAGTACTTCCAGTCGCCGCGGCGCAGCGCCCGCTCCCCGCGGACCCGCCAGAACAGGTTCCGCTCGGCGATCCTCTCCCCGCGCAGCAGGTACCCGGCCAGGCTCACCCCGTCCAGCGGGTACGCCGGGTGCGGCCGGGTCCCGGCCAGCTCCAGCAGCGTCGCCGTCCAGTCCGGGCTGAAGACGGGGACGTGGCTGACCTGCCCGCCGTCCAGGCGTGCGGGCCAGCGCACGATGTTCGGCACCCGGATCCCGCCGTCCTGGAGCGAGGCACCGGGTCGGCGAGCAGGCCCTGGCGGGCCAGGCGGTCCAGGTTCGGGGTCTTGATGTGCGGGGACCCGTACGAGGACAGGTCCGCCCAGCCGAGGTCGTCCCCGAGGATGAACAGGATGTTCGGTCGCCGGGACGGACGGCCGCGCGCGGCCCGGAACTCGCGCTCCTGCGGCCCGGCCTGAGAGGCCTCGGCGGCGCCGGCCGGGCCCGCCCCCAGACCCACCGCGGCGGCGGCCGCGGTCGCTCCGACGGCGCCTCCGAAGGCACGGCGGGACAGCTTGTTGTTGTACGAAGACACAGGTACTCCAAGGCGCAGCTCGGCCACCCCGCCCCGGGCGGGCGCGGGACGGCGCGCGGCACGGCAGGGCGGGGCAGGGCGGAGCGAAACGAGAAGGGCAGCGGAAGAGTTGTGGCTACGCGGAACAGCGACAGATGGCGCTCGCGACACGGACCAGGTCCACGTGCCGGCGCTCGACGAGGGTGACGGAACGGTCACCGAGGGGCTGCATGAGGCGAGAGCCTGTACGAATTCCCCTCGTAGCTGTCAACAAAGTGATCCGCATACCGAGACGGGGGGGCGCGGTCACCCTCTGTGCTGTGAGATTTCCCGGGCCTCACGAATTCGGACCAGTGGTCGATCTCGCCTACACTCGGAGGCGTGCCTCGTGGTGATGGACGACTCAACCACGACCTGCTCCCCGGCGAAAAGGGCCCCCAGGACGCTTGCGGCGTCTTCGGTGTCTGGGCTCCGGGTGAAGAGGTCGCCAAGCTCACCTACTTCGGACTGTATGCATTGCAGCACCGCGGACAAGAGTCCGCGGGAATCGCTGTGAGCAACGGTTCCCAGATCCTCGTCTTCAAGGACATGGGCCTCGTTTCCCAGGTCTTCGACGAAACCTCTCTCGGCTCGCTCCAGGGTCATATCGCGGTCGGTCACGCCCGCTACTCGACCACCGGAGCCTCCGTCTGGGAGAACGCGCAGCCCACTTTCCGCGCGACCGCCCACGGCTCCATTGCCCTGGGTCACAACGGCAACCTGGTGAACACCGCCGAGCTCGCCGAGATGGTCGCCGACCTCCCCCGTCAGGACGGGCGTGCCACTCAGGTGGCCGCCACCAATGACACCGACCTGGTCACCGCCCTGCTCGCCGGCCAGACCGACGACGAGGGCAAGCCCCTGACCATCGAGGAGTCGGCCGCCAAGGTCCTCCCGCAGGTCAAGGGCGCCTTCTCCCTGGTCTTCATGGACGAGGGAACGCTCTACACCGCCCGTGACCCGCAGGGCATCCGCCCGCTGGTCCTCGGCCGCCTGGAGCGCGGCTGGGTGGTCGCGAGCGAGACCGCCGCCCTCGACATCTGCGGCGCCAGCTTCGTCCGCGAGGTCGAGCCGGGCGAGCTCATCGCGATCGACGAGAACGGCCTGCGCACCTCCCGCTTCGCGGAAGCGAAGCCCAAGGGCTGTGTCTTCGAGTACGTCTACCTGGCGCGCCCGGACACCGACATCGCCGGCCGGAACGTCTACCTCTCGCGCGTCGAGATGGGCCGGCGCCTGGCCAAGGAAGCCCCGGTCGAGGCCGACCTGGTGATAGCGACGCCGGAGTCCGGCACGCCCGCCGCCGTCGGATACGCCGAGGCCAGCGGGATCCCGTACGGCTCCGGCCTGGTCAAGAACGCCTACGTCGGCCGGACCTTCATCCAGCCCTCGCAGACGATCCGCCAGCTCGGCATCCGCCTGAAGCTCAACCCCCTCAAGGAAGTCATCCGGGGCAAGCGCCTGGTGGTCGTCGACGACTCGATCGTCCGCGGCAACACCCAGCGCGCCCTGGTCAAGATGCTCCGCGAGGCCGGCGCGGCCGAGGTCCACATCCGGATCTCCTCGCCGCCGGTGAAGTGGCCCTGCTTCTTCGGCATCGACTTCGCCACCCGGGCCGAGCTGATCGCCAACGGCATGACGGTCGACGAGATCGCCACGTCGCTGGGCGCGGACTCGCTCTCGTACATCTCGCTGGACGCGATGATCGAGGCGACCACCATCCAGAAGCCCAACCTCTGCCGTGCCTGCTTCGACGGCGAGTACCCGATGGAGCTGCCCGACCCGCAGCTCCTGGGCAAGCAGCTGCTGGAGTCCGAGCTGGCCGGCGGCACCGACGCCGCCGACGCGCTCCGCCGCCCGTAGCCCCGCTGCCCCAGGCTCAACCTGCGCTGGGCCCTCTCTTTGAGGCTTATCCGGGGGCCCAGCACCACACGCAGTAACGACACGAAAGCTCTCTCCTGTCATGACAGAGAAGACCACCGGTGCCAGCTACGCAGCCGCGGGTGTGGACATCGAAGCGGGAGACCGCGCCGTCGAGCTGATGAAGGAGTGGGTGAAGAAGACGCAGCGCCCCGAGGTCCTCGGCGGCCTCGGCGGCTTCGCCGGCCTCTTCGACGCCTCCGCCCTCAAGCGCTACGAGCGCCCCCTGCTGGCCTCGGCCACGGACGGCGTCGGCACCAAGGTCGACATCGCCCGCCAGATGGGCGTCTACGACACCATCGGCCACGACCTGGTCGCCATGGTCATGGACGACATCGTCGTCTGTGGCGCCGAGCCGCTCTTCATGACCGACTACATCTGCGTCGGCAAGGTGCACCCCGAGCGGGTCGCCGCGATCGTCAAGGGCATCGCCGAGGGCTGCGTCCTCGCCGGCTGCGCCCTCGTCGGCGGCGAGACCGCCGAGCACCCGGGCCTGCTGGGTCCGGACGACTTCGACGTGGCGGGCGCCGGCACCGGTGCCGTCGAGTACGACCGCCTGCTCGGCGCGGATCGCATCCGTACGGGTGACGCCGTCATCGCCATGGCTTCGTCCGGCCTTCACTCGAACGGGTACTCGCTCGTCCGGCACGTCCTCTTCGACCGCGCCGGGATGTCCCTGGAGCAGGAGGTCGAGGAGCTCGGCCGCACCCTCGGCGAGGAGCTCCTGGAGCCCACCAAGATCTACTCGCTGGACTGCCTCGCGCTCACCCGTACGGCCGAGGTGCACGCCTTCTCGCACATCACCGGCGGCGGCCTCGCGGCGAACCTGGCCCGGGTCATCCCGGACCACCTGCACGCCACGGTCGACCGTGCGACCTGGACCCCCGGCGCCGTCTTCGACCTGGTCGGCAAGGCCGGGCAGGTGGAGCAGCTGGAGCTGGAGAAGACGCTGAACATGGGTGTCGGCATGATGGCCGTCGTCCCCGCCGAGTCGGTGGACGTGGCCCTGACCGCGCTGGCCGACCGGGGCGTCGACGCCTGGGTCGCGGGCGAGATCCAGGACCGCGGCGACCGTACCGAGGGCGCGACCCTCACCGGTACCTACGCGAGCTGAGCAGCACTGAAACCCGGCCCGGGGCGATGCCCTGGACCGGGTTTCAGCTATATGACCTGCTGTGCAGACGCCCTAGGGCGTCAAGCGCCGCGACGCTGTGCCGACGGACCGGACTCTTCGTCCTCGTCGTCGTCGTTGTAGAGAGCCGCGTACTTCGCGTACGGGTCGTCTTCGTCCAGCTCGTCATCGACTTCGACCGGCTCGCTGACAGGCAGCGGCTCCGTCGGCGATGCGCCCAGCTCATTGGCCAGACGCGAGAGGTCAGTCCCGCCGCTGTTGTACTTCAGCTGGCGGGCGACCTTTGTCTGCTTGGCCTTGGCCCGGCCGCGCCCCATGGCTCGACCCCCTCGGTGACGGGGCTCGACGGCCCCAGAGTCTGACACGCGTTCATGGTTCGGAGCGGGCTCTCCGTAGAGAGACCGTCCGTAGGGGTTTAACGGTACCTGCTTCCGCGGCCATACGGTACGCCGCCCGCATGACGCGCCTCGGCGCAGAACCAACAAGGCGCCCCGTCCTCGCTGGTCAACCGCGATTTTAACCCTTTCCTGGCGGGCGACCCGCCGAAGCGCAGTGAGTTCCGTCTCGCCGCGCCCCGGCGGGCCCGCCCAGGAGGCCTCGGAAGGGTCAGGCCGTGCGGGCGGCGCGGGCGTCCGCCATCCGCTGCTCGGCGATCCGGTCGGCCGCCGCGGCCGGCGGGATGCCGTCTGCCTTCGCGCGAGCAAAGATTTCGAGCGTGGTGTCGAAGATCTTCGTGGCCTTGGCCTTGCAGCGGTCGAAGTCGAAGCCGCGCAGCTCGTCGGCGACCTGGATCACCCCGCCCGCGTTGACCACGTAGTCGGGCGCGTAGAGGATCCCGCGGTCCGAGAGGTCCTTCTCGATGCCGGGGTGGGCGAGCTGGTTGTTCGCCGCACCGCAGACGATCTTGGCGGTGAGGGCCGGCACCGTCTCGTCGTTCAGGGCGCCGCCGAGCGCGCAGGGGGCGTAGATGTCCAGGCCCTCCACGCGGATCAGGGCCTCCGTGTCGGCGACCGCGGTGACCTTGCCCGGGTGCTTGTCGAGGATGCGGCGGACGGAGTCTTCGCGCACGTCCGTGATCACGACCTCGGCGCCGTCCTCCAGGAGGTGCTCGACGAGGTAGTGGCCCACCTTGCCGACACCCGCCACGGCGACCTTGCGGCCGCGCAGGGTCGGGTCGCCCCACAGGTGCTGGGCGCTGGCGCGCATGCCCTGGAAGACGCCGAAGGCGGTGAGTACCGAGGAGTCGCCCGCGCCGCCGTTCTCGGGGGAGCGGCCGGTGGCCCAGCGGGTCTCCCGGGCCACGATGTCCATGTCGGCCACGTAGGTGCCGACGTCGCAGGCCGTCACGTAGCGGCCGCCGAGGGACTCCACGAACCGGCCGTAGGCCAGCAGCAGTTCCTCGGACTTGAGGACGTCGGGGTCGCCGATGATCACGGCCTTGCCGCCGCCCAGGTCGAGGCCGGCCATGGCGTTCTTGTAGGACATGCCGCGCGAGAGGTTGAGCGCGTCCATGACGGCCTCCTCGTCGGAGGCGTACGCGTGGAAGCGCGTGCCGCCGAGGGCGGGGCCCAGGGCGGTGGAGTGGATGGCGATGACGGCCTTCAGGCCTGTGGCTCGGTCCTGGCACAGCACGACTTGCTCGTGGCC
This sequence comes from Streptomyces sp. NPDC048337, assembly GCF_043201175.1. Taxonomy (NCBI): domain Bacteria; kingdom Bacillati; phylum Actinomycetota; class Actinomycetes; order Kitasatosporales; family Streptomycetaceae; genus Streptomyces; species Streptomyces sp. NPDC048337. The sequence continues at coordinate 308,907 of NZ_JBICYR010000007.1, forward strand.
GCCCTGCTCCGTACGGAACAGGGTGTGCAGGACGCCGTCGGTCATTTCGGTCACGGTGGTGACTCCCATGGAAGAGATGCGGCGGAATGACGCCCGCCCTGCGGGTGGGGGAGGGCGTGCTGGGAGCAGCGTAAGACCTGTGGGGCGTCTGTGGTCGAGCTGTCCGGAGATCGGAACACTCCCGGGGGACGGCGGGCCCCGGCCGGCCGGGCGGAAGGGGTCCCGGAGGTGAACCGGACCCGCGAGAGGGGCAGGTACGAGAGCGTGAGCGAATCCCCTCCTTCCGCGCGCTCGGCGCCGACCGTTCCGTACGCCTCCTACCTGCGCGTCTACGAGCCCCTCGCGGCCTTTCCCGAGCCGGAGCGCACCCACTGGGCCGACTACGCCCGGCGCGGGGCCGCCCCGACCGCACAGGACGAACTGCGCAGATCGCTCACGGACTTGGTACGGGTGCCCGTGGTGGGGGTACCGGCGCACGAGAGCGCGGACGCGTTCACGGCCGAGGTCGACGGGGTGCTCCTGGTCTGCCCGTGGCGGACCAGGCTGCGCGGCTGGCTGGCGCTCCAGGAGCTCGTCGACCAGTTCCCGCGGCCGGTCCTGGACGCCGCGCTCCCGCCGGTGGCGCGCCGGCGGGCGACCGAGGAGTACGAGCGCTGGCGCGAGCGGAACCCGGACGCGCGCCCGTGGATCCGCACCGGGGTGTGGCAGGTCCCGCTGCGCTGGTTCGTGCTGGTGGCCGAGGAGGAGCGGGAGTACCTGCCGGGCGAGCGGCTGCGCTACCGGACGCCGATGGTGCAGGCGCGGCGGCGCCTCGCGCGGGCGCTGCGGACCCTGCGGGAGGCGGACGGATACGGGGCGCTCGCCGACGGCCTGGTGGAGGTGGGGAGCTGGCTGGAGGAGTTCCACCCGCGGTCGATGGTCGAACTGGACTACGGCGGGCTGCTGCACGCGCTGCCGGCGGCCGGGCTGGCGGCGGACCGGTCGGCCGCGGAGCTGGCGGCGGGGATCGCGGCCTTGCGCGCGGGGGACGCCGAGGGGGCGGCCGAGGCGTACGCGGAGCTCGCGGACCGGTGGCGGGCGGTCCGGGAGAGACTGTTCGCGAATTAGGCCGAGAGAGCGGATCATGCTGCGAGAGTCCACGCGCGACCCGTACGTACCGCTGCGTATCGGCCGATCGGTCATAAATGGCTGATCAGAGGCTTGATCATGGCATTTGGGACGTAGTACCAGGACCTACGTCCCGATACGGGCCATTGGCCCAAGCGTGACGGACCGCACTATCTACACCCTTGCGCCCTTCCCCTACCCTCGTGCCAAAATAGGACAAGGAGTCCGGGGAGGGTTCCTTCCGTCCAACTAAGGGCGGAATGCTCGGCATTGCGCTCTACGGGGGGTCTGACGACTCCTGATCGCTCTGTGACTGATCGTCACAGTGGGGTGACTGTCCGTTATGGGACGGTCCATCGGCTTCCGCCGCTGATGAACACCTCGGAGGGCAATTCCGTCGGTTTGGCCCTTGGGGCTGGACGGATGGTGTAGTTGTAGTGCCGAGGACAAGCCGTTCGTCCTATAACCGACTCGGCCCGCGTATGTCCATTTCGGGCAACGCGGGCCAAGGTGCAGAATTTAGAGGAAAGAACCGAGATGGTTCGGTTCTCCCGAGGAGGCCGCTCATGACCGCTCGCACCCCTGATGCCGAGCCGCTGCTGACCCCGGCTGAGGTTGCCACGATGTTCCGCGTGGACCCGAAGACGGTCACCCGCTGGGCCAAGGCTGGCAAGCTCACGTCCATCCGCACCCTGGGTGGACACCGCCGTTACCGCGAGGCCGAGGTTCGCGCACTGCTTGCGGGAATTCCGCAGCAGCGCAGCGAGGCCTGAGGTTCAGCAGCACCACGTAGCACCCCGTTTTAACGGGTCTATATCGGGTCCCCCAATCCGATGAAACCCACATAGCTTCATACGGCCGGACCTGCCCCAACAGGTCTCAGTCGTTCGATCGCGCTGGACTCCGCCGGGTCCAGCGCGATCTTTTTTATGCCCAGGTCAGGGCGGTCTCGGGCTGGCGCGGGACCCCCGGCGGGGGTGGGTGCCATTGCACATATTAAATCGAGCACGCGTATGGGCGCGATAAATGTGTGAGTCTCAAAAACTCGTGCGGTGACTCCCGTCACAGATGATCACTCTTGTATTTCCGGTAATGCACCCCGTAAGGGGATGTGCGCCGTCGGACGCATCATGCGAAAGGGGGATTCTGGCGGCGGCCCCTCCGGCACCGCCGACCCGGGAGGGGCGCCGTGAAGGCCCGAACGACCCAGGGCGGGACGACGAGCCACCCGGCACGACTTCGGCGGCTCCAACGGCCCCTGAGAGCCCTTTGAACGGCCCTGGGGGGTGGCCTGGCGGGATCGCGGGCCCGCCGGCCCATCCCTTCCCGTCAACGCGTCAGGGCCCGTATCCCCTGGGGGGATACGGGCCCTGACGTTTGTTGCGATCCTGACGGGACTTGAACCCGCGACCTCCACCTTGACAGGGTGGCGAGCTAACCAACTGCTCCACAGGACCTTGATTCGCGGCCGCCGGGCGGCTGCGAATCAGACTGTACAGCAGCTCAGGGGGTGCGGTCGAACCCGATCAGGGGGCCGCCGCGTCCACGGCCTTCACGATCCGCTTGTCGGAGATCGGATACGCCGTCCCGAGCGCGTGGGCGAAGTAGCTCACCCGCAGCTCCTCGATCATCCAGCGGATGTCCGTGACCGAGGCCGGCACCGGCCGGCCCTTCGGCAACTGCTCCAGGAGCCAGGCGTACTCGTCCTGCATCTCATGGACCTTCTCCATGCGCGTGGTGTCGCGCTGGACGCCCGTGGGCATCTGCTGGAGCCTCCGGTCCGCCGCCACCAGGTAGCGCATCAGGTCCGGCAGCCGGCGCAGGCCGGTGAGCGTGACGAAGCCGGCCGGCATGAGGGCCGCCAGCTGCGTCTTCACGTCCTGGATGTTGGCCACCAGAGCCAGGCTGCCCGTGGCCTTCAGGCGGCGCTCACAGGCCTGCCAGGCGGCCAGCACCTGCTGCACCTGGCCGATGGTGCGGACGGTCGTGTCCACCAGGTCGGCGCGGACGGCCTCGTAGAGCTTGCGGAAGCCCGCCTCGTCCCAGGCCGGGCCGCCGTGGTCGGCGATCAGCTTGTCGGTCGCGGCCGTCGCGCAGTCGTCGAACAGCGCCTGGATGGAGCCGTGCGGGTTCCTGGACAGGGCCAGCTTCTGCTGGTTCGTGAGGTGGTCGGAGGCGAACTTCGCCGGGTTCACCGGGATGTTGAGCAGGATCAGTCGCCGGGTGCCCAGCCACATCGCCTGCTGCTGCTCGGCCTCCGTGTCGAAGAGCCGTACGGAGACGCTCCTGCCCTCGTCCACCAGCGCCGGGTACGCCTTCACCGGCTGGCCGGCCCGCCGGGTCTCGAAGACCTTGGTCAGCGTGCCGATGGTCCAGTCGGTCAGCCCGGTGCGCTCCACCGACTCCCCGCCCGCCCGCTCGGCGGTGGCCGCGGCGGCCTTGGACAGCGCCTGGCGTGCCTTCGGCTTCAGCTTCAGGCGCAGCGCCTCCAGGTCCTTGTCCTCGGCGAGGTTCTTGCGGCGCTCGTCGACGATCCGGAAGGTGATCTTCAGGTGGTCCGGGATGCGGGTCAGGTCGAAGTCCTCGGCCGAGACCGGGACCCCCACCATCCGCTGGAGCTCGCGCGCCAGGGTGACGGGCAGCGGCTCCCGCAGCGGCGTCGCCGTCGCGAGGAACCGGGTCGCGAAGTTCGGCGCGGGCACGTAGTGCCGGCGGATCGGCTTCGGGAGGGACCGGATCAGCTCGGTGACGACCTCTTCCCGCAGACCGGGGATCTGCCAGTCGAAGCCCTCGTCGGTGACCTGGTTCAGCACCTGGAGCGGGATGTGCACGGTCACGCCGTCCGCGTCCGCGCCCGGCTCGAACTGGTAGGTCACCCGGAACTTCAGCTGCCCCTGCCACCAGGAGTCCGGGTAGTCGGCCTTGGTGACCCCGGCCGCCTTCTCGGTCAGCAGCATCTCGCGTTCGAAGTCGAGGAGTTCGGGCTCCTCGCGCTTCTTGTGCTTCCACCAGGAGTCGAAGTGCGCCCCGGACACCACGTGTTCGGGGATCTTCTGGTCGTAGAAGTCGAAAAGGGTCTCGTCGTCGACCACGATGTCCCGGCGCCGGGCCCGGTTCTCCAGCTCCTCCACCTCGGTGAGGAGCTTGCGGTTGTCGGCGTAGAACTTGTGGTGCGTGCGCCAGTCGCCCTCGACCAGCGCGTTGCGGATGAACAGCTCGCGCGAGACCTCGGGGTCGATCCGGCCGTAGTTGATCTTCCGCTGGGCCACGATCGGCACGCCGTACAGCGTGACCTTCTCGTACGCCATCACGGCCGCCTGGTCCTTCTCCCAGTGCGGCTCGCTGTACGTGCGCTTGATCAGGTGCTGCGCGAGCGGCTCCACCCACTCCGGCTCCACCTTGGCGTTGACCCGCGCCCACAGCCGCGAGGTCTCCACCAGCTCGGCCGACATCAGGAACTTCGGCTGCTTCTTGAACAGCGCGGAGCCCGGGAAGATCGCGAACTTGGCGGACCGCGCCCCCAGGTACTCGTTCTTGTCGGTGTCCTTCAGCCCGATGTGCGAGAGCAGACCTGCCAGCAGCGAGATGTGGACGCTCGTCTCGGGGGCATCCGCTTCGTTGACGTGGATCCCCATGCCCTTGGCGACCGTACGCAGCTGCGAGTAGATGTCCTGCCACTCGCGGATCCGCAGGAAGTTCAGGTACTCCTGCTTGCACATCCGGCGGAAGGAGGACGAGCCGCGCTCCTTCTGCTGCTCGCGGACGTAGCGCCACATGTTCAGGAAGGAGAGGAAGTCGCTCGTCTCGTCCTTGAAGCGGGCGTGGTTCTGGTCCGCCTGGGTCTGCTTGTCCGACGGGCGCTCGCGCGGGTCCTGGATCGACAGGGCCGCCGCGATGACCATGACCTCGCGGACGCAGTTGTTCTTGTCGGCCTCGATGACCATGCGGGCCAGCCGCGGGTCCACGGGCAGCTGGGAGAGCTGGCGGCCCATGGGCGTCAGCTTCTTGCGGGGGTCCTTCTGCGCCGGGTCGAAGGCGCCGAGCTCCTGGAGGAGCTGCACGCCGTCGCGGATGTTGCGGTGGTCCGGCGGGTCGATGAAGGGGAACTTCTCGATCTCGCCGAGGCCGGCCGCGGTCATCTGGAGGATGACGGAGGCCAGGTTGGTGCGCAGGATCTCGGCGTCCGTGAACTCCGGACGGGCGAGGAAGTCGTCCTCGGAGTACAGCCGGATGCAGATGCCGTCCGAGGTACGGCCGCAGCGGCCCTTGCGCTGGTTGGCGCTGGCCTGCGAGATCCGCTCGATGGGCAGGCGCTGGACCTTGGTGCGGTGGCTGTAGCGGGAGATGCGGGCGGTGCCCGGGTCGATCACGTACTTGATGCCCGGGACGGTGAGGGAGGTCTCGGCGACGTTCGTCGCGAGGACGATCCGGCGGCCCGTGTGCTGCTGGAAGACGCGGTGCTGCTCGGCGTGCGAGAGCCGGGCGTAGAGGGGGAGGACCTCCGTGAAGCGGAGCTTCTTCTTGATCAGCGCGTCCGCGGTGTCGCGGATCTCGCGCTCGCCGGAGAGGAAGACCAGGATGTCGCCCGCGCCCTCGCCCTGGAGCTCGTCCACCGCGTCGCAGATCGCGGTGATCTGGTCGCGGTCGCTCTCTTCGCTGTCCTCTTCGAGCAGCGGGCGGTAGCGGACCTCCACCGGATACGTCCGGCCGCTGACCTCGACGATCGGGGCGTCGCCGAAGTGGCGGGAGAAACGCTCCGGGTCGATGGTCGCCGAGGTGATCACGACCTTGAGGTCGGGGCGCTTCGGGAGCAGCTGGGCCAGGTAGCCGAGCAGGAAGTCGATGTTGAGGCTGCGTTCGTGGGCCTCGTCGATGATGATCGTGTCGTAGGCGCGCAGCTCGCGGTCCGTCTGGATCTCGGCGAGCAGGATGCCGTCGGTCATGAGCTTGACGAAGGTCGCGTCCTGGTCCACCTGGTCGGTGAAGCGGACCTTCCATCCGACCGTCCGGCCGATCTCCGACTTCAGCTCCTCGGCGATCCGCTCCGCGACGGTGCGGGCGGCGATCCGGCGGGGCTGCGTGTGCCCGATCATGCCGCGGACCCCGCGGCCCAGCTCCATGCAGATCTTGGGGATCTGCGTGGTCTTGCCGGAGCCGGTCTCGCCCGCGACGATCACGACCTGGTGGTCGCGTATCGCCTCGGCGATCTCGTCCTTCTTCTGGCTGACGGGCAGGTTCTCGGGATACGTGACCTCGGGCATCCGCGAGGCACGGCCGGCCAGTCGCTCGGCGGCCTTCGCGGCCTCCGCGGCGATCTCGTCGAGCACGGCCTGCTTGGCCTCGGGCTTGCGGATGCGGCGGGCGCCTTCGAGGCGGCGGCCGAGGCGGTGCGCGTCACGGAGGGAGATCTCACCGAGAAGCGTCTGCAGGGCGGCGAAGGAAGTAGACATACCTGGTCGAGGATCTCACCTGGGCCGGGCGGGTGGCGAACGCATTTGTGCCCCTCCCCGTACCATTTCGGGACGAGTCCCCCAGTTGTGTGAGTGAGAGGCAGCCCACCCGTGTCCCGCCGTCGCCGTACGTGGTGCCTGCTGGCAGCCGTGCTCGCGATCCTCCTGGGCACCCGTGCCCCTGCCCTGGCCGGGCCGGTGGATGCCGGCCCGGGCCCGCGCCCGGCTTCCGCCTCGGCCCGGGCGGCCGATCCGGCCCCTGCCCCGCAGAAGGGCCCCGCCTGCGACCCGACCGGTCCGGATCGGGGTGGTGTGCCCGGCGTGCCGGTGCGGGTCGGTGGTGATCACGGGCAGCTTCCGGCGGGGGCGGGCGTGCCCGAGGGGCCGCGTGCCCAGCGGGCGATGCCCGTACGGGCACTCGTACGGGGGCCGGACCGGGCGGCGCCGGGGCCGGTGGAGCTCGCGGTGATGCGGGTGTAGGGGGCGGCCGCGCCCGTCCCCTGCACACCCGTAAAACGCGTAGCCCTGGAGCACCCGTATGTCCTCTTCCACCCGCAAGCCGCTGCTGATCTCCGCCGGGGTCGCCCTCGCCGCCGTCACCCTCGGCCTCGTCTCCTGGCAGGCCACCGCCCCCGCGGACAAGCCCGACCGGTCCGCCTCGGCCTCCGCGCCCCAGGCGGACCCGGCGGCGGAGCTGAAGGCGCTCGCCCGCCGCGAGGCCGGCGACAAGCTCGCCCTCGGCCGCGCCGACGCGCCCGTCGTCCTGATCGAGTACTCCGACTTCAAGTGCGGCTACTGCGGCAAGTTCGCCCGGGACACCGAGCCCGAGCTCGTGAAGAAGTACGTCGACGACGGCACCCTGCGCATCGAGTGGCGCAACTTCCCGATCTTCGGCGCCGAATCCGAGGCCGCCGCCAAGGCCGCCTGGGCCGCGGGGCAGCAGGACCGGTTCGCCCGGTTCCACGCGGCCGCGTACGCCGAGGGCTCCAAGGAGAAGGGCTTCGGCGAGGCCCGCCTCGTGGAGCTGGCCGAGCAGGCCGGCGTCCCCGACCTGGAGCGCTTCAAGAAGGACATGGCCGGCGAGCAGGCGGCCGCGGCCCTGCGGAAGGACCAGGACGAGGGCTACCGCATCGGCGTCAGCTCCACCCCGTCCTTCCTGGTCAACGGGCAGCCGATCGCCGGCGCCCAGCCCACCGCCGCCTTCGCGGCCGCCATCGCCAAGGCGAAGGCCCAGGCCCAGGCCGCCGGCTCGGCGAAGCAGTGACCGGCATGACCGACATCGGATACCTGGCCGCCCTGCTCGGCGGCCTCCTCGCCCTGCTCAGCCCGTGCAGCGCCCTGCTGCTCCCGGCCTTCTTCGCGTACTCGATTGACTCCGCCTCCCGGCTGCTGGCGCGCACCGGGATCTTCTACGCGGGCCTCGCGAGCACCCTCGTACCGCTGGGGGCGGCCTCCTCGACCGCCGGCCGGTTCTTCCACGGGCACCGAGACACGCTGGTCCTCGTCGGCGGCTGGCTGATCATCGCGCTCGGCCTCGCCCAGATCCTGGGCCTCGGCTTCGCAAGCCGGCGCCTCTCCGAGCTGTCGGGGCGGATCCGCCCGACGACCGCCCTGTCCGTGTACGCCCTCGGCGCGGTCTACGGCCTGGCAGGCTTCTGCGCCGGCCCGATCCTGGGCAGCGTCCTGACCGTGGCGGCGGTCAGCGGCAGCCCGGTCTACGGGGGCCTGCTGCTGGCGGTGTACGCGCTGGGGATGGCCGTACCGCTCTTCCTGCTGGCCCTGCTCTGGGAGCGCTTCGAGCTGGGCCGGCGGCGCTGGCTGCGCGGCCGGGCCGTCACCGTGGGCCGCTTCGGGCTGCACACCACCTCAGCCCTCTCCGGGCTGTTCTTCATCGCGCTCGGCACGCTGTTCCTCGTCTTCGACGGGGCGAGCGCGCTGCCGGGGCTGCTGGACGTGGACGACTCGTTCGCGGTGGAGCAGCGGGTCCGGTCCCTGGCGGACGGGGTCCCGGACTGGGCGCTGCTCGGCCTGGTCGCGGCGGGGGCGGCGGCCTTCGGCCTGGCGCGGTGGCGCCGCGGGGAAGGGGAGTAACCACAGAAGGCCCCGTCCGGAGACGGGGCCTTCTTGGTGGTGGCTGGGGCCGGGGTCGAACCGGCGACCTATCGCTTTTCAGGCGATCGCTCGTACCAACTGAGCTACCCAGCCACGAAACCGTTTCCGGTTTCAGCGATCCTGACGGGACTTGAACCCGCGACCTCCACCTTGACAGGGTGGCGAGCTAACCAACTGCTCCACAGGACCTTGCAGTGCGCGAGAACAAGTCTCGCACACGGTAATGCGTACCCCCAACGGGATTCGAACCCGTGCTACCGCCTTGAAAGGGCGGCGTCCTGGGCCACTAGACGATGAGGGCTAAAGGCCCGCCTGGGCGCTTTCCAGCGCGTCGGGGACGTGAGAAGCATATGGGATCCGGGGAGCTATCGCCAAAACGGTTTCTCCCGGCCAAGCGGGAGGCGCCTCCACTGGAGGGACAATGACGGCGTGCTGGAGATGACGCGCGAGGAGTTCGAAGAGCTCGTCGCAGAGGCCCTGGACCGCATCCCGCCGGAGCTGACGCGGCTGATGGACAACGTGGCGGTGTTCGTCGAGGACGAGCCGCCGGCCGACGATCCCGAGCTGCTCGGGCTGTACGAGGGGACCCCGCTGACGGACCGCGGCGAGTGGTACGCCGGGGTGCTGCCGGACCGGATCACCATCTACCGGAACCCCACGTTGCGGATGTGCGAGGACCGGGAGAGCGTGGTCGCCGAGACGGAGGTCACCGTGGTGCACGATATCCCGTCGTACACCTCTTCGAGTGAGGATTCCCCTGTTCAGGTGACTCTCGCGGCCTGAGCGGGCCGCCCCGGATCAGCCCCAGCCCAGCTCGTGAAGCCGCTCGTCATCGATGCCGAAGTGGTGGGCGATCTCATGGACCACGGTCACGGCAACCTCGTGAACAACGTCTTCCGGGCTCTCGCACATCCGGAGCGTCGGCCCCATGTAGATCGAGATGCGGTCCGGGAGGACTCCGGCGTACCACTCGCCCCGCTCAGTGAGCGGAGTCCCTTCGTAGAGCCCCAGAAGCTCCGGGTCGTCCGCCGGGGGCTCGTCCTCGACGAACACCGCCACGTTGTCCATGATCCGCGTCAGCTCAGGCGGGATCGTGTCCAGGGCGTCGGACACCAGCTCTTCGAAGGCTTCTCGCGTCATCTCCAGCACAGGGCCATTCTCCGTGAGCGACATCACTTCCGGAGCTACCGTGCCCGCCCGTCTGGGAGCTGGAGCGGGCTCACCTGTGCTGAGGACACCGGCACGGCGGGAACTCATCCCCCCACCCCTGCCAGTAGCCCTCTCGCCGGAACCGAGCCACAGCGACGGGATCACGGGACAGAAGCTGAACGGGCTCTCCTGATCGGAAGATCCGCACCGGGCCAGCCGAGCCCCCGCTGACTACCCGGACCGTCAGCCGGGGCCGCCCGCTCACCGGACCCGCTCCACCACGGCGACTTCCGAGAACTCCCGGAGGAAGGTCATGTGGCCGGTCCGGCCGGTGTGCTGGATGCACATGTCGGTGCACACGTCCGCGTTCCCCGTCGGCGCGGCAGTCCACTGACAGTCCGGGCTCAGGCAACGCGCCGTAGCCGTCGTTTCCGCTGAGGGGTGGCGGTGCATGACGTAGCTGACGTACCGGAGCACGGCTCTCACGCTCATGCCGCTCCCTCGGGATGCGGATGGTTCCGGAGCTCCACGTTGCAATCGCTGACTGTGGAGTGGTCGCCGCGGAGGCGGGCTTCCCGGCGCTGTACCGCAAGGGCGCCGCAGACCCCGCAGCCGGCCACCGGTACGGGCTCCGGATCAGTTCGCAACGGCAGCTCTACCGGGGATTGCGCATACGTGATCGCCTTCACGGGGCCGCTCCTCGTGTCGTCCGTGTAGCGACCACGCTAGGAACGCCGGAGCTGCGCCTCCCAGCGGATTGCACGAGGTTGCACAGCCATCACCTGAGAGTCTGGATGGCCCTCGTGATCAGCGCGCGGGCCTTCGCCCCGTAGACGGCCATGTCGGCCAGTTCGGTGAATGTGTCCGCGTACGCGGCAACCTCGCTCGGCTGGGTCAGCGTGAGGTAGCCGGAGACCAGCTCGATGTTGACCTGTGCGGTGTCGAAGATCCAGAACCCTTCCACCGGCATCCGGGAACGCTCGGTTCGTGTGGGGACCACGCCCAGGCTGACGGTGGGCAGTGAGCCCACCGTGAGGAGATGGCGGAGCTGTTCCTCCTGCACATCCGAACCGCCGATCCCGTTCCGCAAGACCCATTCCTCAACCAGGAACGCGAAGCGTCGAGCACCCTCGTAGAGCACGCGCTGACGCTCCATGCGGACTGCGACGGCATCCGCCACGTCGTCCACTTCGACCCGTCGCCGTTGGACGGCACGCAAGACGGCTTCGGTGTAGCCGTAGGTCTGGATCAGCCCCGGGATGAACCACGAGGAGTAGGCGCGAAACCGGCGGGTTCGCTCGAAGAGCGGCAGTCGGGCTTCCTGGGCCTGCTTGAGGCCGGCGCGCTCCATGCGCCGCCAGCCGATCCACATGTCCTCGACGGTCCGCAGAGAGGCGATCAGATCGTTCGTCTGCGCCTCGGCACCGCACGCCTGACACCACGCTCGGATGTCGTCGGCGGACGGGGGAGTGCGGGCATTCATGATCCGGGAGGACTTCGACGGATGCCACCCGCACAGCCGGGCGAGATCGCGTCCACTCAGCCCGGCATCCCGGCACAGCTCAGCGAGACGGTTCGCCAAAGCCTGCCGGGCTTGCTGGGCACTCGAAGAGGGAGAGACAGCCATAGTGGTGACCGGTCAGCGCGGCTTGTACTCCTCGTGCGGAATAGCGCGTTGCCACACAGCCTCAAAAGCTGTGGTGCACAGGCTCAACCTCTCGGGGTCGTCGGTGTACTCCCGCCCGTCCTCGTCCAACTGGCCGTCCCCGGTGAAGTGGTGGAAGAGGGCTTGCGCCCCATCGAAGACCCAGAAGTCCGTACCCGGCAAGGCCAGGTCCGTCGTCTGTCGCCGGGGAAGCCACCGGACCAACTCACCCGCAGCGATGTTCGTGAACGTGCAGTCGTACTCGTACCGGATGTAGTCACTGATGGGTTCCGAGATGATGCGGGCCCGGCGGACCACGACCCCGCGGGCCGTCGCGGCCGTCACGGCGTCGTGCCAGCCGCCCCACCACGAAGACCGGTCGGACGGTTCAAGGCGCGCGCCCTGCTGCCACGCGATGAACTCGGGATCGTCGCGCATGTAGCTGTCGCGCAACTCAAGATGCACGGCAGAGTGCCGGGCCTGGGCCAGTGCGTTACGCGCGGGTGGCTGCACTTCCTGCCTCTCCGATGCCGTCCGGGCGCGGGATGTACTTCAGCATCACCGCGGGGAGCCTGATGATCGTTTCGTGGTCCGGCACATCGGTGGAGTGGCCCGGGATCGAACCGATCTCTTGGCATGCCTTCACCTCTTCCTCAGTCGCCTTGTACGACTGAATCAGGAGGTCGCCGGTCTCTTCGTCGAGCCAGATCGTCGGAGACTCGTCGGTCGGCGTGTTGGGGATGATGCCGAGGAACTTTAGGTTCACGATCGCTCCCGCTGTCGAGTCGGTTGCATGAGCGTGCACGAGCCTCACCCCTGTGGCTGACGGGCGCAAGAGGGCGTGCGGACAAGGTGGTTGAGCCTTCCAGCCGCACGACGAAGCCCCCGACAGCCACCCGGTACGGGTAGCCATCGGGGGCTTCGGGGGTGCTTCACGGGGCTTAGCGGCCCACTAAGGGTGCCTTTCTCAGGGGTGCGGAACGGGCTTTGCCCAGGTCAGACAGCGCCCAGGGCCCAAAAAAGGAGCCGCACCCAGGGCGCGTTTTCCGAGCTGGGGCCGGGATCGCCGGCGGGCACGCGCGGGAACTTCCGGACCGCTCTCCCCCTCCCCTCTTTCGGAAGGGAAATGCCTCGCGCTCTTCAACTACATCGACGGCTTCTACAACCCCCGCCGCATCCAGGAACGACTCGGCTACCTCAGCCCCATCGAGTTCGAGGAGAAGCACTACGCCAACCAGGCAGGCACCGAACAACTGAATCTGAAACCACGTCAACCCGCCCTGACCAGCTAGTCAACCACTCCCGCACAGCGGGGGAACCTCACCCACACGAGCGACACAGCACATGCACAGGCTCACTTGCGGGAAGCCATGGCTAGGCAACCTGCCAAAGAGAGGAAAGGCCGTTCATGCGTCGCATCACTGCCGTCATCGTCGGAGCAGTCGCGATTGTCGCGTTCTCCGCTTCGACAGCTAGCGCTTCAGGTTTTGACAACCTCATGCACACCGCCGGGAGTGCCATCGGTGGCCTTTGGGGAACCGTTGTCCCGAACATCGCCACCCAGGCCGCCATCCAGGGTGCCGCCGGCGTCTGAGGCCCCGCGTACTCAGAAGGGAAGACCCGCGTAGCCCAGGTCCACGCGGGTCTTCGCCTTGTGGCACGGGCGGCACAGCACCTGAACGTTGCCGTCCACGTCCTCACCACCGCGCGACAGGGGAACCACGTGGTCCACGTCAGTCGCGGCACCGTGGGCAGAGGATCACCCAGGCATCCGACTTGGCTTCACGCTGAGCGTCAGTCGGCAGGCGGTCTCTCAGCGCGTAAGAGAAGCGCGGGCATGCGCGGCAGTGGGCGGGAACCCACTGGCGGTCATCCCCACTGTGGGACACCCGGCCGTCCGGCCTGATCCATGCCGGTCTCATCCATGAAGGCCACTCGCTCAGGTCCTCGTTGGTGCCGGGGACAGTGCGGGCCTTGAGCGCGAGCAGTGTCCGGCCGTCGCTCCGGTGGCCAGTCGCCACCTGCCGAGCCCAGCCCTTTTCGATCAGATGCCCGGCCACGTCGGAGTGGCACGCAATGCGCATCCCAGCACCTACCGACGCACGGTCGATGCGCACGCCGGTAGTCAATTCAACGATCACGTGCGACCAGTTCCGCAAGCTCAGCGGAGACCAGCCACTCAGCCTCGCTCTGGGGGACCTCGTAGGTCTGGCCGTTCTCCAGAACACGAGACGGGATGCCGTCAGAGGTCGGGCTGTAGGACATGTAGCCGATCATTCGGATGGTCACTGCCAGGTTGGTGGTGTTGAAATAAGGCATTCGGGCAGCTCCTCTTTACGCGGAAATGGTGATCTTGCAGACGGCGGCGGCGTTCGGGACAGCGATGGCGGCACGGGCGATGGCGCGCACCGCAGTGCCGTCCTTGAGGAAGCCGAACTGATCGGAGATCTGGAATCCCGCGTCCTTGCGCCATACGGCGAATATTTGGTCCGCCTCATAGGCGAGAACGGTCGTGACCGGCATGAAGGACGAGATCCACACCGGAACGCCCAGAATCGAGCGCTGAACACCGGCCGTGGGTGAACCAGCGGACTCGCTCAGGAGGGGCTTCAGGGAACCCGATGCTTCACGCAGTGCCATGAGGTCGGCCCAGGTGGTCGGGTGCATCACGACCGCCGTTGCCTTCGAGTTCACCGCTTCGAGCTTCCCGAACGCGGCAACGAAGGCGTCAAGGTCCTTGAACCCTCCCGTGACCGCGTGTTTCTGGATTCCCGGCGTGTTCGCGATTCCCACGAAGCCCTTGTTGGCGCCCGTGCCCAACAGGGCCTCGCGGTCGAAGCCCAGAGAGAGCGACCGCATCAATGACTTGGCAACAGGGTCCAGGAACGCCGAACCACCATCGTCCATGAGCTCATTGGCGAGCATGTCAGCGGCGGCAATCTTCTTCGGTGTGACCTTCAGCGGCTCTGCTCCGAAGCCACCGGTAGGGAGGTCATCCAGCTCGCCCACGAACCCCGCAGTGAAGTCGGATCGAATCACGGGAAACGAGTAGGTCTCTGCGTTTGTCTGCACCCGGTTCACGCCCGATGCCATCACGACGGACTGAGGGGCCAGGAGGTCTACGAGCTTCTTCGCCATCTCCTCGGGGCTGAATGCCTTGCCGGTGCTCGGTGTCGTGATGCCGCGGGCGATGTCGAGAGAGCGAGCCAGAAGCTCACCCGGAATGGCGGCCGTCATGCGGTCTTCCTTCGGTTCGTGCCTGCGGGTCGTACCCATGAGCTGGAGCGGAAACGTGGCCTGCATCGCGCGCTCTTCAGCGGCGGCTGCCTCAAGGTGCCGCTTCACCGCCGCGTCAGCGGTGGCGATTCCCCCAAGGAGTTCCTTCTCTGTCTTCCGCTCCGAGGGGGAAAGGGAGCGCTTGGAGCCGAGGTCCAGCCTGTTCAAGAGGTCTGTATATTCGTCGCGCTTCGCCATATGCGCGCGCGCTCGTTCGGCGTGGGACAAGGTTGTTCCTTCCTCCCGGACACAAGGAAGCCGACCTCCCTGAGAGGGTCGGTCGGCGGAAACTTCGCGAGAGGAAGCGCCTCTCACCTGTATCAGTAAGCGTCTACGCGGCCTTGGCCTGCGCGCGGCTCTTTGCCGCCCATTCGCGCTTCCGCTGCCGGTTCCGCTCAGCGCGGCATTCCTCCGAGCACATCAGCGGCCAACGGCGCTTCTGTCCTTCGGGGCGTCTCTGTTCGTACGTCTTGCCGCACACTTCGCACTCGCCGGTGAAGACCTTCACGCCGCCCACCACGCGGATCCTGCCGCCGTTCGTCCTCCATGACAGGGGGCGCGCTTCCCGACGCCGAATGATCAGGCGGGACCGGAGCACGTCTGTGCGCAGCGCGGGAGGGAAGTCCCACAGGGGCCGGAACGGGTCGGCTATGAGCCGGTAGGGGCCACGGGCGAAGCCGGCGCGCACGACCACCGGGCCGTTGACTCCGGCCATGAATCGGGCGGTGTCCCATTCCATCCATGCCCTGCGGACTTCGGGGGCGACGTGTTCCGTGAGCTCGTCCGCTGTACCGATCACCGCGTCGATCTCAGTTTCTGTGACGCCGGTCGGGTTGTAGTACACAAGACCTCCAGTGCGGGAATGAAGAAGCCCCGGACTGGGAGCCGGGGCAGGCATGGGGGCCGATGGCGGTCAGCAGGGACCGCAGTGGTGACGAAGTGACGAAGTGCCGCTAGATCGCGGTTACCTCTATAGATATGTGTTTCTTAGTTCTATGCATGGATTAGAACTAATCGTCATTCCGTCACTTCGTCACCGCCCTCATCCATGGACTGGGGAGTCGGTTGCCTCCCCTCGCTGGGCAAGGGGAAGCCCCGTCCCTCCGGCGGGGAGGAACGGGGCTGTGCGGCCGTCTGAGGGCCTGTGAGGACTTACGCGGGCTCGGGCTTGGTGTCGGCCTCAGGGAGCGTCGTGGGGAACTTCAGGTCCTCCGGCTGTTCTTCCCCGACCCACCAGAAGCGGAAGCGGCCGATCGTCGGGCGGACTCCGGTCTTGCGGGCCTTGATCACCCAGGCGCGTTCCAACACGAGTCCGACGATCTCGCGGCGTTCGGCAAGGAGCCACTCCTCCCACGCCTCGATGAAGAGGGCGGTGTCCCGCAAGAACGTGATGTCGAGTGCCTGTCCCGTGGGGAGATCGTTCAGCTCCCGCTCGTAGCCGTCCAGCCGGTCGTTGCTCTCGTCGTACCGGCGCTTGAAGCGGGCCTCACCGCGAGAGCCCTGGAAGAGGCCGTTCAGCTTCTCGTCCTCCAGGCGGTCAAGGAACTGTTCCTCCTCCAAGATCAGCGCCTCAAGCTGGGAGCGGCGGGCCTTGCGGTCCGGGTGCTGCATGTCGGCCCAGCGCTGGGCGATGGCCAGGACCGCCGGGTCATCGTCGGCAAGAGCGCCGAGACGGTTGATCATCGCTTCGGTCACCAGGGCGTCCGCGTGGGTGCCCTTGATCAGCACGCCGGGGCACCGGCCGCTGAAGTGGCGCCGAATGCACCGGTAGCGCGGCCAGACCTCACCGTTCCGCACGAACGCCGTGTCGTACGACATCCGGGAGCCGCACCCGGCACAGTGCAGGTAGTCCGACAGGAGTCCGGTCACAGCCCGGCCCGTCTCCTTGGACTTCGTGCCCGGTGTGGCGTCCCTGGTCCAGTGGACCGGAACACGGCTGCCGAACATTGACCGCAAGCGGGTGTGGTCCGCGAAGCTGATGATCTCCTTGCTGACCCGGACCATCTCGCCGGTCAGGCTGTGGCGGTAGACCTCGCCCTTGTGGGGCAGGTACCCGGCCATTGTGGGAGAGATCACAAGCTGTCGGACGGCTGGCCACGACCATGAGTTCGGGGTCTTGAGCGGCTTCTCCCGGAGCTTCTGCGCCTTGATCGGTTCGCCCTTGGCCTCAAGCTGGGTGATCCGCAGCTTCCGGCTGGCCCAGCGCGGAGAGTCGTAGCCCTGATCGTTCAGCCACTTCGCCACGGACCGCAGGGACTGACCGTCCAAGAGCTTGGCGACCACGGCGCGGATGATCTCCGACTCCTCCGGGTGTGGGGTGAGCTTCCGCTCCGGCGTGACGATGAAGCCGTACGGGCGGCTGCCCATCCAGCGGCCTCCGTCCCGCTCGTCCGCCCGGAGGTCGGTGACCCGGATGGACGTGTTCTTGGATTCCTTGTGGGCTTGGTGCGCGGCCAGTGTGAGCTGGATCTCCCAGCCCTCGTTATTGGAGTCGATGCCGTCCGCGATGGAGATGAAGCGGCAGCCCGTCTCGTAGACGATCCGGATGATCTCCGACGCTTGCGGGATGCCCTGGCGGGTCGCCCGGTCCACCTTGAAGACGATCAGGACGTCCGCCAGGCGCTCCCGGAGCATGGCGAGCGCCGCGTCCCAGTCGGGGCGGTTCACGTACGCGTGGAAGCCGGACTTGTCCTCGTCCTTGAAGACCTTGATCACTTCCGCGCCCAGGTTATCGGCCCGGCCACGGCCGGCCTTCTCCTGGCGGGGGATGGACGTGGACGTGTCCGTGAGATCCGAGATCCGCAGGTACAGAATCGCGCGCAGGATGGCGGCGGCACGCGAGAATGGCTCTCGTGGTGACATTCAAACCTCCCCTTACCCCGCTGACCAGCCTAAATCCTGGGTCGGACAAGGTGTCTGGCGGGTGTTCCTGCGTGCACGAGATCGCCCACCACTTCGGGATCGACGACGAGCGGCTGCACGCGCTGGGCTACGGATGACGCGGCCGGTCGAGGGCGCCGAGGCGATCGACCCGGACGTCGACCTGCACGTGCCCGCGCAGGCCGCCGAGCCGCAGGGCCGGGTGCTCGCGGCGGTGGCGGCCGGCGGGGCGGTCGGGGCCTCGGCGCGGTACGGGATCTCCCTGCTGTGGCCGGCCGGGCCCGGGGCCTTCCCGTGGGCGACCTTCTGGATCAACGTGGCCGGCTGCGCGCTGATCGGCGTACTCATGGTGCTGATCGGCGAGGGCGGGCGCTCGGCGCATCCGCTGGTGCGGCCCTTCGCCGGGACCGGGGTGCTCGGCGGGTTCACCACCTTCTCGGCCTACGCGGTGGACTTCTCGCGGCTCCTGGACGAGGGGGAGGCGCCGGTCGCGCTGGCGTACGCCGGGCTCACGGTGGTGGCGGCGCTGGGGGCGGTGTGGGCTGCGGCCTCGGTGACGCGGTTGGTGGTCGGGGGCCGGTTCCGGCGTCGGCCGGGGGCCCGGTGAACTGGCTGGTCGTGGTCCTGGGCGCGGTCGTCGGGGCCCCGCTGCGCTATCTGACGGACCGTGCGGTGCAGGCCCGGCACGACGCCGTCTTCCCCTGGGGCACCCTCGTGGTCAACGCGGCCGCCTGCCTGGCGCTCGGCGCGCTGGCCGGCGCGGCCCTGGCCGGGGCCTCCTCCGCGCGGCTGGACCTGCTGCTGGGGACCGGGCTGTGCGGGGCGCTGAGCACGTACTCGACGTTCTCGTACGAGTCCCTGCGGCTGGCCGAGAGCGGCCGGAGATTCCTCGCGGGGGCGAACGTGGCGGTATCGGTGCTGGTCGGGCTGGGCGCCGTACACCTCGGGTCGCAGGTGGCGCGGCAGCTGTTCGGCTGAGGGCGTGTCTCTTACGGGTCAAAGGGAGTTGGGCACATTGACCCGCTCATGCGGACTCTCACCCCCAGGCTCCGGAGGTGCCCCAGTGCGCCAGTTGTCCGCTTCCCTCCGACTGGCCGTCACCGCGCTCGCGGTCGCGGCGACGGCGGGCTGCATGAGTGTCGGCGAGGACGCGGCGAAGCCCGGGCCCTCCTCCGCCGCGGACCGCAAGGCCGGCGCCGGGTCGGGGGGAGGCGCCGCGGGGCGGGGCTCCGGGGTCCACGGCAACGGCCACGGCACGAAGGACGCCACGGGGAGCCCGGACGGCAGGGCCAAGGAGGACGGCAAGGCGTCCGGCGCGACCGGGGGCTCGCCCAGTCCGGGTGCGACGGGCGCCGGACCCGGAGCGCCCTCGCCGTCGGCGGGACCGGGCGGCGGGGCGGGCGGCCAGGGCCCCCAGCAGCCGCCCTCCGGGGGCTCCGGCGGGTCCGGTGGATCGGGCGGCTCCGGGGGCTCGGGCGGCTCGGGTGGCTCCGGCGGCGGCCAGCCGACCAGCGCGCCGACCCCCGAACCGCCGGCTCCGACGCCTTCCCCTGTGACGGAAACCACTCCTCCGCCGAGCCCGCAGCCGGAGCCGACCACCCAGCCCGTACCGCAGCCGTAGCCCCGGTCGTGCCTTTGTCACAGTCGGCCGGGCTGGCGGTGTCTGCGCAGGTCAGGGCCGTTTCGGCGGAGTGACTTGCCAGACCCGGGGGAGGGTGCGTATGGTTATAGATCGTTTGATCCCATTGCCCGGCGCCGAATCCGAAGAGCGCCGCGTGGCGCGTACTCTCCCTAGCCGTGGCTGACCGCATTGAGGCGGTCGATTTGCGATTCACGGAGTTTGGGCGCGTGCCGAGACTCCGGAAGGTTTCGCATTTCGCATGTCCATTTCCAGTTCTGACCGTTCCGTCATGCCCGAGAACGACTCCACCGAGATCGTCGACGAGGCCATCGCGGCCATCGAGGCGGACGAGATCATCGAGTCCCTCGAGGACTCCACCGACTTCGACGCGGACGGTGAGACCGACGCCGACGCCGAGCCCACCGTCACCTTCGGCGACCTCGGTCTGCCCGAGGGCGTCGTGCGCAAGCTCGCGCAGAACGGCGTCACCACCCCCTTCCCGATCCAGGCCGCGACCATCCCGGACGCCCTGGCCGGCAAGGACATCCTCGGCCGCGGCCGCACCGGCTCCGGCAAGACCCTCTCCTTCGGTCTGCCGACCCTGGCCCGCCTGGCCGACGGCCACACGGAGAAGAAGAAGCCCCGCGCGGTCATCCTCACCCCGACCCGTGAGCTCGCGATGCAGGTCGCGGACGCCCTCCAGCCCTACGGCGACGTCCTCGGCCTGAAGATGAAGGTCGTCTGCGGCGGTACCTCCATGGGCAACCAGATCTACGCCCTGGAGCGCGGTGTCGACATCCTCGTCGCCACCCCCGGCCGTCTGCGCGACATCATCAACCGCGGCGCCTGCTCCCTGGAGAACGTCGAGGTGGCGGTCCTCGACGAGGCCGACCAGATGGCCGACCTGGGCTTCCTGCCCGAGGTCACCGAGCTGCTCGACCAGGTCCCGGCCGGCGGCCAGCGCATGCTCTTCTCCGCCACGATGGAGAACGAGATCGGCACCCTGGTCAAGCGCTACCTGTCGAACCCGGTCAGCCACGAGGTCGACAGCGCCCAGGGCAACGTCACGACCATGACCCACCACGTCCTCGTCGTGAAGCCGAAGGACAAGGCGCCGGTCACGGCCGCCATCGCCGCCCGCAAGGGCCGCACCATCATCTTCGTCCGCACCCAGCTGGGCGCCGACCGCATCGCCGAGCAGCTCGTCGAGGCCGGCGTGAAGGCCGACGCGCTGCACGGCGGCATGACGCAGGGCGCCCGTACCCGCGTCCTCGCCGACTTCAAGGACGGCTACGTCAACGCGCTCGTCGCGACCGACGTCGCCGCCCGCGGCATCCACGTCGACGGCATCGACCTGGTCCTGAACGTGGACCCGGCCGGCGACCACAAGGACTACCTGCACCGCTCGGGCCGTACCGCCCGCGCCGGCAAGTCGGGTGTCGTGGTCTCCCTCGCCCTGCCGCACCAGCGCCGCCAGATCTTCCGCCTGATGGAGGACGCGGGCGTCGACGCCTCGCGCCACATCGTCCAGGGCGCCGGCGCCTTCGAGCCGGAGGTCGCCGAGATCACCGGTGCGCGTTCGCTGACCGAGGTCCAGGCCGACTCCGCGAACAACGCCGCCAAGCAGGCCGAGCGCGAGGTCGCCGAGCTCACCAAGCAGCTGGAGCGCCTGACGCGCCGTGCCGCCGAGCTGCGCGAGGAGGCCGACCGCCTGGTCGCCCGCTCCGCGCGTGAGCGCGGCGAGGACCCGGAGGCCGCTGTCGCCGAGGTGGCCGAGGCCGCCGAGGCCGAGGTCGCGGCTGCCGCCGCTGCCGCTGCCGCCGAGCTGGCCGCGCAGGAGCGCCGCGAGGAGAACCGCGCCCAGCGTGACGACCGCGGCAACTACGAGCGCCGTGACAACCGCGGTGGCGACCGTGGTGACCGTGGCGGCTTCCGTCGCGACGACCGTGGCGACCGCGGTGGCGACCGTGGTGGTTTCCGTCGTGACGACCGCGGCGACCGTGGCGGTGACCGTGGTGGTTTCCGTCGTGACGACCGTCCGTCCGGTGGTTTCCGTTCCGGTGGTGACCGTCCGTCCGGTGGTTTCCGCCGTGACGACCGCCCCTCGGGTGGCTTCAACCGCGATGACCGCGGTGACCGCGGTGACCGTGGCGGCTTCCGTCGTGACGACCGTCCGTCCGGTGGTTTCCGTTCCGGTGGTGACCGTCCGTCCGGTGGTTTCCGCCGTGACGACCGCCCCTCGGGTGGCTT
>NZ_JBICYR010000007.1:330494-337840 GCF_043201175.1 Streptomyces sp. NPDC048337
TTCAACCGTGACGACCGCGGCGACCGTGGCGGCTTCCGCCGTGACGACCGTCCGTCCGGTGGCTTCAACCGTGACGACCGCCCCTCCGGCGGCTTCCGCTCCGGTGGCGGCGACCGTCCGTTCAACCGCGACCGTCGTGACGACCGCCCCTCCGGCGGCTTCCGCTCCGGCGGCGCCGGCGACCGTCCGTACGGCCGCCGCGACGACCACCGTCCGTCCGGCTCCGGTTCCACCGGCTCCTTCGGCGGCCGCCGTGACGACAAGCCGCGCTGGAAGCGCAACGGCTGATCCTCCGGCCTGAGCTGAACCACTGACAGGGCCCCCACGACACCGTCGTGGGGGCCCTGTTGTGCGTCCGGCCGCCGGGCGACAGGCCGGTAGCCGGATACCCGATCGGCTGTCCGCCGCTGTCCGGCTATGCTCTGGGGTGAGCACGTGGAGGGCCATTAGCTCAATTGGCAGAGCAGCGGACTTTTAATCCGTTGGTTGTCGGTTCGAGTCCGACATGGCCTACCGCTCAGTGCGAAGCGCCCCACCCGAGTCATCGGGTGGGGCGCTTCGTCGTGTTCAGGCGGTTCAGACGGTTCAGGCCGAGACGCCGCGGCGACGGCGGGCGCCGAGCCAGGCGGCGGCCGCGCCGAGGGCTACCAGGGCGGCGGCGAGGCCCGCGTACAGGCCGGTGCCCGAGGAGGAGCCGGTGCTGGCGAGGGAGCCGGTGGCCGAACCGGTGGTGGTGGTCAGGTTGGTGTTGCCCGCGGCGACGGCGGCCGAGGAGGAGGTGGCCGAGACCGGCTGCACGACGGTGGTGGAGGACGGGGCCTTGGAGGGCGTGGTCGACGGGGTCGAGGACGGCGCGGGCTCCACGATCGGCTTGAGCGGGAACGTCACCTCGCTGCCCCCGAACTGGTAGGTGTTGCCGTCCGCGAGGCCGATCCCCGCCTCCATCGTGATCGTGGTCTTCTTGGTGAGCTCCGTGTCCTTGCCCAGGCTGACCCGCAGCTGCTGGGTCCGGATACCGGAGGCGGCGCCGAAGCCCTTGGGGATCAGGGGCAGCCGGTAGCGGTTGGACTCGCCCTTCAGGTCCTGCCAGCGGCCGTCGATCAGGCCCTGGAGCCGGAAGTCGGCCTTCTCCTGGCCCGGGTGCGACAGGGTGAGGGTGGTCGCGAGGGCGCTGCCGAAGGTGCCGTCGCCGGTGGCCTGGTAGTTCAGGTTCAGGTACGCGCGCTGGTCCTCGCCGTCCTTGCCGGAGTCGACCTGGTTGAACCAGGTCTTGAGCTCGCCCGTCTTGATCTGCGGGTCGACCTTGAAGACGTGGGAGTCCATGGCGCCGGGCGCCACCGAGGCGTTGGAACTGGCCGCGGTGAACGTGAAGTCCCCGTCGTTGGTCGGGTAGTTCGCGCCGAGCCCGACGGTGACCTTCCAGGTCATCTTGCCGTTCGCGGGGATGTCGAAGCCGGCACCCTTGGCCGAGGCCGGGTAGAACAGGCCCTGCCACCCGCCGTCCTGCTGGCCGACCGAGTACGTGGTCGCCGGCGCGTCCACCGCGTCGACCTTGAAGACCACGTCGCCGCGGTTCAGCGGGCTCGCACCGGTCGGGTCCACCAGCATCCACGGCTTGTACGTGGCGGGCTTGCCGGTCGGGTTCTTCACCGTCAGCTGGAAGGTCTCGGTGGCCCCGCCGCGCGTCAGCGGACCGCTGGGAACGGGAGCACTCATCTCCGTACGCAGCACGGCGTGGTCGTCGGCGGCGGGTGCGGCGGACGCGGCGGTGGCCGAGAGCGGCAGCAGAGTGGTGACAACGCCGGCGACGACTGCGATGGCGGCTGCGGTGCGAACGGACATGGTGGACTCCCCTCAGGAATCACAGGGGCAACGGCAGAGCGCCGAGCCGGTGGGTGTGGTGGGTGCCGCCCGGCCGGTGCGTGTTCCCCCTGGCCTTGGCGACAGGTGAATCCTCGCCCGTGACCGATCCCGGAACGATCCCCGCTGTGTCACCGGCGTGCAACAGAGACGATCTTGGCTCGCCCGGCCCGGCTCCGGATCGGTTTCACGTCCTTGACCTGCGGTGATGAGGGTCCTGGGGGTGGGTCGGCGGTTAATTGGCGAAGGGCCCTCCCCGGATGGCGTAGAGTTGGGTTCACCGACGCGGGGTGGAGCAGCTCGGTAGCTCGCTGGGCTCATAACCCAGAGGTCGCAGGTTCAAATCCTGTCCCCGCTACTCAGTACGAAGGCCCGGTTCCTTGTGGAACCGGGCCTTCGTCGTGTTCCCGTACGTCACCTCACGCCCCGTCACCCCATCGGCCCGTGCCGGGTCGCCGTGCGGGGCCCGTGCCGCCAGCCTTGAGGGGCGAGGCGATGGCGGGCCCGCAGCCGAGCGAGGGAACGGGCGGCAGGAGAGAGCGGCGTGGTGGGGCTGAGCCGGCAGGACAACGGGGGGCGTGCTGGCGGCGTCGGCAACGCCGTGGCCCAGCGGGTGGTCCGGACGCTGCCGGGGGCGCTGATCCTCCTCGGGCTGGTCTTCGACGTGCTGACCCCGCCGAGCTTCACCGGATCCCCCTTCTTCTCCGCGGCCCCGCTGATCGCCGCCCCGCTGTTCGGTCTCCGGGCCACGGCCGTGACCGGGATGCTGGCCTCGCTCGCGGTGGTCCTGCTGCACGTCTACAACGGCACGAGCTGGAAGGCCGAGGCGCTGACCGAGCTGGTCACCGTACTGACCGTCTCCGGGCTGGCGCTGCTGATCAACCGGGTGGTGCGGCGCAGCGGCGAGCAGCTCGCCTCCGCGCGCGGGATCGCGGAGGCGGCGCAGCGGGCCGTGCTGCCCACCCCGGCCGAGCGGATCGGCGGCCTGCAGGTCTCCGCCCGGTACGAGGCCGCGCAGGCGGACGCCTTCATCGGCGGGGACCTGTACGCCGTCCAGGAGACCCCGTACGGAGTGCGGCTGGCGGTGGGCGATGTACGGGGCAAGGGGCTGGGGGCGGTGGAGGCGGTCGCGGTGGTCCTCGGGGCCTTCCGGGAGGCGGCGGAGAGCGAGCCGACGCTGGAGGCGGTGGCGCAGCGGCTGGAGCGGGCCCTGGCCCGGGAGGGCACCCGGCGCGACAGCCTGGACGCGGTGGAGGGGTTCACGACGTGCGTGCTCGGCGAGATCGCGCCCGGGGCGGGGGTGCTGCGGCTGCTCAACCGGGGCCATCCCGAGCCGCTGCTGCTGTACGCGGACGGGGAGCTGGCGGTCCTCGCCCCGACGGAGCACGCGCTGCCGCTCGGGATGGGCGAGCTGGGCGGGTGGCCGGACCTGGCGGAGGAGTGGGACTTCCCGGCCGGGACCACCCTGCTGCTGTACACGGACGGGCTGACGGAGGCCCGGGACCGGGCGGGGGTCTTCTACGATCCGGCGGACCGGCTGCGCGGGCGGGTCTTTCCCGGCCCGGCGGAGCTGCTGAGCGCGCTCAGCAGCGATGTGCGCCGGCATGCGGGGCGCGGGACCACGGATGACATGGCCCTGCTGGCGGTGGGCCGGCCGGGGCGGGGTCAGCCGGAGCGGCGGCGGACGGTGCCGGTGGTCCGCCGTAACGGTGACCTGTAACGCTTTGTAGTTGAAATGCCGCTCTGAGCAAGGAGATTGACGAATCGTCATATTGCTTGTGTGGTCCGAGGGGTGGGGGAGTCTCGTAATTTTTGCCCGACTTGATACCTGTTTGTGGCTAAAAGCCCAGGCCAGAGGTCATCGGGGAGTGGCCGATTGGTAGGAACGATCAATCGCAACAGCTTGGAATCATTCCCCCGCGTCTATTACCTTTCGATAACGCAGTGCGGTCGTCCCAGCCGTCGCAAGAGACGGCGCCGTGCGCGTGCGTGTCAATGAGGAGCGTGCCCCGGTGGCCTCCAACTTGCCTGCCCCTGAAGGCGTAGAGATCCAGGAGCAGCCCACCGCGGGTGCCTGGGGCGAGTGGAATCCCACCGAGGATTCGGTCCGCCCGGTCCGCGGCAAGCACCGAGTGGCAAAGCAGCGCGGGGGACTTGCCCGCAGCTCCACCGTGCTCGGCGTCGGCGTGATCGCGGCGGTCGGCGCGAGCGGCATCGCCACGGCACAGGACCGGCCCCAAGTCACGATATCCCTGCCCTCGTTGCCCGATCTGATGACCGGCGGAGACTCGGGGCACGGAGGCGCAGGCGACAACGGCCGACAGACGGACGGCGGTTCCGACGCCGAGGCCGGGACGGCCGTGCGGACAGGGGTCATTCCGCGGCAGTCTGACCACCGGGCCGACGCCGGCGAGGTACTGCGCAACCGCATCCTCCAGCAGGCCGAGTCCCAGCAGGGCGCCGCCGAGGCGCAGGCCCGGGCGGAGGCCGAGCGGACCGCCCGGGAAGCCGCCGCCCAGGAGGCCAAGGACAAGGTCGAGGCCGCGCGCAAGGCGGCCGAGGCGGCTGCGGCCGAGGCAGCGGCGAAGGCGGAGCAGGAGGCGAAGGAGGCCAGGGAGGCCGCCGAGGCCAAGGCCGAGCAGGAGCGCCTCGCCCAACAGTCCGGGAGCTACTCCCTGCCCACCTCCGCCTACACCCTCACCTCGCACTACGGGGACTCCGGCTCCATGTGGTCCTCCGGCCACCACACCGGCCTCGACTTCGCCGCCCCCACCGGCACCCCGGCCAAGGCCGTGGCCGCCGGGAAGATCACCTCGGCCGGCTGGTCCGGTGCGTACGGCTACCGCATCGTGCTGGAGCTCGAGGACGGTACGGAGGTCTGGTACTGCCACCTCTCCTCGATGTCGGTGACCTCCGGCTCGGTGGCTCCGGGCGAGACCATCGGCCGGGTCGGCGCCACCGGCAACGTCACCGGACCCCATCTCCACCTGGAGGTCCGCAAGGGCGGTTCGACGATCGATCCGCTGGCCTGGCTGGAGTCCAAGGGCCTGAACGTCTAGCGTCCGAGCCCACGAGGTCCGGGCCCACCGGGTGCGGTCGCCGCGGAGCCGGTACGCCGGCCAGTGCGGTCGGCGGGCCGAGGCCGGTGGTGGTGCCCTGTCTGCGGGCCAGGGGGTCGAACAGTGGCGGAAGCAGCTCCTCCATGACGGCCGCGCGGACCAGCGCGGGACCCGCCGTCGCCCGGCGCATCCACAGGCTGTGGAGCAACTCCCGCTCCCGCCCCGCGAAATCCGGCTCCTCGGCGGGGCCGCCGCGGCGCGCCCGGTTCCGCAGCAGGGCCAGCGCGGCGGCGTCCGCCTCGTACAGCGCGACCGCCCGGCCGGCGGCCCGGCCCCCGCTGCGCCGGGCCAGGGCTCGGGCCAGCGACCGGGCCGGCATCGAGGCCAGGGCAGGAACCTCGGCCGGACCGAGCCAGCCCGCGGCCGCGTACACCGCCAGCTCGCCGGCGACGGCCCGCAGGCGGCGGCGCCGTATCCGCACGGCCAGCCACACCAGCAGCCCGAACACCGGGACCATCACGGAGCCGTAGACCACGTAGAACCCGTACTCCCCGAACTGCGATGAGCAGTTCCACAGGGCGTGCAGGACCATCGCGAGCGCCAGGCCCAGCAGCGGCAGGCCGATCCTGCGCGTACGGCGGGCACTGACCGCGGCCGCGCCGAAACCGAGCCCGGTGAGCACCGTGAACAGCGGGTGCGCGAACGGCGAGAGCACGATCCGGACGAAGAAGGTCGCCGCCGTCACCGAGTCGAGGACGCCGGTGCCTTCGGCCACGTCCTCACCGAAGGCGTTGCCGAGGTAGAGGATGTTCTCGGTGAAGGCGAACCCGGTGGCGGTGAAGCCGGCCACCACGAAACCGTCCGCCGGTCCGGTGAACTGCCGTCTTCGGAACACGAACACGAGCAGCAGGGCCGCCGCCTTGGCGCTCTCCTCCACCACCGGGGCGATCGCCACGGAGCCGAGCTGGTCGGCATCGGAGGGATCGGTGGCGGCCGCGGCTATCCACTGGGTCGCGAAACTGTTGGCCAGTATCGCGATCAGCGCCGCGGTGCAGGCGCCCCAGCCGAAGCAGAACAGCAACTGCGGCCAGGGCGCGGGCGCGGCCCGGCCGAGCCACCGGAAGGCCGCCATGAGCGGCGGCACCGGCACCAGGGCCAGGCCGAGGCCGACGAAGAAGCCGAGGGTGCCGGTCTGCTCCCGCACGAGTTCGAGGATCGCGATCCCGGTGGCGGCGAGCAGGGCGAGGAGCACGCACGTGCGGACCGTGCCCGACGGACGTGCGAGCACAGACGTGAGCGCTCGGAACACATGATGACCCTACCGAGCCGGTCTGACACGCGCGGTGACGTTGTCAGTTCTCCGTGCGACGGAAGAGCAGGTCGTGTACGACGTGGCCCTTGTCGAGCCCCTGGCCCTCGAAGCGGGTGACCGGCCGGAAGTCGGGGCGCGGCGCGTAGCCGCCGTCGGGCTGCGCGTTCTCGAAGTCCGGGTGTGCGGTGAGGACTTCGAGCATCTGCTCGGCGTACGGCTCCCAGTCGGTCGCGCAGTGCAGCACGGCGCCGGGGGCCAGGCGGGTGGCAGCCAGGGTGAGGAACTCGGGCTGGATCAGGCGGCGCTTGTGGTGGCGGGCCTTCGGCCACGGGTCCGGGAAGTAGACGCGCATGCCGGCCAGGGAGGCGGGCGGCAGCATTTCGCGGAGCAGGATGATCGCGTCGCCGTTGGCCACGCGGATGTTGGTGAGGCCGTTGCGCTCGGCGAGGGCGAGCAGGTTGCCCTGGCCGGGGGTGTGCACGTCGGTGGCGAGGATCCCGGTGCCGGGGTCGGCGGCGGCCATCTGGGCGGTGGCCTCGCCCATGCCGAAGCCGATCTCCAGGATGACGGGGAGGCCGTCGAAGAGGGTTTTGAGGTCGATGACGTCGTGGCCGTCGATGTCCAGGCCCCAGGTGCCCCAGAGGCGCTTCAGCGCCTCGCCCTGGCCGGTGGTGACCCGGCTGCGCCGCGGCTGGAAGCTCCGGATCCGGCGCTCGTGGTGCGAGCCGGCCGGGTCGGGCGCGGGGCCGTCGGGGAAGCGGGGCTCGGTGCGCCACTTGGGGGGCACGTACGAGTTCGCCTCCGGCGCGGGGCCGGGGGTGGGGTCGGCGACCGGGAGGCTGGGCTGGGGGTTCAGGGACTCAGACACAATGCCGTGATTCTACGCCGGGGGGTGGGGGCGTGCCTTTGCCGTGCCGGGCTGCTGGGGCGGGGCGGGGCGTCGTGCCGGGGCGTGCCGGGTCGGGGTCGGGAGCGGGTTCGGGCCGGGCTGCCGGGGCGGGGTGCGGCGGGGCGGGGTCGGGGGGGGGGGGGGGGGGGGGGGGGGGCGCTGACCAGCGGGACGGGGCTGCGAAGGGGGCGCTGGGGGATGTGGGGGACGAACCGAAGAGAAAGTA
>NZ_JBICYR010000007.1:337850-358197 GCF_043201175.1 Streptomyces sp. NPDC048337
CCGAGGGGCGTTGGTCGGCGGGGGGCGCGCGGGGGGGGGGGGCCGGGGGCGGGGGGGGGGTGTCGTCCGGGACGGGCTTCGATGTTCGGCGCCTGTTCCGGGTCGGCTCTGTTGGGGCTGCCCTGCGCCGAATTCATCTCGTTTTGGTCCCGGACGACACCACACCCCGCCCCCGACCCCTCGCGGGCCCCGAGCCGGGGGTCCGCTCAGGTCGAGCCGAGGGTTCGGAGGGCTCGGGTGGCAATTTCGCGGCCGATCGGGAGGGAGGCGGTCGCGGCGGGGGAGGGGGCGTTCAGGACGTGGATCGTGCGCGGGGCCTCGCGGATCAGGAAGTCGTCCACCAGGGTGCCGTCCCGGAGGACGGCCTGGGCGCGGACCCCGGCATCGGCGGGTGCCAGGTCCGCCGGGGTGACGGCCGGCAGGAGGCGGCGGACCGCCTCGGTGAAGGCCCGCTTGGAGAGTGAGCGGTGGATCTCGCCGGCTCCGTAGCGCCAGTGCCGTGCGGCCATCCGCCAGGAGCCGGGCCAGGCCAGTTCGGTGGCCACGTCACGGGGGCGGATCACCGACCAGGCGTATCCCTCGCGCGCCAGTGCCGGTACCGCGTTGGGGCCGACATGGACGCCGCCGCCGATGCCCCGGGTGAGGTGGACGCCTAGGAAGGGGAACGCCGGGTCCGGGACCGGGTAGACCAGGCCCCGGACCAGGTCCGGGCGGGTCAGGTCGTAGTACTCCCCGCGGAAGGGGATGATCCGCATGCCCGGGTCGTCCCCGGCCAGGCGGGCGATCCGGTCGCAGTGCAGGCCCGCGCAATTCACCAGCATCCGGGACCGGAACACCAGGCCGGAGGTGGTGCGCACCGCGACGGCGGAGGGGCGGCGGGAGATCAGGTCCACCGCACCGCCGTAGACGATCTCCGCGCCCGAGGACTCCGCCAGCTGCGCGGTGACCCGGCCGTAGTCCGCGATCCCGGTGCTGCCGACGTGGATCGCGGCCAGGCCGCGCACCTCCGGCTCGTACTCGGCGATCTGCGCCGGGCCCAGCTCGCGCACCGGGATGCCGTTCTCCCGGCCCCGCTGGACCAGGGCGTGCAGCCGCGGCAGCTCCTCCCGCTCGGTGGCGACGATCAGCTTGCCCGTCACCTCGTGCGGGATCCCGTGCTCCGCGCAGAACTTGACCATCTCGGCGGCCCCGCTCACCGCGAAGCGCGCCTTCAGCGAGCCGGGGCGGTAGTAGATACCGCTGTGGATCACGCCGCTGTTGCGGCCCGTCTGGTGGCGGGCCGGACCGGCCTCCTTCTCCAGGACCACCACCCGCGTGCCCGGCGCCAGGCGCGACAGGGCATACGCCGTCGACAGGCCGACGATCCCGCCGCCGATCACCAGCACATCGCAGTCCACGTCAACAACACCTTCCACCCCTGCATACTGCACCCCGCCACCGACAACGCGGCCACGCGGCCCCCGGAAGACGGCCCTCAGGCCTGTGCCACCAGCAGCGGCCGGGCCCGCTCGCGCAGCTCCGCGACGCGCGGCTCGTCCCCGTACGGTTCCAGGCGGTGCAGCAGGTCCCGTACGTATTCGGTCGTCCGCGCCGAGGAGATCCGGCCCGCCACCTCCACCGCCCGGGTGCCCGCCGCGCAGGCCGCGTCGAGGTTGCCCGACTCCAGCTCGGCGACCGCGCTCACCACCAGGCGGAGGCCGTGCGAGCGCACGTACTCCTCCGTGGGGCGCGAGAGGGCCTGCTCGGTGAAGCGGCGGACCTGCCGGGGGAGTTTGAGGTCCCGGTAGCATTCCGCCGCATCCGCCGCGAAGCGGTCGTACGAGTAGAAGCCGAGCCAGGTCGGATCCGGATCGCCCGCGCGCGCCCGCTCCAGCCAGCCCTCCGCCGCCCGCAGCGCCGCACCGGCGGCCGCGGAGTCGCCGGCCTTCGCGTGGGCCCGCGCCTCGACCAGCCGGAAGAAGCTCATCGTGCGGGCGGTGGCCAGGCCGCGGTTGCGCTCGACGGCCGCCTGCGCGAGGTCCACGCCCTCGTCCGGGAAGTCGCGGTAGGTCGCCTGGAGGGACATCGACGCCAGGACGTAGCCGCCCAGCGGCACGTCCGCCGCCGCGCGGGCGAGCCGCAGCGCCTGGATGTAGTAGCGCTGGGCTGCCTCCTGCTGGCCGGTGTCGAAGGCCATCCACCCGGCGAGCCGGGTCAGTTCGGCCGTCGCGCCGAACAGCGCGCGGCCCACTTCGTCGGTGTACGAGCCGAGCAGCAGCGGGGCCGCGTCCACCCGCAGGCATTCGGGCACCATCGACGAACGCCAGTCCCCGCCCCCGTACTTGGAGTCCCAGCGGCGGGCGTCCTCGGCGGCCTCGCGCAGCTTCGCCACATCGCTGTGGCCCACCCGCTGCCCGTGGTCGCGCGGCGTTTCGGCTGCGGGCTGGGCGGGCACAACGGTGGACGGCGGAGCCGTACGGGCTCCGGCCCGGGCCGCTGCCGGTACTGCCACCGGTGTGCAGGGTTCCGGGGCGGGCGCGTCGTGCGGCGGGACCTCGTGAGCCGAGGGGGTCTGAACGAGGATGCCGTGCGCCGGGACGTCATGGCCCGAGGCCGAATCGGCCGGTACAGCGATGCCCGGTGCGCCTCTGCCCGGCTCGCGCGCCACCGATCCGTCGGCGGGAGATATCAGCCAGCGCGAGGCGGGCGTCGCGTACGCCGCCACCGAGAACGAGCCGGAGAGGGACTGCCAGATCCCGCCACCCCCGCGCCGGCCGACGAGGTCGAGCCGGTACAGGTCCGTGGCCGAACGGACGGCCGCGCCGACGTCGCGCGGGAAGGCCAGACCGACCTCGGGCGCGGGGTCCGCGTCCGCGAGACCGATCTCGTGCAGGGGCACGGGGCGACCCAGTTTCGCGCCGATGGCGGCCGCGATCAGGTGTGGGGCGGCGCCCTGGGGCACCATCCCCTTCGACACCCACCGGGCCACCGACGTCTTGTCGTACCGAAGCGTCAGACCGCGCTGCGCGCCGAGGTCGTTGACCCGCCGGGCCAGCCCCGCGTTGCTGATGCCCGCGAGGGCGAGGACGGCGCCGAGCTTCTCATTGGGCTCGCGGAGCTCCCTGGACATGCGCCACCCCTCGTCACACGCGGAACGCAGACGCCGCCGGGGCATAGGCGCCCGGCATTTCGTAAACCCAGCGTAGTTCCCCGCCTCCCAAGCGTTAAGGCCTCGACTTCCGTATGGCGGGATTGTTGTCCGTTTGCACAGTCCCGCATGGGCCCGCACCCGGGGCGCACGCGGGATCGCGTGCTCCGTGCGTGGTGCCGTGCGCCCGCCCGTGCGCTCTGGCCGGCCGGGGGGCCCGGCGATTCGATGTGCGGTGCGTGGGTCGGCCCGCTGCGCGGATCGGCGGGTCGGGGGATGCCGCTGCCTCAATCCCCGCGGGTGGCGGAACGGTCCGGGGGGTGGATTCCGCCTCCCGGACCGCGCCCGCGCACCGCGAGCCGGCCCCGCGTGACGGCTCTCAGGGCGGCCGAAGAATGGCCGAAACCGACCTATGGGGCGGGGGGAACGGAACGCCAAATACCGCGTGGCGGGGGCGTGTTCGTTCGCATGTGCGCCCCCTTTAACCACTCTCGCACGCCTGTCCCGTGGCAGCATGGTCCCGAGCCATCCGGGGTCCCGCCGACCGCGCCCTCAGCGCCGTCCGTGCTGCCCGTGCCCCGGTCATGTGCCCACAGGCTGGGGAGGCGGCGGTGCGCTGGTTGGTGGGTTGGAGCAGTATCGCCGCGAGCTTCGGCACGGCCGGCCGCGTCTCGGGACACCGGAACGGCCAAGGCCCAGGCCAGGGCTCGGGTCGAGGCTCCGGGCACGGCTCCGGGCACGGCTCCGGCCAGGGCTCCGGCCAGGGCGGCGGTTACGGCCAGGGCTCCGGACCGGGCGGCGGTTACGGCCAGGGCGGATACGGCGACAGCGGCCACGGCGGCGCCCCGCTGCACGGCGGCATCGCGGACGCCACCCACCCCGACGACCCCGGCGCGGACGCCGAGCGCACCGTGCATCCCGTGGGTGCCCAGCTGCTCTGGGGAGACCCCGACCCCCTGTGGGCCGTCGGCGACTGGCGCCCCGACGAGATCCGGACCCTCACCGCCGACCCCGCGGACCCCTTCACCCGGCTCGCCGTCCTCGGCTGTTGCGGCGCTACCGACGCCGAGTTGAGGAGGGCCCTGTACGCCGCCCGCGGCGGGGCGCTGCGCCACCTCACCCAGTGGTCCGGCAGCTACACCGCCGTCGTCCAGGCCGGCCGCCGCATCACCGTCGTCGGCGACCTCGCGGGCGCGCGCCCCGTCTTCTACACGCCCTGGGCCAGCGGCACGGCCTACGCCACCGCCGCCCTCCCGCTCGCCGACCTCATCGAGGCGCAGCTCGACATCGGCCATCTCGCGGCCCTGCTGGCCTGCCCCGACAGCCCGGAGGCACTGGGCGACGGCACACCGTACGCCGGTGTCCGCCGCATCCCGCCCGGCCACGCGCTCATCCTGCGCGAGGGCTCCCGGGAGATCACCGGCTACGAGCCGGTCGCCTCCCTCGCGGTGGCCGCGCCGGAGTCCGATCCCGCCCGCGCGGTGGAGGGCGTACGGGAAGCGTTGGTGGATGCCGTGCGCGCCCGGCTCACGGCGCCGCGGCATGCCCCCGACGTGTTGCCGCCGTACGATCCCGGCCCCGTGCCCGGCATGGGCCCCGCCGACCGGCGCGCGGCCCGCGGCGCCCCGGCCCCCGGGGTGGGCGCCGACCTCTCCGGCGGCAGCGCCTCCGCGACCCTCGCCCTGCTGGCGGCCGGCCTGCCGGGTGCCCCGGGCACCCTGCTGAGCCCGGCGGGGGCGCGCCTGCTGGCGGTGACCTTCAACGACCTGGCCACCCCGCAGGGCCGCGAGGCCGAACTGGAGCGGGCCCGGGCCATCGCGGCCGACCCGCGCCTGCACCACGTCGTGGTCGCCGCCGCCGAGGAGGCCCTCCCGTACGCCGACCTCGACGGCCCGCTCACCGACGAACCGGGGCCCTCGCTGGTCTCCGCCGCCCGCGAGCGCCGCAGGCTGGCCGCCGGGTCCGCCGACCACTTCACCGGCCACGGCGCCCGCCAGGTCCTGGACGCGCACCCGGCCCGCATGGCCGACCTCCTGATGGACCGCCGGCGGCGCCACCTGCTGCGCCCGGTGGCGGCCCTGGCCCGTTCGGCCTCCGCCTCCGGGGCGTCCGGGGAGTCCCTGCTGGTGCCGCTGACCGTGTACTCCGCGGCCCGCAGACTTTCCCGTACGACATACCGCGCGGGCATGGAAGCCGCCGCGGCCCGGCTTCGCGAGGGCGGGGTCAGCGTGCGCGCTTCCGGTCCGGTGGACGCTTCCCTCGCCGCCCTGACCTGGTCCCGGCCGGGACCGGCGGCGGGCTGGCTCACGGGCGAGGCCCTGGCGGAAGTATCGATCCGCCTCTCGGCGGCGGCCGGCCGCCCTCCGCTGTCGCTGCGGCCCGGGGAGGCCCGCGCCGGATCGGTGCTCGCCCGGCACGCCGCCGACCACCGGGTCTTCGAACAGGCCGTGGAGGTCCGCAGCCAGCGCCTGCACGCGCCCTTCCTCGACAACCAGGTCGTGCGGGCCGCCCGCGCCCTGCCCGAATCCCTGCGCGTCCAGCCCGGGGCCCGGGCCGCGATCCTGCGCAGCGTCCTGAACTCGGCCGGAGTGCGTGAACTCCCGCCCGGCTGGGGCGCCCCGGCCCACACCCCGAACGAGACGGCGACCCGGCTGGGGCTGCGCGGCGCCCTGACCGAGCTGCTGGACCTCTTCTCCTCGCCGCTGCTCGCGGACGCCGGGCTGATCGAGGCCCGGGTGGTGCGCCAGGCCCTGCTCGACGCGGCGGAGGGCCGCCCGGTCCCGCTGGACGGACTGGCGGAGCTCGTCTCGATGGAGCTGTGGCTGCGCCGCCTGCTGGCCCGCCGCGGCACCTGCTGGACCGGCACCTCCGCCGCGCGCCGCCGGGCGGTGCCCGAGGGGGTCCCCGTACACCGCCCGGCCCTGTCGTGACTCAGGCGAGCACCAGGGCGGTCGCGACGGCCGGGCCGAAGGCGCCGCCGAGCTGGTAGCAGAGGGTGAACAGGCCGATGGCCGTGGGGCGCTGGGCCTCGGGTGCGGCCGAGGCGGCGTGCATCGACAGGACGGCGTTGGCCCCGGTGGCGGCGAAGACGGCGCCGAGGGTGGCGGTCAGCAGCAGCGGGCCCCAGCCGGCGAACGCCGCGGTCACCGCGGCCAGCGCGCCGATGCCGAGCAGCACCGTGCGTACGGCCGTCCGCCCCATCCGCGCCGAGGCCGCGGCCAGCAGCCACGACAGGGCCGACCCGGTGAGCAGGGCCACGAGCTGCCCGGCCCCGGCCGCGCCGCCGCCCCAGCCCGCCCGGTCGGTGAGCAGCCGCGGCACCGCGAAGAGCAGGGTGAAGTACGAGCCGGACAGCACCAGCGCCAGCAGCGCCGAGCCGAGGAAAACCGGCGTGCGGAGCAGGGCCAGCGGCACGAATCCGTCGGGGCGCCGGCGTACGTGCAGGGCGAGGGCGACCGCGGCGACGGCCGCGCAGCCCAGCGCGGCGGCGGGGGACTGCGGCAGCAGGACCAGGGCCGTGGCCAGCACGGTCAGCAGCGCGGCGCCGCGGGCGTCGAACCGGCCCTGCGCGGGCGCCGGAGCGATCGCGTACCGGCTCACCGCCGGGAGGGCCAGGAGCGAGACCACCGACACCGAGAGCGAGAGCCGCCACGACACGCCCTGCGCGAGCTGGGCGCCGAGCAGCGGGCCGGCCGCGCCGAGCATGCCGAAGCCGGCGCTGATGACGCCCATGCGGCGGGCCGAACCGGCCAGGCTCATCGCGGCCGTGACCAGCCCGGCCCCGCCCGCCGCCTGCCCGGCCCGCCCGAGGAGGGTCAGCGGCAGCCAGGGGGAGGCCGCGACGAGGAGGGTGCCGAGCAGCAGGAGGGCGCCGCTCAGCCGGAGGGTCGGGCGCAGCCCGCGGCGGCGGAGCAGCCCGGCCAGCAGGGGGATGCCGACGGCCATGGCCCCGGCGAAGGAGGTGACGAGCCAGGCGGCGGTGGAGGTGGCCACGCCGAGGGAGCGGGCCATGTCGGGAAGGATCAGGACGGGGGCGTTGGCGGCGGCGGCCACGGGGGTGGCGAGCAGGGCCAGCCAGAACACGGGGACGGAGGGCTGGCCGGCCGTGGCCGTGGCCGTGGCCTTCGTGGTGGCCGTCGTCGCGTTGGTGCTCGTGTTCACGCCCGTGCGCGTGGTCGTGCTCATGGTCGTGCTCATGGTGTCCCCGCCCCGATCCATCTCAAGCTTCATAATCTCAACGTTGAGATAAAAACATTCACTCCTCTCAACGTCAAGTGTCTCAACGTTGAGATATCCTGGGTGGCGGCGAGCGGCGCGACGGGTACGGAACGGAAGCGAAAGAGGAAACGGGATGAGCGACGCAGTGGACGCGATCGTCGACCAGTGGCAGGTCGAGCGCCCCGACCTGGCGGAAGGCATGTGGGCCGTCGAGGTCCTGGCCCGCATCCAGCGCATGAACCGGATCATCGAGAAGCAGCTCAAGGCCTTCGCGGCCGAACGCGACCTGGAGGTGGGCGAGGTCGACATCCTCTTCACCCTCCGCCGCTCCGGCCCCCCGTACGCGCTGACCGCCGGCGCCCTCATCCCCGCCGCCATGGTGACCTCGGGCGCGATCACCAACCGCATCGACCGCATGGAGGCCAAGGGCCTGGTCGAGCGGATCCGCGACGGCCAGGACCGCCGCTCGGTCCGGATCCGGCTGACCGAGCACAGCCTGGGGCTCACCGAGGCCCTGATGGCCGACCACCTGCGCCATTACGCGGAACTCCTCGCCCCGCTGGACCCCGCCACCTGCACCGCCGTCGCGGGCGCCCTGCGCACCCTCCTCGAAGCGAACGGCGACACCTCGATCACCTGAGCCGGGCGCGGGCGCCCCCGGAAATCCCCTGCCGCCCCCGGGCGGACCAGGCAGAATCGGCAGGTGCGGTATCTGATCCTCGGCGTCACCGAGGCACGCGACGAGACCGGCGCCCCCCTCCCGATAGGCGGCGCCCGCCTGCGCGCACTCCTCGCGGCCCTGGCCCTGCGCGCCGGCGGGCCGGCCTCCGTCGCCGTCCTCGTCGTCGACGTCTGGGGCGACGAACCGCCCCTCGACGCCCCCGCCGCCCTCCAGGCCCTGGTCGCCCGGCTCCGCCGCGCCCTCGGCGGCCGCGACACCGTCCGCGCCGACCCCGCCGGCGGCTACCGCCTAGCGGCCGAGCGCGACGACATCGACCTGCACCGCTTCACCCGGCTGGCCGCCCGCGGCGCCCAGGAGCTGGCCGCCGATCCCGCGGCCGCCGCCCGCACCCTGCGCACCGCGCTCGCCCTGTGGCGCGGACCGGCCCTCGCCGACCTGCCCGAGCCCGGCCGCGGCGCCCACGCCGCCGGCCCCGAGGCCCGACGCGGCACCGCCCTCCGCGACCGCATCGAGGCCGACCTGCGCAGCGGTGCCTCCGCACCGGCGGCACTCCTGCCCGAGCTCGAAGCGCTGATCCACGAGAACCCGTACGACGAACCACTGCGCGCGCAACACCTCCGAGCCCTGCGCGCCGCGGGCCGCACCGCCGACGCCCTCGCCGCCTACGAGCGCGCCCGCCGCACCCTCGCCGACGCCCTGGGCACCGACCCGGGCCCGGAACTGCGCACCCTCCACGCGGAACTCCTCAACCCGCCCCGGGACCCCCACCCCGACCGTCAACCCCCGCCGGAGGCACGCGGCAATCTGCGGCCCCGCCTCACCTCCTTCGTCGGCCGCGAGCCCGAACTGGCCGCCCTCCACGCCGACCTGGCCCGCCTGCGCCTCATCACCCTCACCGGCCCCGGCGGTTCCGGTAAGACCCGCCTCGCCGAGCACGCGGCCGCCGACCACCCCGAAGCCGGCTGGATCGTCGAACTCGCCCGCCTCGACCACCCCGCCGCCGTCCCCGGGGCGGTCCTCAGCGCCCTCGGCCTGCGCGAGAACTCCCTGGTCGCCCGCGACAACACCGCCACCGCCGACCCCGCCACCCGGCTCGTCGAACACTGCGCGCACCGCCGCCTGCTCCTCGTCCTCGACAACTGCGAACACGTCATCGGCGCCGCCGCCGAGCTCGCCGAGCTGCTCCTCACCCGCTGCCCCGGCGTGCGGATCCTGGCCACCAGCCGCGAACCCCTCGGCGTCCCCGGCGAGAGCGTCCGCCCCGTCGAGCCCCTGCCTCCCGACCCCGCCCACCGCCTCTTCGCCGACCGAGGCGCCTCCGCCCGCCCCGGCTTCAGCCCCGACGAGGACCCGGCCGCCATCGCCGAGATCTGCGCCCGCCTCGACGGCCTGCCCCTCGCGATCGAGCTGGCCGCAGCCCGCCTGCGCCTGCTCACCCCGCGCCAGATCGCCGACCGGCTCGACGACCGCTTCCGGCTCCTGACCAGCGGCTCCCGGACCGTCCTGCCCCGCCAGCAGACCCTGCGCGCCGTCGTCGACTGGTCCTGGGAGTTGCTGGACGAGCCCGAGCGCGCGGTACTGCGGCGACTGTCCGTCTTCGCCGGCGGCTGGGACCTCGCCGCGGCCGAAGCCGTCTGCGCGGACCTCCCGTACGAGGGCGCGGACGTACTCGGCTCCCTCGTGGACAAGTCCCTCGTCCTGGCGGAACCGGACGACGCCGACCACCCGGAGGGCCACGGCATGCGCTACCGCATGCTCGAAACCATCCACGAGTACGCCACCGAGCGCGCCGCCGCCCACCCCGCCGACGCCCGGACCGCCGCCCGTCGCCACGCCGCCCACTACCTCGCCTTCGCCGAGGAAGCCGAACCCCTGATCCGCTCCGCTGCCCAGCTTCCCTGGATCCGGCGCGTCGAGACCGAGCTCGACAACCTCCGCGCCGCCCTCCACACCACCACGACCGCCGAGGACCCCGCACCCGCCCCCGGCGCCCACCCGCACGCCGCCCAGCGCCTCGTTCTCGCCCTCGGCTGGTTCTGGTGGCTGCGCAACTACCGCACCGAGGGCGCCGAGTGGACCACCCGGGCCCTCGCCCTCACCCCCGCGGACCCGCCCGAGGGCTCACCCGCGTACTTGTGCTCCATGCGCCTCCAGGTCCTCCGCATGTTCCTGCTCGCCGAGAGCGACGGCGCCGAGAAGTTCCGCACCCCCGAGTACCAGGCCCTCGCCGAGCGCATCAAGCGGGCCTTCCGGCACGGCGACTCCCCCGAGGCCGTCACCTTCCCCGGCATGCTCTGGCCGGCGACCGCCTTCCTCACCGGAGACGCCCTGGAGTTCCACGCCAACCTCGACGAGTCGGTCGCCAACTGCCGTCGCCACGGGGGCGACTGGGAACTCGGCATCACCCTCATGCTCCGCACGCACGTCGCCATCGACGTCACCGGCGGCCTGCCCACCGTCGACGCCGACCTCGCCGAACTGCACGAGATCGCCCAACGCGTCGGTGACCGCTGGGCCCGCGCCCAGGTGGCCAGCGCCGCGGGAGAGGTCGCCATCTCGCGCGGCCGGTACGACGTCGCGCGCGCCGAATACGAGGAGTGCCTGCGCCTCGCCCGCGAGGTCGGAGCCTACGTCGAGGCGCCCTTCGCCATCGCGCGGATCGCCGAGACCGACTTCTGCGCCGGGGACTTCGACGGCGCCGAGCGGCTCCTCGCGGAAGCCGACGCCGAGGCCGACCGCTTCGGCGGGGTGTACGACGTCAGCAGTTTCGCCCGGCTCCTCTCGGCGCTGCTCGCCCTCCAGCGCGGCGACACCGCCCGCGCGTGGGACGAGTGCGGGCGGGCCCGCGCCGAGGCCGCGCGGATCGCCGTGCCCGCACAGCTCAACGCCGGGCTGGCCACCATCGAAGCCGTCCTCACCGCCCGTGAGCAGGGCCCGGAAGCCGGTTTGGCGGCGATCACTCCCGCCTTCGCGGAAGCCGTCGCCGCACAGTGCGCAGAGCGCTTCCTGGCCGGCATGGCGGAAGCGGCGGCCGTGATGCTCGCCGACGCCGACCGTCCGGCAGAGGCCGTACGGGCCCTCGCGGCGGCCACCGCCTGGCGCGCGGGAAATCCGCGCTCGGTGCCCGAGGAGGCCGCTGTGGCCGGGCTCCCGGCCCGCACCCGCGCCCTGCTCGGCCCGGCCCGCCACAGCCGGGAGGAGGCCGCGGGCACCGAGCTCGACCCGGCCGCCCTCGCGACGGCACTCACGGCCGGCTGATCAGCTCCGGATCGTCACCGGCAGCTGATCACCGAGTCGGCCCAGCTCGCGAGCGTGGGCAGCCGGCCGGCCCCGGCCCGCTCCACCACCAGCCGCAGCGTCTTGCGCCCCGAGAGGGGGATGTCCACGGACGCGGGCGCATCCCCGTACCCGAGGGCGGCGGACTGCCACAGCCGCTGCCCGTCGGCGTACACGGAGAACCGCACCGCGCCGTCGGTCCACAGGGACAGCCCGTCGACCCCGGCCTTCGCCGAGAAGGCGGTGCACTGCCGGTTCAGGGTGATCTCCACGGAAGAACGGGAGTTCACCGTGATCCCGTTCCCGAACCGCCGGTCGCCCACCTCCAGCCCCCAGCGCTGCCACACCCAGCTGCTGCGCCAGGTCTGGAGCTCCGGCTCGCTGTGGTCCCCGTACGCCGAGTGGTCGAGCCGGGCCAACTGGTACCCCTGCGGCGGTTTGGGCGGCGGCGTCGGCTTCGGCGAGGGCTTGACCGGGGACGGACTGGGCGACGGCGAGGGCCCCTCGCGACTCGGCGAAGGAGAGGGGGACGCGGACGGCGCGTGCGTGGGCGCCGGGGGAGCGGCGGAGGCCGGCGCCGACGGGGTCCCGGTCGGCCGCGGCGCTACGGATCCCTGCGCGGGCGGCGGTTCCTCCCAGGGCGGGCTCGGCTCCGGCGTCGGCGAGGCGGGAGCATCGGGCACCACCGGCGCCACCGCACGGGGGGTGGGCTTCGCCTGGACCTGCGGCTCGGTGTCGTCCCCGGCGAGCGCGAACACCACCCCGGCGGCCGCGGCGACCGCCAACCCGGCGGCGATGGCCGCCTTGGCGGGCAGCCCGAGCCCCTCGGACACCAGGGCACCCCCGGCCCCGGCCCCCGACCCGGCCCCACCGGCAGCCCCGGCCCCGGCAGCACCACCAGCCGCACCACCGGCGGCACCCGCAGCGCCACCCGCGGCACCGGCCCCCGCGGTCGACCCGCCGGCGGCAGCCGCCGCGGCCCCGGCCCCACCCGCGGCGACGGCCCCGCCGGCCACCACCCCGGCCGCCTTGGCCGCGTACCCGGCGGCGAACCACCCGATGACCGCGACCGGAAGCAGCGCGGGAATGCCCGCGTTGACGTCCTTGAGCTCCCCGGCGGCCAGCCGGCACTTCGCGCACTCCTCCAGGTGCTTGCGCAGCCCCCGCTCCGCCCGCATCCGCAGCCCGCCGCGCGCATAGGCGCCCAACCGGTCCGCGTACCGCGCGCAGTCGCCGCCCTCACTCAGCGCCGAACTCACATGGGCCTGCAGATACGCCTGCTTGAGCCCCTCGCGGGCACGACTGGCCAGCACCGCCGTCGCGTTGGCACTCAGCCCGAACAGCGGCGCGATCGCACTCGGCGAGGCCTCCTCGACGGTGGTGTGCCACAGCACGGCCTGCCACCGCTCGGGCAGACTCCGGAAGGCCTGCATGGCGAGGGACTGCTCCGCCTCGTGCATCGCCCGGACATCCGCGCCCAGTTCGAGCGTGTCGTCCCCGGACAGGCCGGACAGCCCGCCGCCACCCTCCGTACCCGTGGCCGCCTGCTCCGCGAACACGGCGAAGTCCTCGACGAGATGTTCCCGCCGGGCGGTCTTCGCCCAGGCCGCGGCGACCCTGCGCACGGTGGTGAGCAGATAGGCCCGCACAGACTGGTCCGGCCCGGCCCCGCCCCGTACCGCCTGAAGCGTCCGCGCGAACACCTCGGCGGTCAGGTCGTCGGCGGTGTGCCCGTCCCGGCAGCAGGTCCGCGCGTAGCGCCGTACGGCATCGGCGTGACGGCGGAACAGCTCCTCGTACGCACCGTCGTCACCGGCCCGCATCCGGGCGACCAAGTCACCGTCGGACGGCGGCAGATCGCCCCCGGCGCCCGAGCCCAGGGCATGGCGCCCGCCGGGCTCGCGCTGGGCCGGCACCTGACGGGCGGGCAGGCTGCCCGCCTCGACCTCGCCGGCACCTCCGAGTGACTCTTCCCGCCCGTCAACGCCCATCGCGGCAGCCCCCGCACGACACACTCAACCGGTCCACCGATCAAGCGTGTCACACGGAGGGCGCGCGCCGGAGCCGTCTGCTCACCTTCCACTCATCCGGGCACAATTCGACGGATCGCCGTACTGACGAACCCGCCGCACGCGCCGTGCGATCACGCCGTCCGGGAGCGCAGCCCTTCGAGCAGGATGTCCAGCAGCCGCGTCGAAGCCGCCGCCTGCTGCGCCGGGTCGGGCAGCGCGGGCGCCGCCGTCGCTATCACGAGCAGCACATCGGCCACCGTGACGTCCGCACGCAGCTCACCGGCCTCCCGGGCGCGGTCCACCAGCCGTCCGACGACCTCCAGCAGCGCACCCGCGCCGGCGTCGTCCGAGGGCTCGTCCTCGATCGGCGCCCGCGCGCCCACGACCCGCAGCTCGGGAGCCGCGCCCGCCGCGACGGCCTGGCGCTGGTGCGGAACCCGCGCGGCCTCCGCCTCCTCGACGCCGTCCTCGCTCGCCGAACCGACCCGGAGGACCTGCGGCGGCAGCAGCCGCCCGGCACCCGAGGCCACGGAGGTGCGCAGGAAGCGCGACAGCGCCTGCCACGGCTCCTCCTCCTGGCCCAGCGCGGTCCTGGCCTGCTCGGTCAGCCGGGCGGTCTCCTCCTCGGCTATCCGTCGGACCAGCACGTCCTTGCTCGGGAACCGCCGGTACACCGTCCCGACACCGACCCGCGCACGCCGCGCGACGTCCTCCATCGGAGCCCCGTAGCCCAGCTCGCCGAAGACCTCGCGGGCCGCTCGCAGGACGTGCTCCAGATTGCGCTGGGCATCGACGCGCAGCGGCGTGGACCGGCCCACGCCGTGCGTGGTGCCGCCCGCGATACCGCGCCCGTTGTTCTCGACCGAGAGTGCGGTCGCAGAACCATGGAAATCGGAAATGTTCATATGTTTCCCCCGGTAATCATTTGTCTCCCCCCGGAGACACTCCCCGCCTTCACGTCGAGGGGGCCACGGTCATCTGGGCCCGGTTCTACTCCTCGACGAGATACGAACATAGTTGAGCCAGAGTCAATTCAGAAGAGGCAGCCCCGGACGGAGCACCGCCCGATCGGAGCATTCGCCCCCACTTTTCCGTTCCGCCTCCTCGGAATCACTCATTCCGCACCCTCTGACCTGCAGTTTTCTGCTTCCGCCCAAGGTCCGCTTCCACCCCGCCCCACCCCCACCACCGGTCACACAATTTGTCGGGCCTGTGGACAAACTCCCGGCCACGTTGCGTCATGGGGTGGTGAAGGCTGCTAACTCCCGGGGCGCGGCCCCCGGTACCCCGCCCCGCACGCGCATCCTGGTCGTCGGCGGCGGCTACGTCGGCATGTACACGGCACTCCGGCTCCAGCGAAAGCTGAGATCCGGCGAAGCCGAGGTCACGGTGGTCACCCCCGAGCCGTACATGACGTACCAGCCCTTCCTCCCCGAAGCAGCCGCGGGCTCGATCTCCCCCCGCCACGTCGTCGTCCCGCTGCGCCGCGTCCTCGGCACATGCCGCATCGTCATCGGCGAGGCCCAGCGCATCGACCACGCCAAACGCACCGCGACCGTCTCCACCCTCGCCACCGCCGAGGAGGGCACCGGTCCGCAGGAGATCGAGTACGACGAACTCGTCCTCGCCCCAGGGTCCG
This sequence comes from Streptomyces sp. NPDC048337, assembly GCF_043201175.1. NCBI lineage: Bacteria > Bacillati > Actinomycetota > Actinomycetes > Kitasatosporales > Streptomycetaceae > Streptomyces > Streptomyces sp. NPDC048337. The sequence goes on from NZ_JBICYR010000007.1 coordinate 352,805, forward strand.
TCTCCCGCACCCTCCCCATCCCGGGACTCGCCGACTACGGCATCGGGTTCAAGACGGTCGAAGAAGCCATCGGCCTGCGCAACCACGTCATCGAACAGATGGACATCGCCTCCTCCACCCGCGACCCCGCCCTCCGCGACGCCGCCCTCACCTTCGTCTTCGTCGGCGGCGGATACGCGGGCGTCGAAGCCCTCGGCGAGCTCGAGGACATGGCCCGCTACGCCGCGCGGTACTACCACAACATCAAGCCAGAGGACATGAAGTGGGTCCTGGTCGAGGCCAGCGACCGGATCCTCCCCGAGGTCGGCCCCGAGATGGGCGTCTACACCATCCGGGAACTGCGCCGCCGCAACATCGACCTCCGCCTCGAAACCCGGCTCGAATCCTGCGAGGACCGCGTCGCCGTCCTCAGCGACGGCGCCCGCTTCCCCACCCGCACCGTCGTCTGGACCGCCGGCGTCAAACCGCACCCGATCCTGGCCGCCACCGACCTGCCCAAGAACGAACGCGGCCGCCTCGCCTGCACCTCCTTCCTCACCATCGAGGGAGTCGAGCACGCCTGGGCCGCCGGCGACGCCGCCGCCGTACCCGACATCACGGCCCCCGAGCCGGGCCGCGAATGCGCCCCCAACGCCCAGCACGCCCTGCGCCAGGCCAAGGCCCTCGCCGACAACCTCGTCCACGCCCTGCGCGACGAGGTCCTCACCGAGTACGCCCACAAGTACGCGGGCTCCGTCGCCTCCCTCGGCCTCCACAAGGGCGTCGCGCACGTCTACGGCCGCAAGCTCAAGGGCTACCCCGCCTGGCTCATGCACCGCGCCTACCACCTCAGCCGCGTCCCCACCTTCAACCGCAAGATGCGGGTCCTCGCAGAATGGACCCTCTCGGGCCTCTTCAAACGCGAGATCGTCTCCCTGGGATCCCTCGAACACCCCAGGGCAGAATTCGAACTGGCCGCAGGTGGCGGCCACAAGGCCCCTCCCCCGAACCCCACCTCCAACCCCCCGCAGGACAGCCAGGGCTGACGCTGTCAGTGCGGTCGGCCACACTGGACGTGTGACCATAGGTGTGCTCACACCTGCACAGAGTCACATCGTCCCGTCAGCGACCGCTACTGGGGGCACCTCCCGGCGGCAGCCGGGGGGATACAGCGACCACTTGCGACACCACGAGGCTTGAACGCAGTGAACTTCACGCGCTGGAGCGCCCGGTTTCCCGGAACGCAGCGCCGCGCCGCCGCCCGGACCGAACACGCCGCCGCCCAGGCCAAGCGGGGCGAAGGCTCCGTCCCGGCAGCCCGCGGCGGCCGCGCCGACCCCGGAACCGAGCGGTCCACGCCCCCCGCGGACGGCAGCCCGGCCGACCCCACGGTCTCCGGCACCGGCACCACCCAGGCCGCCGCGACCGCCACGGGCGCCGACACCGCCACCGCTCCCCGTACGGGCGTCCTCGCCGCGGTGCCCTCCCTCGACGAGCTCTCCGTACGCGAGGTCCTCGGCCGGCTCCCGGCCCTGGTCGCCCTCGTCCACGGCCCCGAGCACCGCGTCGCCTACGTCAACGACGCCTACACCGCCGGCTTCGGCGCCCGCACCCCCGGCGCACCCGCCCACGAGGCCCTCCCCGAGCTCGGCGACCTCGGCCTGCTCCCGCTCCTCGACCAGGTCCAGCGCAGCGGCAGGCCCCGTACCGCCAAGAACCGCACCGCACCGGGCGGCACCAGCTCGTACACGGTCACCTGCACCCCCGTCGAATTCCCCAAGACCGACAGCGAGAGCGACCCGGACCCCCACCACACCGGGATCCTGATCCACCTCGCCGACGTCACCGACCACGCCGAAGCCGTCGACCGGCTCCGCGCCAGCGAACGCCGCCAGCGCGAGGCCGCCGTCACCCTCCAGCGCTCCCTCCTCCCCCAGGAACTCGAACAGCCCGACGACCTGCGCGTCGCCGCCACCTACCAGCCCGGCGGCACCGAAGCGGCCGTCGGCGGCGACTGGTACGACGTCATCACCCTCGGCGCCGGCCGCACCGCCCTCGTCATCGGCGACGTCATGGGCCGCGGGGTCCGCGCCGCCGCCGTCATGGGCCAGCTCCGCACCGCCGTCCGCGCGTACGCCCGCCTCGACCTCCCACCCCACGAGGTCCTGCAACTCCTCGACGGCCTCGCCGCCGAAATCGACGCCAGCCAGATCGCCACCTGCGTCTACGCCGTCCACGACCCCAACGAGGGCCTGCTCGCCTACGCCTCCGCCGGCCACCTCCCGATCCTCGTCCGCGACGAGGACGGCACCGTACGCAGAGCCGCCGACCCCACCGGCCCGCCGCTCGGCACCGGCGGCTGGCTCCACACCTCGGGCACCATCGCCCTCGGCCCCGGCTCCACCGCCGTCCTCTACACCGACGGCCTGGTCGAACGCCGCGGCGAGGACATCGACGAGGGCGTCGCCGCCCTGGAACGCGCCCTCTCCGGCGCCCAGGGCACCCCGGCCGTCATCTGCGACCGCCTCATGCGCGCCCTCGGCGTGGACGCCGACCACGACGACGACGTCGCCGTGATGGTCCTCCAGCAGCCCGCCCGCACCGGCGCGGACGCCGAGCTCTTCCACAACGCCGCCCTGGAACTCCTCGGCGGCATCGAGGCGGCCCCGCGCGCCCGCGCCTTCGCCCAGGGCGTCCTCGCCTCCTGGCGCTTCCCGGTCGAGCTCTGCGACCTCGGCGTCCTGGCCGCCAGCGAGCTCGTCGCGAACTCCCTCCAGCACGGCACCCCGCCCATGCGCCTGCGCCTGCGCCGCACCGACCGCCGCCTGATCATCGAGGTCACCGACGGCGACGACCACCTGCCGCGCCGACGCCGCGCCGAACCGGCCGACGAGACGGGCCGCGGCATCTCGATCGTCGCCACCATCGCCTCGTCCTGGGGCTCCCGCCGCACCCCGGGCGGTGGCAAGGCCGTCTGGTGCGAGTTCGCCCTGCCGGACAAGTAACCGCACACGCCGAAGGCCCCGGTCCAGGTGGACCGGGGCCTTCCGCATGCGACCGCCTCCGTACTACGCGGCCACGGACTCGGAGACCTTGGCCCCGTTCGCCCGCCCCTGCGCCACGACCCTGCTGCTCACCAGCGACGGGTTGTCCTGCACCGGGCTCAGCTGCCCACCGAGCCGCAGCGCCAGCCAGGCGATCCCTAGCGAGACGAGCACGAACACCCCGATGTAGAGCATCGGAATCCCCGCGCCCAGCGGCACACCGAGCGGCCCGAGTGCCAGCGCCATCTGCTTGACCAGCGCGAAGGCCGAGTTGTACTGGCCCACGGAACCCTCCGGAGCCAGGTCGGCCACCAGCGGGGCCAGGGTCGGCGACAGCATGGCCTCGCCGATGCCGAAGAGCGCGTACGTGGTGATGAACGCGGCGGCGGCCATCATCGCGCTGCCGTGCCCCAGCCCCGAGAACCCGGCGATGACCCACGCCACGGTCCAGATCAGTCCGACCAGCGCGATGACCCGCGACCGGCGCCGCTTCTCGACGAGCCGCAGCACCACGAACTGGGCGACGACGATCGCACCGGTGTTGGCGGCCAGCGCGAACCCGAGCGTGGAGGGCGAGATCCGGGCGGCCTCGGTACCGAAGGCGGCCAGACCCGACTCGAACTGTCCGTAGCAGGCGAAGAAGAGCACGAAGCCCAGGACGCACAGCTGCACCATGGCCTTGTGCCGGAGCAGCCCCTTCCAGCCGCTGCCACCCGCCCGGGACGGGTCCTTCGGCATCGCGCCCTTGATGCTGGGCACGTGCGGCATCCGCACGGTGGCGATGATCCCCGCCAGCACCAGGAACATCACGGCCTCGATGCCGAACAGCAGGACGAAGCTGCCGGGCCGGCTCTCGTCGACGATCTGGCCGCCGATGAGACCGCCGATGCCCAGACCCAGGTTCTGCATGAAGAACTGCATGGCGAAGGACCGGGTCCGGGTCGCCGGCGTGGAGCACCACACGATCATCGTGGCCAGGGCCGGCTGCATCACGGCCTGCCCGGCGCCCAGCGCCAGGGAGGACAGCAGGATGGGCACGACGCCGGTGGACAGCCCGAGCGAGAGCGCCCCGGCCGAAGCCGCCACAGCGGCCCCCATCACCACGGGCACGGGACCGCGGCGGTCGATGACCCGACCGGTGAAGGGCAGCGCGATGAGAGCACCCAGGGCGAACGCCACGAACGCACTCGTGGCGGCCATGGAGCCCAGACCTCGCACCTGCGCCACGTAGATGTAGAGGAACGGAACCGTGAAACCGATGCCGAACGCGGTCAGCGCGTTGCCGGCCTGGATCCGCCGCATCGCAGCGCCCATCACCTTGGTCACTTCTCACCTGCCTTTGAGACCGAAGACTGAAGACTTCAGAACTTCACACCTAAACTTCGATCCTTAACTCTACACACCGAAGGAGTTAGACGCCAACGGTCTCGTGCCATACTTCGAACCATGGGTGACACCCCCGACGGCACCACGCCCGTCCACGAGCCGAGCCTCGATGAGCAGATCGCCGTCTACCAGCGCGAGTTCCAGGACCTCGACCCCCAGGTCGAGAAGGTGGTCTCGGCTCTCAGCCGCCTGAACCGCCGCATGAACGTCGCGTACGGACGCCAGACGGCGGCCCTGGGCATCAGCAACGCCGAGTGGGAGGTCCTCAAGGCCCTCGTCATCGCGGGCGCCCCGTACCGGATGGGCCCGAGCGAACTCGCGAAGCAGCTGGGCCTCACGCCGGCCGCGATGACCCACCGGATCGACCGCATGACGGCGGAAGGACTGGTCACCCGTGAGCGGGACGAGACCAACCGGGTCCGCGTGATCGTGGAGCTCACCGACGAGGGCCGCAGCAAGTGGCTGGACGCGATGCGCGCGGCCACGGTCTTCGAGGAGGACCTCCTCCAGGACCTCTCCACCGCGGAACGCGGGGTGCTGGGCGACATGCTGACCCGCCTGCTGGACCGCGTGGAGGACCTCCAGTCCCCCCACTGACCCGTCGTGACCAGTGGGGTTGACACACCCTCCACGGATCCGTAAGGTTCTTCGAGTTGTCCCAGAGCCGGTTGGTTTCGGCGACAACAAATCCCGCCGCCTCGTTGCGGCACCCAACTCAGCACGATCTCCCATCGGGAGCGAATTCGGCATGCTCGAATTCATTTCCGAAGACGCGATTATGAATCGCCGGGGAAATCCACTAGAGTTCAGGAGTCGGAAGGGCCCAACAGCCCGGAAGACAAACCCCGCTGACTGGGGGTCAGGCCCGCAAGAGTCTGATAGAGTCGGGAACGCAAGAACACAGAACGAAAGCCCGGAGGAAAGCCCGCGAGGGTGAGTACGAAGGAAGCGTCCGTTCCTTGAGAACTCAACAGCGTGCCAAAA